>JAITER010000008.1 GCA_031281945.1 Spirochaetaceae bacterium | reverse complement strand
TACGCAAAAGGAAGCTTTGGATACTTCTAACAGGCCGGATTATGTCAAAACACCTCGCTTTTGATTGAATTTTGGAGTAATTTCGACAATTTATCGCCTCCTTGCGTAACATGAGTTATATAATATCCTAATATAAAAGATTTGGATTTTAACGCGTTAAAAACAAACAAGAGCGCAATTAACACTGCGGAACAAAGAATTGGAGAATAGGCTTGGTCGACAATCTGGATGCGTCCGCCGGAGAAATTTTGCAAAATACTCCGCGTTTTGCTGTTTTTTAACGGTTGCCGGGCGGACATGGCTTGCGCAACTTGCGGAAACTGAATCTTCCAAGCGGCTCTTTTTTTTATTTTTTACAAAAAAAACGCAAAACGCCGTTATAACGTAAAAAAACATCTCAAAATTTAACGTCCAGCCAGGCCCCACTATAGGTATATTTTCTTTGAGTTCATCTTCGTACGGTATAAATAATATTGATTTGATAAATTTTTCCATAGATAATATTTCCGTTCTATGAATCAAATCAGGAAAAAATACGGCGGGAACAAGTGTCAAAAAAGTAGCTATAAAATACAGCGGAAAAATTCTGAACACCCGTTTTATAAAAAAATTTTCAGTATTATTTGAAACAACATACGCGATTATAAAACCGCTGATAACAAAAAACACATCGACGCCCCAGGCGCCTGTAATTTTTAATCCGTAAAAACCGTAGGCGGCTGCGTAATGGACGTATACAACTCCCAACGCCGCTATTCCACGCAATAGACTTGTTCAACAACCCGGTTGGTTGTCTCACAAGTCTTGTGGTTTTTCAGGCTAAAGCCTTACAAAACCACGTTTTTAATGGAAGTTGTTTGAAAACTTGAAGTTTTCAAACAACTCTAATATTTGAACGCCAAAAAAAGTTTGACCGCGCATATTATCTCGTAACGAAAGGGCGGGTTATTTCGCGGTTCTGCTGGGCGTCAAAATAATACGGATTAAGACGCAACGCCTGATTAAAATCATCCATAGCTTTCGCGTATTCGCCTGTTTTTACGTAAGCTACGCCTCTATTGTTATAAGCTATCGTAAATTCCGGAAAAAGCTTTATAGCTTCCGTAAATTCGCTTATAGCCTGCGTATAGTTTCCGGCGTTATAAAACGTCAAACCTGAATTGTTGCGGTTTTCAGCGGAAAGCGCGTTCACGTTGTAGCCGGAAGCGGAACTGTAAGAAGAAGCGGAGGATGATAAAGCCAGCGGCGGCAAGCGGGCGCTGGCGCTGTTGTAAGAGCCGGCCTCATTAACCACAGCGACGCCGCCCGGGAAATTCTGGGCGGGAAGCCTTACCGAAGGCGTTTTAATGGCGGGCGGCGCCTGATACGCGGGAACGCCGCCGTAAACGCCCTGCGCCACCTCCCCTCCCCGCCCAAGCGAGCCGGCGGACGGCGCAACCGACGGCGGACGGTCTGGGGCCGCAACGGGGGCCGCCTGAACCGGCGCCGCTCCCAAAGGCGGCGTACCCGAAAGCGGCGCACTCGAATACATCACGCCCGAAGACGGCGCACTCGAAGACATTGGTATCGAAAGCGGCGCTCCCGAAGACATTGCACCCGAAGGCGGCGCACTCGAATACGTCACGCCCGAAGGCGGTGCGCCCAAAGGCTCGGATTGTTGCGTGGAAACCGCCGCCGGCGCTGTTTGCGGAACAGGAGCAAGACGGGCCGCGTTCTGATAATCCCCGGTTGAAGAATAACCGCTGTAAGAAGGATTGAAAGGCCCCGTAACGCCGGACGCCGGTGCGCGCGTTCCAACAACCGGCGATAAAGAACCGTCCGGCTCGCGAGGCGGCCCGCTTTGCGCCTTAACCGGTGCGCTTTTGCTATCGTTAGAGGAAGGGGTTATGCGTACAACCGTACCGTCCACGCGGGCTAAAGTGGCGGGCTGTTGATATAAGGACGGGCTCAAATACCCCGAATCTTCGCCATAACCTGTGTCCTCGCTATATTTGTTCGGGGTTGCTTCTTCATCGTCAACATAATAGTAATCGTCATAAAACAACGGCGCCTCATCTTCCGAAGGCCTCCAGTCTTCTGAATTTACAATCTCGGAAGCGGTTTTAAGCTTTGGGAAAACCGCCGGCTTTACAGCCCGTTTTGTTTTACTATTGGTTTCCGCGGAAGCCGCTGGCGCGGGCGAATCATCTTCCGCCGCCGCTACTCCCGCCAAAGGTTCGCTCGCCGTCTCCGCGGCGGGAGGCGCAACCTCCTGGGGATTGGAATTTGGGAATACGGTTCTGTTTCTGCCGCCGCCCTGTTTTGCGAATGTAACTGTAGGCGCCTTTTCATTTTTGTATTTTTGCATAAGAGCCCAGCGATTGTGTTGCGCTTCCGCGTACACCGGGTTTAACTCCAAAGCGTGTTCGTAATCCGCCATAGCCGCATTTAAATCGGCGCGGCGCTCGTAAACCATACCCCTGCCGTTAAACGCCCTTACGTCTTTGGGGTCAGTTCCTATAATCAGGTTGTATATTTCTAAAGCGCCGCTCAAATTGCCCTGCATTAAGTATTGTTGCGCGCGCAAATGATAAAATTCTTTATCGTAAGGTTGTGAAAAAATCCCTGAATGAACAAAAAACAAAAACAACCAAAAAAAGCAAACGCCGCGTTTCGCAAACATAAACAGCCCTCCACTTATAAAACACTACATTATTGTCGGTTTTTTTGCGAAAAATGTTGAAAAACTCATTTATCATGGCCGCAAACTTTTGGTGGGTCTGGGAGGCCTAGGCCTCCCAGCGGGGCCGTCCGCCTTCTCTACGGCGGGGGCCGTTATCGGGCCCCACGCTGAGCCGCCTGGGTTGGGGGGACGCGCTCAATGTTTCGCGCGCACTCGCTCCCAGCGGGGGACTGGTGGCGGAGCCCCCAGCGGCAACCAAAGCGGGGGCCGTTATCGGGCCTCACGCTGGGCCGCCTGGGTTGGCGGGACGCGCTCAATGTTTCGCGCGCGCTTGCGCCTGGCGGGGCCGGTCGCCTTCTCTACGGCGGGGGCCGTTATCGGGCCCCGCGCTGTGCCGCCTGGGTTGGCTGGCCGCGCTCAAAGTTTCGCGTGCGCTTGCGCCCAGCGGGGCCGTCCGCTTTCTCTACGGCTTGGGCCGTTATCGGGCCCCGCGCTGTGCCGCCTGGGTTGGGGGGACGCGCTCAATGTTTCGCGTGCGCTTGCGCCCAGCGGGGAACTGGGGGCGGAGCCCCCAGCCGCATCCAAAGCGGGGGCCGTTATCGGGCCCCGCGCTGGGCCGCCTGGGTTGGGGGGACGCGCTCAATGTTTCGCTTAAAAAACGGCTTGGGCGGCGGCCAACCGGGGCGAGCGAAACAAGCCCGCTTTAAGCGCGGAAAAGCTTTAAGTTAAATCATTCTATCGTAACGGCGTTGACTACTTTTCCGCCGGCGCCGTAAACTTTCCGGCTGTTGTTTTGGTCCAGCGTTTGCAAGCCGTTTTGGTATATCACATAATGGTACTCTCCGGGCGGCAACGGCAGATCCAGCCTATATTCACCGGAACGTTTTTCCCTAAGCCTGTACATAAAAGGATCCCAGCCGTTAAAATCTCCGGCCACAGTGACGGCGCCGCCTGAAGGGGCCGTGTGAATTAAGCTTAAAACGCTCTTATCTTTATTCACCTTAACGTATTCTGGAAAACGGGGCGCGTCCGTTACGCTTAATTCAAGTCCAGAGTTAAAATCTGTTCTTTGGAAAGGATTTGACGGGTCCGCCGACCAAAGGCCGTCCGTTATAATTCTGTATTCCAAAACGCGGACGTCTTCCGGCGGTTCATAAGCGTAAAACAACATTCCAGAATCCCGCAGGCGTTCAGGTTCGACTTTTTCTTTTTCGTTAAACGCCGCCGTTTGGTCTATTGGGACAAGTATTTTTTTAAACCAATATATTTTGCTAAAATTTTCATGGGCGAAAGCCACACCCACTTTTTTATGATTTATCCCGTCCGCGGTGAACACCACCGCGTCTTCAAAAATTACCGGCGCGGAAGGTTTGTCAAGGCTTAAGAGAAGTTCAATAAATTGATATGATTTTAAATTGAGAGCTTCCAAATTGCCGATAATCGCTATGAAAGTTGCTAAAATCAGTAATTTCTTCATTAGTGTCATTATCGGAATAAAAAATGAATAATAGAGCAATAGCCTAAACTTGAAATTTTGGAACAGCCTCAATAGATTTGGCGCGTAATTACCGCCGGAGCATAGCCAGAGCGCCGCCAGAGCGCCGTGAACCAGAGGGAAAAATGCCGGCCTTAAAAGACCTTGAGACATTTAAATCACGTTTTGAATATATAGGCGATGAATTACAAATAAACCTTAATGAAGGCGTATCCAAAGACGACTACCCTTTGCCGGACAAAGAACCGGAACAACCCCAGGCGCCGCCCGAAGAACCGGCGGACGAACCCGGCGGCGCTTTTGATTTAAATTTTGACGATCTGGCCTCAATCTCGCCTGACGCCCTCGAAACTCCGCTTGTGGACGACAACCCGGCCTCCGGCGCCGCAACGGACGGAGCCGGAAACGTTGGAGAAGGCGCTTCCGGGGCCGAAGCGGGCTTAGACCTGGACGGCCTTGACCTAAGCGGCTTTGGCGAAACCGTAAATGACGCGGAACCGGACGCCGCGGGTTATTCCGGCGCGGACGGCGCAAACTCAGACGCTTCTGACCAGGACGCTTCCGGGGACGAAACGGGCCTAGACCTGGACGGCCTTGACTTAGGCGGCTTCGGCGAGGCGGGGGCCGACCCTTTAGAGGTTACGGAGGTTTCCGAAGAAGAGAAAGCCAGTTTATCCCTTAATCCAGAGCAAGAAGATGCTTTTTCAAATTTTGACCTTTCAATTCCCGAAGACGGCAAAGAATCAAGCGGCCTTCCCAATCTGGACGATCTGGACATACCCGGGTTAGATGAAACCGCCTCAAAAGATGATTCAAAAAGGCCTCCCCCCATCGCAAAAGACCCGGAAATAAACGAAGAAGATTTGGAGAGTCTGCTGGAAACTTTGGACGGTTACCCGCTGGCCCTGCGCATAGCCTGCGAAGAAATTATCACAAAAAAAGAAGGCGGAGCGCAGGTTTCAAAACTTATTCAACTTTTAATAAACAAAGGAAGCGCGAAAGAAGCCGCCGATTTGGCGGGAATGATACAAAAAAAGCAAATACCGCTGCCGCGTAACGCCATTAAAAAAACCGGTGAAAATTTAGCTTCCGAACAGAGCTCTTTTTCATACGTATTCGTTCAAAAATTCCTGCCTATAATTACGCTTTCGCTTATTATAGCCCTGCTTTCGGCGTGTGTAACATATTTGTCGTATCAATTTATATACAAACCGCTAAAAGCGGACTCGCTTTACAAACAGGGATACGATTGTATAGAAGAAGGTTCTTTTGAAATGGCGAACCAGTATTTTTCGGACGCATTTAAACTGCGCCGCGTAAAAAACTGGTTCTATAAATACGCGGAAAAGTTTCGTGATGAACGGCAGTATATATACGCGGAACAAAAGTATGACGAACTTTTATACTGGCGCCCACGCGATAAAAAAGGCGCTCTGGATTACGCCCGCATGGAATCGGCGCATCTTCACAATTATGAAAAAGCCGACCGCATAATAAGGCAAAATATACTTGATTACGAACCGGACGACCTTGACGGCCTTCTCGCGTTAGGTGATATAAACCTGGACTGGGCGGACGGAGACCCGGAGCTGTTTTTCGGCCGTTACGAAGAAGCGCGGCAGGCTTACGCCCGATACATCACGCTTGCGGGGCAAACTCCGGCCGTTATGGAGCGTATGCTTAAATATTTTATACGCACGGATAATTTACGCGAGGTGACGCCCATACAAAAAACCTTTATGGCCGCGAAAAAAACATATTTCTCGCCGGAAACGCTTGCGGAGCTTGGCGGCTACCTTTTGGATAAACGCCTGGAAAAAACGGACGGCGTTCCCAACGAGTACATAAAAGAAATTGAAGGAATAAAAGACGTGCTTATACGCGCCGTGCAATCCGACGATGAGTCGCGCGCAAAAGAGTTTAAAAAAACAGGAGAGGTTCCGCCGCGCCTGCCGGAGCCGCACTACCAGCTTGGCCGTTATTATCATTTTTACAACGCCCCGCTGGAAGAACGCCAGACTCTGGAAACCGCCGTGGAAGCTTTTGACTCGGCGGTCGCGGAAAACCCAAAACGAGCCCGCGCCCGAATAGACGCCCAGTTTCTTCTGGCGGAAAATATGATAAACAGCCTTGAATGGTTTCAAGCGGAAGAAGCCCTGGTAAAAGGCGTGAACATATACGAAGACGCTCTGGAACGCCGCCTTATAAAAAGGCCTTACGCGGACGCCGGAAAACTGTACGCGACGCTCGGCGATATTGAATATTTTATCAAAAACTTAAACCCGGAAAACGCTATACGGTGGTATTCCGCCTCGGAACGCAACGGCTGGGCCCCGCCTGAATTAAAATACAGGCTTGGAGCCTTGTTCTATCAAAATGAAAACTACCCGGCCGCCCTGGGGCGCTTTTTTGAAGTGTCTATGGAAATGCCGTACAACCGCCGGCTTTTAAACGCTTTGGGCTCCGTTTCTTACCTGCGCAATGATTTTTTCGCGGCGCAAGGCTATTACAGCCGGCTTATCCGGCTTTTGGAGCGGGATCGTGCGCGTTTCGATGTAATTGAACCGGACAGGCGAAAAGACCACGCCGAACTTTTGGAACGTATAATGAGAGCGCAAAACAATATGGGCGTTACATTAAACGCGCTCTCGCAACTATCCGGCTCCCCATCTTTTCGCTCTCAGGCGCTTGCGATGTTCAGCGAATCCGCGCGCACCTGGGACGTCCTGTCACGCGGAGAATCTATGGTCAGGCCCGGCATATACGATCCGGCTTTCCCCGGCAAAAGCCTGCCGTACTTAAACATACAACACACCCTGTATCCTCTGCCGGGCGGAGAAAGCATCCTGTATATGAATATAGACAAAGATGTGCTGGAAGATTCCCGCTGGGAAGAACTGGCTTCCAAAACCGCCGCGTCCGTATCTGGATAAACGCCGCGCAAAATTTTAAAGCGGCGGGTTTTGGCGCGGGAACGTCCCAAGACGATAGCTTTAGGCGGCGCCCCAAATGTATCTTATAAAATCCATCGTTGTATTTGAGCGGCGGATTTTATTTCAGTCAAAAAATCTTTCGGTTTAAATAGTGATATATCGTTTATATTATCCTCGCTATATTTTATTATATTGGACTTGTTCGATAACATGATTGCTTGCCGCCTAAGTCTTTTTTAAGCGGAAATTGACTGAACCAAGCCCGGGCCAAGGCTTGGTAATCAAGCCTTGGCTTGATTCAGCTTGGCTGAAACTGAAGTTTCCGGACAACTACAATATATAAGGATGCGGAATAAAAAAGCGCTTAAAAAGCGCGCGTTTCGTCTAAAGCGGCCTGTGCGCAGTCTGGTTCCCGTCCCCCCACCCCCGCCGCCATTCCCGGCTTACACTATCCGCCCTGTCTCCCCCCGCCGTTCCCGGCCCGCGTATTTTTTTTATCGCGGGCGGGCTTCCCCGGCGCGGCGCCGCAAGCTGGGCCGTGTTTACAAAAGCATAACGTTTTAGGAACGGCCAAAACGCGCTTTTAAGCGGGTTTTGTTGAAGGCGTTATTCGCCGGAAGCCGTGTATGGGTTGTTGGAAACGCCGGATAGTTCCACCATCCTCTGATGGACGCTTTTTCGCATAGATTCGGCCGCTTTTTTTGGCGTGAGTTTTGCGTCCGGGAAAACAGGTTCGCCTATACGCAGGGTTATAAGCGCGGGCGTCTTAAAAAGGCGGGCGATTAAGTTGGGTTTACGGTATGAAAACGCCATTGGGATTACAGGAAAATTGTATTTTACAGCCATAGTCCAAACGCCTTTTTTAAAAGGGCGTATCGGAGTGAAATAATCCCAGCGGGCGCTTTCTGGAAATGCGTGAAGCCATTTTTTTTTGGCCGCCAGAACGTCAAAAGCCGCGTTAAAGACGCGAATCGCGCTTATTTTTTCTGGAATTGGAATGCCGCCGGCAAGCCGTATCAGCGTCCGGTCTTTACCTTCAATATTCGCGGCGCGGGCGGGAAAATAAAGGCGGCGCCATCTTACAGCCTTTAATATGAATAAAAAATCCCAACGGTGAACATGGTTTGCGCACGTCATGGCGCCGTTTTTTAAAACGGAACGGTATTTTTTTAATTTTTCACGGCCTTCTATCCTCAATCCAAACCTAAGAACAGACAGCGGAAACACCACGGTGAAAATAGCCGCGTACAATAAGGCGCTTTTTAACTTAAACGAAAAAGATTCGTCTAGGTATTTATAATTTTCGTCCAGATTAACATTTATTATTTTTTCCGGCGTATTTATATATTCAAAAGGGTCGTCCGGGTAATCAATTCCTGTTTGCGGAATATATATTTGTGAAATATTTGGAACGTACATTTTTTTAATGCTCAAGCAGTCTTTTTTATCGACTTTTAGAAAAGTCATGCCCGCGCCGCGCGCCCCTTCCCCGTCTGTGTCGTCTCTGTCGCCTACAACCAGCGTTTCTTCCGCTTTCACGCCAAGCGAGCGGGCTATTTCCAAAAAAGCCCTGGGCGCCGGTTTTTGCGCACCAAAAGCGCCCTGGCTAAATGTTTGGCATAGCGGCTCTTTTTTTATTCCAAGAACGTTTAAGCGCTCGTCAACTTCTGGATAGTCGGAAAAGACGGCGAACGGCGTATTTTGGCTATTTAAAAGGGCGAACAGCTCGTTTACGCCTTCTTTCGGCCTGTGCCATTTTTTTAAGACGGCGTATATGCGCGGCATATATTTGTCAAAATACCATTCGCGCAGTTTTTCTTTGTTTTTACCAGCGGCGTTCTTGGAAAGAATGGAAAAAAAAGCGTCGTAATATTTTGCTTCATCGCCAAAATCGCAACCTTTAAGGATGACGCGAGTTTTTCGTTCAGCGTAGATGACGGGCAAGTCGAGTATTCTGTTAAACACTACGCGCAGGGCGAGATTGCAACTGTTGAACAAAGTGCCGTCCAGGTCAAAAATAACGGCGGAAAAAGAAAGTTTCCCGCCGTTTATATATAAATCTATCATAGACTTAGGCTTTAGGCGATGGTTTTATTAACTCTTTAAAAGCTTGCTGGCGTTTTTCGTCCTGCATAAGCAGATTCAATTTGAACTGCCCGTCCCTAAAACCTCTTTCTATACAAGCCGCCTTAAATTTTTCAAAAGAATTTTTAACCAGCAAGCTGGTTTCCGGTTCTTTTATACGGTCAGACGCTCGTTTATCGCCGTATTCAACGTTGTAGGTTTGCAAAACTTTATCCAAATCGGCCGAAAAACTCTCGGCCTCCGCCTGTGTAACGTCTTCTTTTTGGAACTCAAAATAAAAACTGTAATTTGATTTTTCTACATTCGCGAACCCTACAAAAAAGTTAAGCTCCAAACCTGTTTCTTTTTCCACGGTGCGCACCGCGTCTATAAACTGCCTTTCGTGCAGTTTTTCGCCGGTCATGCTTATTATGCCGTTGCATTTTTGTATAAATTTAATTGTTGGAAACTGGTTGTAAAATCCAGTTATTTCAATGATGTCGTTTGTGTTATACCTGTAAAGTCCGGCGGCGGTTGTAACAACCATGCAGTAACGCTCGCCTTTTTTTACTTCGTTTAATTGATACACCTTTGGATCATTTTTGTCTATTTCGGATTCATGTATAAATTCAAAATACATTTTATGTCCAAAAAGCACGGTGTCTAATGTATTGCTTGTTAATACAATTCCAGATTTACATTCGGTGGAAAAATACCCAAACTCATGAAAAACCGCGCTGTCTGAAAAAGAATCTTTTATTTTTTCGCAATATACTTTTGTATTGCCGCACATCCAAACATTTACAATTTGCATATGGGGCCAGTAATGCTTCGGCAACACCGTTCCATGCCGCTCTTTTAATTCCCGAAGTTCTTTCGCTCTTTTCCGGTTTGGTTTTAAATAGCTTTCCAGACAAGAACGAATTTCCGGCTCTATTTTTACGCGGGAAGAAAGGGTTCCGCGTTCAATGTCATTTACATATTCATCATAGAATTCATTGGCGTTCACCTGCATTTCCACAAGCGTGCTTGGATTAGCCGTAATAATGAGCGTTATGTTTTGTTCTATGCCAAAACGCATTAACGTGTAATAACGGGCTTTGTAGTCCGAAATTTTAAATACTTCCGCCGGGGCGGAATAAACCACTTTCAAGAAATTTGGAATATCACGTTGGGCGATACCCGAAATAGAGCCGTAAACCGTTCCGTCCGGGGCCGCGCCTTCTATAGCTTTTCCAACGATGGAAAGAGTGCGCCCGTAAAAAACTTTCGGCTTATTCATAATCAGCGTGTAAAACCATAATTGATTCATTACTTTATACACGTCTTTATAATAATTTTCCGTTATGGGTATCCATTTGGGTTCTTTAGTGGTTCCGCTTGTGGTGGCGTACATTTTAGGTTTTCCGGGGAAAAGAACGTTAGGCTCGCCATTTTTATGGCGTTCTATATAAGGAGAAAGATCTTCGTAACTGTTTAACGGCACGTTTTTTTTGTAAGCTTCAAAAAATTCTTCCACGGACTGAGCTTTGAGTATCTCGTCAAAATTACGCTCTTTTCCATAAACCGTATCTTTTGATTCCTCTATTATGTTGCGTAAAAACAAAGCGCTTTGATTCTCGGCGTTAAGGGAGGCCTTTTTTAATTCGGCGAGGCCTTTTTTCCCTATGATAGTCAGCGCGAGGCGTATAAGCGCCCATCCTTTTACACGAGTGTTTTTCATTTTAACTCCTTCTTCTTTAACTAAAAGAAAATATATTGATTGAACAACTTATTTTCCAGACTAAAATCAATAAAGGGTATTAATACCGCAGGGCTTGCCCTGCACCGCCGCCTGGCGGCTTCCGCGGCAAGCCGCGGGGTATTAAACCCTTCGTTTCCTCACTCGCTCGATCATGCCCGCGCAAGCACGGTCGCGATCTCGCTCCGTTCATCAATAAAAATCGGAACAATCTAGTGCATTAAACTTGTTTCAATAACCCGGCTAAGTTGGCGGACAAGTCTTACAAAACGCTCCGTATTTTGCTGTTTTTAGCGGTTGCCGGTCAAACCATGCCAAGCTAAACACGGCCCGGCTTGCGGAAGCTGAAGTTTCCAGACAACTTATTTAATATAATAAACATGATGCTTATTTTTTAAGGAATCGCGCAGAATTTATTTTTAACAACCGCTCATTGGGCTTGTTCGCCAACACGGTTGGCCGCCGCCTTTAGCCCTTGCAAAACGTCCGGCGTTTTGCGTTTTTAAGCGGAAGCCGGTCAAGCCCTGCCGGCCAAGCGCGGCCCGTCTTGCGGAAACTTGAGGCTTCCGGACAACTCTATTTAAAGAAACAGCATTAGCAAAAAGCAATGTCATCCCCCGCGCGGTTCCTTACAACCGCTCGCGCAACAGAAGGTTCTGTTGCGTTATTGAAACGCCGGTTAATTCGGACGCAAGCAATGTTTTCTCGATCCTTTTTATGGAACGTTTAGCCGGCAACGCGGCCGGCTAAACGTTTTGCGGGAATTTATTTTTCGGATGGAGCATGAAGCCAGGTCATCATCGCGCGCAATTCCCCGCCCACCTTTTCTATCGGGTGGGCGGCTTCTATCGCGCGCATACGGTTAAAAGCCGGCCTGGACGCCTGGTTTTCCAGTATCCAGTTTTTGGCGAACGTACCGTCCTGTATTTCTTTTAACACCTTGCGCATTGTATTTTTGGTTTCTTCGGTTATAATTCTGGGCCCTGTAACATAATCGCCGTATTCCGCCGTATCGGATATTGAATACCGCATAAAGCCAAGCCCGCCCCTGTTTACAAGGTCTATAATAAGCTTCATTTCGTGCATTACTTCAAAATAAGCGCTTTCCGGCTGATAACCGGCTTCGGTAAGCACCTCAAAACCCGCCTTCATTAAAGCGGAAACGCCGCCGCAAAGAACCGCCTGCTCGCCGAAAAGATCGGTTTCGGTCTCCTCTTTAAATGTGGTCTCCAAAACTCCGGCCCTGGCGCCGCCTATCGCCGCCGCGTAAGCAAGGCCGAGCCTTTTCGCGTCTCCGGCGGCGTCCTGATGAACCGCGATAAGGCAAGGCACGCCTTCGCCGTCCTGGTAGCGCTCTCTAACCGTATGACCGGGGCCTTTCGGGGCTATCATCACGACGTTTACATCTGGAGGCGGCTGGATTTGCCCGAAATGTATATTAAAACCATGCGCGAAAGCGAGCGTTTTGCCGGCTTTTAAGTTGGGTTTGATAGACTCGTTGTAAAGACGCGCTTGTTTTTCATCATTTATTAGAATCATGATAAAATCGGCTTCTTTTGCCGCTTCCGAGGCGATTTTGACGGTTAATCCGGCTTCTTCCGCCTTTTTCCACGATTTTGAGCCTTCGTACAGCCCAACAATTACTTTGAGTCCGGATTCTTTCGCGTTAAGCGCGTGGGCGTGCCCCTGCGAACCGTAGCCTATAATCGCTATGGTTTTATTTTTTAGCGCGCCTAAATCGCAGTCTTTTTCGTAGTACATAACAGCCATAATCTTCTCCTAAAAATCGTTTTGGGAACCGTCTTTTTTATCGTCTATCTATTCCCGCAAACACTCTAACGCTTTCGTTCGTTTTTTTCAATAGTTATATCAGGTTTACAAAAAACGGTTTGCGGTTTTTTTTTCGCAAAAAATTAAAGTTTGAAACGGATTCGCCTGCGCTTTATAAAAACGCTTAAACAGCGGTTTGGGCGGGACGGGTGAAAATCCATTCTAAAAAACAGGCGTCCATTGATAAAAAAGGCTAATTTGCGCGATAATTGTACTAAAAACATGGTTTAAGGCTTATTTGGAAGCTCTTAAAAAACCTGTCCGTTTTGTGAATTTTTAAGGATTTTTATGCGCATACAAAACTTCTCTTTTAGATTTATTTTATTTTGTCTGTTTTTTGCGGCGGCGGCCTCCTCTTTCGGGCAGGAAGCTTCAACAACCGCTCCGGCCGGGAACGCAGAAGAAGCGCTTGCGGCTCCGGAGGCTGGCGCGGAGGCGGGAAACTTCGCGGGGCTGGACGCGGGCGGCGTTGCGGCGGGAAGCCCCGTAGAGCTGGAGGCGGCGGCTGGCGCGGACGCCCTAACGGAAGAAATAGTTCAGAATTCGCCTACAAGAAGCATTTTAAAAACTGTAGGATGGATACATGAAAAATGGAAAATTTTTGAGAACAAGGCTTGGTTGTGGATAATTTTTAGAGTTATAATCGCGCTCGCTATTTGCGCCGCGGCTTTCGCGGCTATGCGTTTTATTAATTTTTTATTTGAGGAATTCAATAAAAAAATTGTTTCCGGTCTTAACAAAAGACATTCTGTAATTCCGCGCGGCAAAAAAAATCTTTTCGCCGTAAAACTGGATAAAATACCTTTTATAAAAAAGGCTGGAAGTTTTCATGTTTTTGACAAAATATTTTCCAGAAGCCAACTTATAGCTTTTGTTTCCTATATTATAAGAATATTAAAGTTTTTATCGATTTTAATAATTTTATATATAGCGGTCACCGCCATTTTGGGGCTTTTTGAACCAACCCGCAGCGTGGCCGTTATGCTGATAAGCTATATATGGCAGCCCATAAAAAACTTTTTCGGCAATGTTATACGATATATGCCGGACCTTTTCTTTATTGTAATTACTGTAATAATAGTCAGGTATCTGCTTAGGATAGTCAAATTTTTCGCGAATCAAGTTGAGCAGGGCAAAATAATTATACCCGGATTTCACACCGACTGGGTCGCGCCTACTTACAAACTTCTGCAAATATTTATTTTCGCGCTTACTTTGGCGGTGATTTACCCGCATTTGCCTAACGCGAACTCAGAATCATTTAAAGGCGTATCCATGCTGTTCGGCCTGGTTATTTCGTTGGGTTCAAGTTCGGCGATAGGCAACCTTGTAGCCGGCATTGTAATTACGTATATGCGTACTTTTAAAATAGGCGACCTTATTAAGATAGGCGATATAACCGGATTTATAGTGGAAAAATCCGGGGTCGCCACCCGCGTTAGAACTTTTAAAAACGAATATGTTACTTTTCCAAACATCACCGTGCTTACATCTTCAATAACCAACTTTAGCACCTCAACAGAAACCGGCAAAGGCCTTGTAATCCACAAAACGATAACCATGGGATACGACGTCCCGTGGAACGTGGTGCATCAAATTTTAATTGACGCCGCGCTTAAAACAGAAAACATTTTGCAAGATCCGCCGCCTTTCGTAAATCAAACGGCGCTGGACGACTTTTACTGCCATTACGAAATAAACGCCTATACAAAGAATGTGGATTCCCTGCCGCGTTTATATTCACAGTTGTATCAAAATATACAAAACGGTTTTAGCGAAAAAGGAATCAGCCTGTACGCCCCGCATTTCAGCGTAACAGAAATAAACAGAAAAAATGTCCCAGACGGAAATTGAGGCTTCTTCGCCGGTTTTTGCCGGCGTAAACTACTATAAAAATTTCGGCTGGGCGCGCCGCCCGCTTTTTTTGTATAATCCGCAGGAATATCCGGTTTCGTTAAGAAATATAACGGAATCCGATTCGTATATATTTTTTTCCAATACTCATCTTTTTGTTTTTGAAATAACAAATTACGGCTGGACGCGCTATGTTTTAATTACGGCTTTTTCTCTTAGAGAAAAAAAAGTGTTTACAAAAATAATAAACGTGCCGTTTTTGTTTAATTCTTTTATGCTTCCGCAAGGCAGTGAATCCGGCGATGTTCGTATACATCGAAAAGGTTTTTCAATTCATTTTATTGTTATGAATCACGGAGACCGTATTTTAAAAGCTGACATTCCGCATTTTAAAAAAGAAAGCCCTTTACGTTCCGAAATTGTGCTTACAGACTCTTTTGGCTCTCAATCTATTGTTACAAACCTTCCGTGGAAGGATGAAAAAGCCCGTTTTCAATGTATAAGATGTTCGCCGTGGTACGAGGCGGAGGGCGTGGTGCAGATAGAAAATAAAGAAATTGTATTTTCTAAAGGAAAGGCCTGGGGCATTTTTTTATGGAGCAGGACGGCCCGTCCGCGTCAGGACGCCCATTTTTGGGCCGCCGGATGCGGGATGATAGAAAACCGGCTGATAAGTTTTAGCATAGGATACGGAACCGCGGATGATTCTTTCGCCGGTGAAAACGCTTTTTTTATTAACGGAAAAATACAAAAATTAGGGCGGGTGGCCGTTGATTTATCCCAGGACGACTGGATGCGCCAGCGTTTTTTTTGGGAGACGGAAGGGCTTTTGGAGATGAAATTCACCCCGCTGGAGGCGGGGTCTCACCGGCAATCCGGGATTTTTCAGAATTTTTCCACGCGCCGCGCTTACGGAGTTTTTTCCGGGCGCATTCGCGTGGACGAAAAAAACACAATAGTTTTTTACAATATTACCGGAATAATGGAATTACGCAAAACCTGGAAATAATGCTTTCCGCGCTTTATTTGCCAAGTTTCGCGATATGGGAAGCGAAAGCTTCTTGTATTTCGTCCTGAGCTTTTTTCAACGCCCTTTCATCGGCCAACGGCTGGGTTACATGGCCTTCTCTTCCCTCTATTCTGTAATTTAAAAGATAAATTTCTTTACGGGAATCTTTTAAGTTTGCTTCCACCGCGTAGCGCGTAAATTTATTCCTTTGAGCCGGGGCTTCATGCGGCGTTAATGTAAGGCGCGCTTCCAGAATATAACGCGGCGAGGCTCCGCCTGTTTTAAAGCCCGCCGTGGAGAGCGAGTGCGTAAAAGCGTTTTTTATGCGGTCTTCCACATCTCCTTTAACTTCCACTGATATGGGGTGTTTAGACGCCTCTGAAATGGCTTTTGCGCGATGCCCGCCGCCGCCTGAAAATTCGGCGCTGAGGTTGGGGCCTTCTAACAGGTACAGCAACATAGCGTAAGAGGCGGCTTCGTCCGCTAAAAACGCGGCTTTTTGAAAACTTAAAAATAAGTCAAGGCCGTCTTTTTCTTCACTTAAAAGAGCTTCTATTTCCCCCTGTTTCGCGTCAATAGCCGCGGCGTAAAGAAAAGCGCACTTTTTTTTATTCATAACCGCAAGGGCCTGGAATTCCTTGGTTTTGGGATTTTGCCAAACGTCCGCGATTTCGGCGCCTATAAGGTTTTCTATGTTAACCGAAATTTCCACAGCGTTGCGGGAAGAAATAGACCTGGAATTTTGAGTTTTTGAGGCGGAGGAACTTTCGTTGTATTGGTCTATGGTGAGCGAATCGCTTTTTACCGACTGCCCGAAAAAACCGGCGAGGGCGGTGAACGCGTTTTCTTCCGCATCCCGCCTTTCTTTGCCGTAACCGTTGGCAAAAACATAGTATTTTTTATCGAAAGTTTTGCCTGGATCATTCACCCATTCCGGCTTGCCGTTTTTTTTTAACTTTGGTTCGGGAGCGTCCCCTTGCGACGCAAAATGAGTCTTTACCGCGTCTTGGGCGGTTCTTTTGGGCGCTGAAACAGCGCTCCCTTTAAAAGCCGCATCCATAGCGGAAGCGGCTTTTAAAGCGTCCGCTCTTTCCTGGGCGTTTAAACCAAAAGAAAAAATTAAAAATAAAAAAAATACAAAAAAATTAAAGTTTTTTTTACCTGCTTTCATTTTATATTTACACCTTTTTAATAAAATACGAAACGGCCTTCCGGCTAAAAAACAACAGCCGGAGCCGCTTTACGGCCAATCCAAATACGTTAATTGAAAGCGCCGTTATAATAAGACAGCCTTATGTTTTAACGCGCAAAGGATAGTAGCGGGAATTACACATAAATCCGCTTGGCGGGTTTATGTGTAATTTGAGCGGATAGCCTGGTTTTTTGCCGCGAAAGCGGCAAAAAATGCGCCCTTATTATATAATTTAATTATTGGGCTCAAGGCTTTAGCCTAGCTGAAACTTAAAGTTTTCGGACGGCTCTAATTTTCCACAGGAATTGTGGCTTTGTCCGCTTTGCTAAAGGCTTCGTCCATGCGTTTTTCCGCATCCTGCGAAAACTTTTTGTTGGGATTCTCCGCTACGGCTTTGACGGCGGCTTGTTTAGCCGCTTCGGCGGGCATGGAAAGAAGCACCCACAGGGTGTTGCCTACAACTTCGCGTTTTTCCACTTTTGTGCCGCTTAACTGCGCGCGGGCGAGCGTGCGGCTTATCGATTCGGTGTACTTCTTGATTTCGTCGCCTTCGTTTCCGCTGGAAAAATCGGTGATCATATTTTCTACAATACTGCTTATTTTTTGCGTTATGGATACGCGGGCGCGGTTTTCGGATATGGACAAGGCTACTCCCTGGTCGGCTTCCGAGGACATTTTATACGCCCCGGTTCCATAGATAAGGGCCGGATTTTCCGGCGGGTTAAGCACAAAAGAAGGCCATTGAGGGTTGATTTTTTGAGAGGTTGTGGCGCAACTTACCGCAAAAAACGCCGCCGCCATGACGACCGCCGTAAACAAAATTCCTTTTTTTTTCATAAAAACTCCATTAGATAAAATAAAAACTTTAGAATTAAGCCAAAGTTTTGCGGCCGCAAACGCGCCGTTCCTTAAAGTATAAACGAAAATTAAACGGCGGCGCAAGGATTAAATGAATAACATCACATGGAAGCGCGCTAAAGCGACAGGGCCTTTTTTACGCGCTGTTTGAACATTTCGCGTGAAAATTGGCGGACGTGGGCGTTGAAAAAAAACCGGTTTGAAAATTGGCCTTCTATCGTCTCAAAATGAAGAACGGCCTTTGAAAGAGAAGCCGGCGTTTGCTCGTCAAAAAAGACGCCCGTCCGGTTTTCCTTTACCGTGTCCATAACGCCGCCTTTACGGTAGGCGATTACCGGGCAGCCCGCCGCCGCCGCTTCCACCGGTATCACCCCCATATCCTCCACCCCTGGAAAAAGGAGGGCCCGCGCTTCGCTGTATAATTTTTTTATAGCCGAATCTTCCACACGCCCCAAAAACTGAATGTTTTTATGCTTTTTATATTTTTTCTTGTAAAAATCAACGTTTCCGCCGCCGGCTACAACAAGCTTTTTGCCCAACATTACGCAGGCTTCTATCGCCACGTCCGGCCTTTTATTTGAAACCAATTGGCCGAAATACAAATAAAAATCTTGAACGTCGCGCGGGGAGCTCGTGTAACGGTCTATATCTACGGGGCCGAACACAACGGAAGCGTCCCGGCGGTAAAAACGTTTGATGCGGCTCGCGCAGTATGTTGAATTGGTTAAAAACAAGTCCACCAAATTGGAGCTAGTTACATCCCAAACGCGCAGGCGCGGCGTGAACAGCCTTAAAAAGGCCCGCGTTAAAAACGATGCGTCTGCGCCGTACGCGAAATATTGATCCCAGATATAACGCATTGGCGAATGGCAGTAGCAGATGTGCCGGGCGTCCGGGTTGACGACAACGCCTTTGGCCGGCCCGGCTTCGCTGGAAATTACAAGGTCGTACGCGCTTAAATCAAAGTCTAAAAGCGCGCCGGGCATAAGGGGCAGGTATTTTTGATACAGTTTTTTGGCGAATGGAAGTTTATTTATATACGAAGTATAAATGTTATGAGAATTTATTGTTTCCGATATATTTTGTTTGTCGTAAACGTGCGTGTATACATCGGCTTCCGGAAAAAGTTCGAGCAGCGCTTCCAGCATTTTTTCGCCGCCCCTCATGCTTACAAGCCAATAATGCACTATAGCCGTTTTCATTTTTTTCCAAAAATAACGGAAACCGCTTCTTCCAGGCTTTTTACGGTTATATTCGCGCCTACAGCCCCAGGATCCACGCCTGAGCCTGAGTAAATGTACGCCGTTTTGCAGCCGGCGTTTTTACCGGCTTCCACGTCCAGCCGGCTGTCGCCTATCATCCAGCTTTCGCTTAAAATTATGTTGTATTTTTTCGCGGCGGCCAGCAACATTCCGGGTTTTGGCTTTCTGCAATCGCAATCTATTTTTAATTCCGGTATTTCACCCGCAAACCCTTTGTGCGGATGATGCGGGCAAAAATAAAGGCCGTTTATGTACGCGCCTTCTTTTCCAAGATCGGTTTCCAATTTTTTATGTATGAGGTCAAGATCTTCCAGCGTGCATTGCCCGCGGGCTATAACCGGCTGGTTTGTAATTACTATCGCCAAAAAGCCAGATTCGTTTATTAAACGGACGGCCGCCGCGGCGCCGGGAAGCAGGCGCATGCCGTCCGGCCCCGTAATAAAATGAAGCTCCCCGGTTACAGAAGCCGGAGGCCGCAATTCGTTTAAAGTGCCGTCCCTGTCCAAAAACACCGCTTTTCGACCGGAAGAAAGGTTGCGTATAGCGGGAATCCCCAAACGAAGTTCTTCTTCCACCTCCATAAGACGTTCCGGAGCGCCCATGTCTTTTATGTACTCGGGCGTGTTGTAAGCGAATATACGCCCGGTTGATATATTCGGCTTTAATACATCGCGGTCGAGGTCGACTTTTTTTGAGGCGGGTTTTGTTATGTGTAATAATTCCCTGGATATTATGTGCAATCCGGCGTTTACAAGATTTTTGTAGTATGAGCGCGGATCCTCTTTGTTAAGCCAGCCGTAAACCTTTCCGTTTTCGCGCGTTTCCAGCACGGCGCTGTCGTAAGGATGGCTGTTCGGGTGGGCGGCCAGCGTCGCGAGCGCCTTGTTTTTGTAATGAAAATTGATGAAACGCTCGAAATTCACGTTGAAAAGCACATCGCCGCACAAAAGCAAAAAATCATCTTCCAGAGCCAGCGGCCATTCAAAAAGGGCTCCAGCCGTTCCAAGCGGCTCCGTTTCGGTTTTGTATTCGATTGAAACGCCGTAATCTTCCCCGTTTTTAAAAAAATCTTTTATCTTTTCGCTCAAATATCCTGTTATAATCAAGATTTTTTTAAAACCAGCCTTTTTAAGCTCCTCTATTTGGTGTTGCAACACCGGCTTTCCCAAAACGGGAATCATAGGCTTGGGGAGGCCCGCCGCCAAAGAAGCGACCCGCGTCCCTCTGCCGCCGGCCATAATAACAGCTAACATTCGAAAAAATACTCCTCTAACGCGAGACAAAGCGCGTGATAAACCGGCAAGTGATATTCCTGTATTTTATACGTTTCATCACCGGGAACAATTACGCAAACGTCCGCCGCTTTTTTTAACGCGCCGCCGTCCTTGCCGGTTAAGGCTATCGTTTTAAGCCCGAAAGCGCGGGCCGTAACGGAGGCGTATACAACATTCTTTGCGTTGCCGGACGTCGATACGCCCAAAAACACGTCTTCTTTTTTTCCAAACGCGCACACCTGCTGCGCATACATAAAATCCGCGCCCAGGTCGTTGATAACGGCGGTGAGAAGCGCGCCTTGCGCGGGAAGCGGAATGACCGGCAAACCGCGTTGGAGAGAGCTTTTGAGAGCCCGCGCCTCCGCGCTTTCTAAAATCCCCCGCGAGGAGTTTTCCAGAGCGGAAAGCGCGTCTTTTTGAAGGGGCCTTTTTTTTATAAACCCTTTAGAAAGCTCCCCCGCTATATGAACGGCGTCCGCCGCGCTGCCCCCGTTGCCGCAGACTAGAAGCTTGCCGCCGGCTTTAAAAGAATCGCGCATAACAGCGAAAGCTTCTTCCACGGCGGCTTTTGTCTGTAGAAGTGGCGGATAGCGCTCAAACAGATTTAGTATATGGTCCACGCCTGCGTTCCTATTTCTGTAAAGCTTGCGTTGAATATATTTCCGCCTTTTTCTTTGAGCGCCTTTACAAGGCGGGGTTTGTTCACCGGATCGCAGTATACCATCATAAAACCGCCTCCGCCCGCGCCTGAAATTTTCGCGGCCAGCGCCCCGTTCTCCATCACGTAATTATATATCCCGTCGATAAAAGGATTGGATATTGAATCGGCGGCGTTTTTTTTAGCCCGCCACGCTTCGTTTAACCGCGCGCACAACCCGGCGAAATCGCCTTTTAACAGCGCTTCTTTCATGCCGGATGCGGCTTCTTTAATTTGGTGCATACTTTCGAGCCGTTTAGCGTCGTTAGACTGAGCGCTTTTTATTTGCGCGTTTATAATGCTTGCGCTTTCGCGCGAAACGCCGGTGTAGTATAACACAATAGACGCCTCAAGTTCGTTGCGTATCCACCGTTTTAATCTGAGCGGGTTCACTATAACTTTTTCGTCCGTGTAAAATTCCATAAAATTAAAACCGCCGAATGTGGCCGCGTACTGATCCTGCTTGCCGCCGGAGAGCCCGATTTCTTCACGCTCCACAGTGTAGGCCATGGACGCCACGTCGTACTCGCCAAGCGGAAGATTAAGGTATTGCTCAAAAGCTTTAATTACGGCCACCACCATTGTGGAAGAAGATCCCAGGCCGGAGCCGGGCGGGGCGTCTGAATATGTAGTGATTTTTAAACCGCGCGGGTTTTCTTGCGGATAATCGCGCATAATTCTATTATACACGCCGCAATGAAGCGGCAGGTTTGAATTGACGGGAAGCGTTTCTTTAACGCCGTACACCGCGCTTTCGTTTATATCCGCGGCGTAAAAACGAACGGTTTTTTCATCGTCCGGTTCCAGCGTGCAATGGGCGTACATATCTATAGTCGCGTTAAGAACGCACCCGCCGAACTTCCGGTAATAAGAAGCTATATCGGTGCCGCCTCCAGCCAATCCCAATCTAAGCGGCGCTTTGGAACGTACAATCATACGTTATGGTAACGCAAAAAAAGATAAAAAACAATGCGCGTATTTTAGCGCAAAAACAAAGCGGAAACGCCGTAAAAGCCCAGGCGGTTCCGCTTCGTTGCGGGATTTTTCGCGAGATTCGCCTGCGGCGAATCCTCATTCACGAGAGGCCGGGACTCCGCCGCGAGGCCGCAAGCGCGGGCGGCGGTCTAAAAGACGGCGGGGCGCAAGTTGATTAGCGCGCGGCGGGCTCGGGCGGCGGGCGGACGAACCAACCGGCCTGGCGAAATAAGCCAAATAACCGGCGGTTGCTAACGGGTTCTTTTTACGGCTTTCGCCGGAATATTCGCTATAAAAACGGCCGCTAAAATAAGGGCGCCGCCGGCGAAAGCGCTCGCCGCCGGAACTTCACCCGAAGCCAGAAACACCCACAACGGGTTGAATATGGGTTCCAGGGCGGAAATCAGCATTACGGTTACGGCGTCCGTCCTTTTTACGCCGTACGCAAAAAGGACGCCGGAAACCCCAAGCTGGAAAACTCCCAAAAACAAAACCGCGGATACAGCTTTAATATCCGCTTGCGGCGGGTAAAATAAAACAAAAACCGCTCCAGCCGCCGCGGTTAGAAAATGGGCCGTAATTACGCCGTCTTGGGCGCTCCCTTTTTTTTGCATACGCATAAACACGGGGGAAGCCCCGAAAAACAGGCCGGACAGCAAAGCGAGAGCGTCCCCAAACAGGGAGCCGGAAGCCAAGCCGTCTTTTAACATGATGTAAAGCCCCGCGAATATCAGGCAAAGGCTCGCCCAACAGCCGGCTTTCGGCTTTTCGCGCAAAAGCCAGGCGGAAAAAAGCGCCGACCAAACAGGAGCCGAATATTGCAAAACAATAACGTTGGCGCTGGAAGTGTATTTGTTGGCCGTTACAAAAAAAGCCATTGTGCCGCAGTAAGATACGGCTGTAAGCCAAACGGGAACGTTTTTTAAAATATCTAAAACAGCCGGAAACGCCGCCTTCGCCCCTTCCAAGCGAAAAGCCGCCCGCTTTTTTGAGCGCATAAAAAGACGCAGGCTTATCATAAAAACAGCGGCTATAGCGCTGCGACCGCCGGCTATAATAAAAGGGTGCCAGGGAATAAGGCGTATAAAAAGGCCGGAAGAACTGGCTAACATAGCGCACAGAGCTATGGCGGCGCCCGGCGGAAACGGGCGGGCGCTTCCTTTCATACAGAAAGGAACGGCGGGACGCGGAAAAGCCCGAAAACGGCGTAAACAGGAAGTCTAAACAAAAGTTTTAATAATTTTATCATTTTGCCGCCAGTTGGGGTCTGTTTTCACCCGCAACTCAAGCCTTATTTTCCAGTCGAAGATTTTTTTTAAATCGCTCATCGTCATCTTTCGTATTTGCTCTATCATGGAGCCGCCCGAACCTATTATCACGCCTTTTTGCGATTCGCGCTCGCATTTTATAAGAGCGCTCACGTAAAGCTCGTCTCCTTTTAGCGCGGCGTCGTAAACGTCCACATAAACGGCGTGCGGGATTTCTTCGCGCAAAAGAATAAAACATTTTTCGCGTATTATTTCGGCTATTCTAAAAACAACTTCCTGATCGGTGAAGCAGCCGCTTTCGTAATAAAAAGGCCCTTCATCCGCCATGTCGCATAACAAATCCAAAAGAACGTCCGTGTTCGTTTTTTCTTTCGCCGATATAAAAATTATTCTTTCGTCCGGCAACGCGGGCAGGCTGTTTTTTACAAACGATAGGGTTTTATCTTTTTGAGAGCTTTTTAAATCTATTTTATTTATACACGCGACTGTTTTGTTTTTTACCGCATCCTCTCCCAGGGCCGCTATGCGCCCGGCGACAGCTTCTTCTTCCAGACCCGCCTCCCTTGAAGAATCAAGCAAGTACAAAATGACGTCCGATTCGCCTATGGAGCCGAAAGCCGTTTTGGTGAGACGCTTGTTCATTTTTTTTTGAGATATGTGAACGCCGGGCGTATCCACAAGAACAAGCTGACAGAGCCCCTTTGTAACCACGCCCCTTATGCTGTTGCGCGTGGTTTGGGGCGTTTTGCTTACAATTGAAACTTTTTGGCCGCAAAGCCGGTTTACCAGCGTAGATTTGCCGGACGAGGGCCTCCCGATTATTGAAATAAAAGCGCTTTTTGTTTTCTCCGTCATAAGCAAATACTACACGCCGGCCCTTTTTTAAATAACACCCCTTCTACAGGTTTTCTTGAAATCCGCCGGTTGTAAAAGGCCCAAAGACGCCGGCCCGCAAAAAGGTTTAATCCCGGTTGATTGTCCGCCAACCCTGCGGAGTGGGCGGCTTTGCCAAGCCGTTTTAAGCCTAAGCCGGCCAAGTCCTTGCAAAACGCCCGGCGTTTTGCGTTTTTAAGCGAAAGTTGGCTGAACCAAGCCAAGGTTTGGGTATTATTTCACTTTATTATATAATTATTTTTTAAGTGAAATTTCACCCGTTTTTTAACTCTCTAATCTTTTCACACTTTAAGGAGAATATCATGGAATTTACAACACAAGAACAACTCGACAATATCGACGAAATGGTAATCCAATATCTGGAGACCATATTTGACCTCATGGAGAATATAATGGATATGTTAGAACTCCGGGGCAGGTTAAATACAGATTAAAAACTACACTCTTTAATTATCACGACCCGGAGCATACGAACTCTTTAATCCCGGCCTCTGGTTAACCGAGATATTAAAAAACGTGATTATATATATACTCCGGGGCTGGAATTACATCTAGCGGCCTTATCGTTCATTCTAGGGCGTTTTGGATATACTCTAATTCTCAAATTTGAGGTTTTCCCTTGTCTTTCCCTCTCATATCAAAAAACTCTGAGGTATCGAAATAAATGTCTTTTGAGTTTGGGTGCAAATGTTTAATATATTTATATTCAGACCTAACACCGATTAAATGAGAGTTGGTCATTGGTTTTATAACTTCAATGTCTTTAATTACAAACCTTTTAAATCTTACCTTATTGTTAGAAACATTCAGTTCAAGTTTATTTTCGTTTTCCATATTTATAATCCTTTATTATGTAGTTGTAATCTAAACAAGGAATAACTTCATCTTATATTAAAATACAAAATTAAACTAAGGAGTTAATTTATGGCTAAAGCTAAAGAACAGAATGAAAACATTAAGACGTTTTCAGATTTTCAGGTCAAGTCTTGGTTTTTTGATGGAACCAATAATATTAAAGTCGGAGACAACATTTCAAAAATTATGTCCGGCGACTGCCAAACACTGGAAGTTAAGGAAGTCCTTCACGGAGACCCTTACAAAACTTTCCGTATCGTCATTACAACCGACGA
>JAITER010000066.1 GCA_031281945.1 Spirochaetaceae bacterium | reverse complement strand
GCCGCATCCGGGCCGGTGTCTGTTGTTGCGGCGCGAGTCGCCGAGTTGTCGGGGGCGCCGTCTGCGCCCGCTGTTGCGGCGCAAGCCGCTGAGTTGGCTGGTGCGCCGTATTCGGCTGTCTCCGCGCTCGCGGCTGTCCCCGTTGCGCCGCCGCCAGAGCCCCTGCCTGCGGCGGCTTTAGCGTCCGGGCTTGCGGCTGTCTCCGCCGCATCCGTGCCTTCGTCTGCGTCCGTTGTTGCGGCGCAAGCCGCCGAGTCGGCTGTTCCGCCGTCTTCGGCTATTTCTGCGTCTGCGTCTGTCCCAGTTGCGCCGCCGCCAGCCCCCCCGCCCGCGGCGGCTTTAGCGCCAGGATCTGCGGCTGTTTCCACCGCGTCCGTGCCGCCGTTTGCGTCCGTTGTTGCGGCGCCGCCACCCCCCCGGCCCGTGCCTATTTTCGAGCCAGCGGCGCCTGTTATTCCCGCCGCATCCGTGCCGCCGTCTGCGACCGTTGTTGCGGCGCAAGCCGCCGAGTCGGCAGGGTCGCCGTCTTCTGCTATCTCTGCGCTCGCGGCTGTCCCCGTTGCGCCTCCGCCAGAACTCCGGCCCGCACCGGTTTTCGAGCCAGCGGCGCCTGTTATTTCCGCCGCATCCGTGCCGCCGTCTGCGACCGTTGTTGCGGCGCAAGCCGCCGAGTCGGCTGTTCCGCCGTCTTCTGCTATTTCCGCGTCTGCGTCTGTTCTCGTTGCGCCGCCGCCAGCCCCCCCGCCCGCGGCGGCTTTAGCGCCAGGATCTGCGGCTGTTTCCACCGCATCCGTGCCGCCGCCAGAGTCCGCCGCTACGGCGGCGCTGTCTCCGGCTGTTTCCGCCGCCGCTACGGCGGCGCCGTCTGCGGCGGGAGCGCCCGTCCATGGTGAACATTCAGCGGCCGGGTTGATGCGGAAAGCCGGTGAAAAGATATGGAGCGAAGGCTGATATGTTTGGCGTTTTGCCTGATTACGTCCGTTGCGGGCTGGAAGACTTGATTGTTTGCATAAACAAGACGTTTCCCGTTCCAAAAAGATTTGCGCCGCATTTAGGCGCCGAAATAGCCGCGCTTTCGCGTCTTTTAACCAGCGCCCGTAGTGAACGGGACGCCGGTTATTTAGGGCGGGCGAATTTTCGTTCCGCTTACCTGCGTTTTTTCCTACCCTGGAATGTTTTTCGTTTATGTAAACTTTTTGCCGGAAAAGACGGCGAAAACCGTGTGTTTCCCATAAATCCGCCTAAAAACGGGGTTTGCGCCGATTTAGGTTCTGGAACTTTGACTACGCCGCTTGCTTTGTGGATATGTTTTCCGCAACTTAGGGAAACGCCTCTTGTTTTTTATTGTTTAGATTCCTGCGCCAAAGCCCTTGAAGACGGAATAACTTTGTTTAATGCGTTTACAACTGATAAAAACAAAGAAAAACCGCTTTTATGGACTATAAAACCGGTAAAAACCAATGTTTTCAGATTTAAATTGCCGCAAAAGGCGGATTTAATAACCGCGTTTAATTTGTACAACGAGTTGTTTGGCGCGGTTAAACAAGGCGATTTGGCGGCTATGGAATTGTTCGCCCAAAAAACAAAAAATCAGCTTTCACCGGCCTTAAAAGAAGGTGGCGGCGTCCTGATAGCTGAACCCGGAATCCCGCGTTCCGGCCAGTTTTTAAGCCTTTTACGGACGGTTTTTATAAATTCAGGTTATTCAATAAAACTGCCTTGCGCGCATGACGGCCGTTGTCCGGCTCCGGGCGGTAAAAAAGGGGCTAAGTGGTGTCATTTTGTTTTTCCCGTGGATGAGGCCCCCGCCGCACTCCAGGCCGTTTCCAGGGAAGCTTCGCTGGAAAAAGAGAAGGCTACAGTTAGTTTCTTGTATGCTGAAAAAAACTCAAAAAATAAGATTCCGGCCTCCCGAAACCGGAATCTTACGGCTTTGCGGGTCATTTCCGGGTCAATACGGCTTTCCGGCGCGGTTTCAGGGGTGTACTGCTGTTCAAAACACGGCCTTGTTCTTGCTTTGGATCGCGAAAATGCGCGGAGTCCTGTTTCTGGAGACCTTATTTATCGTGAGTTTCCGCAGAAAAAGGATTACGATAAAAAATCAGGGGCTCTTATTGTGTAAAAGCGCACGCTAAAACTGTAACTTTTAAACGGATAGTCCGTTTAATTAACGCTTAATTAGGGTTCGTTCATAAACCCTTCCTTTTTGCGGACAGATACGCTAATTAGCGCGGAAAGCGTTTTAAATTAAGGCGCGATTTTGGCCGCGTACTTTTGCGGCTTTTTAGCCTCGAGCTTCCTTAACACTGTCGCCGCTATAAAATAAAATGGAGGAACTATGATAGAAGTACAGAACTTGACAAAAAGATACGGTGATTTTAAGGCTGTGGATGATGTTTCTTTTTCTGTTGGTACAGAGCAGGTTTTAGGCTTTTTAGGCCCCAATGGAGCCGGAAAGACTACGATTATGAAAATTCTCACCGGTTTTCATTTTCCAACGGACGGAACGGCTTTTATTGGCGGCGTCTCCGTGCAGGAAGATCCGGTTTCCGTAAAAAAACAAATAGGCTATCTGCCGGAAGGCGTGCCTTTGTACGGCGAGCTTACTGTTGATGAATATCTGAATTTTATAGCCGCCGCCCGCGAGATTCCGGTTAAACAAAGAAAATCCAAAATTAACGAGGCTCTGGAGGCTTGCGGGCTTAAAGCTAAAAGATCAAACAAAATAGAAACGCTTTCAAAAGGCTACAAGCAACGGACTGGCTTGGCTCAGGCTATAATTCACGATCCTCAAATACTTATTTTGGACGAACCGACCACGGGTCTGGATCCAAATCAAATTATAGAAATCCGCAAACTTATTACGGAACTTGGGCGAAGTAAAACCGTTATTTTATCCACCCACATATTACAAGAAGTTGAAGCGGTTTGCTCCAACGTGCTAATCCTAAATGAAGGCAGAATCGCCGCGCAAGGAACGCCGGAAGCAATAGCCGCTACGATGAAAGGCGGCGAAAACTGGGATGTACGGCTTAAAGGCGCGTCTTTGGATGAAATTCGTTCAAAACTCGAAAAATTTAGCGCCGCTGTTTTTGAAGGCGCCCTTAAAATAAACGCTCTCGAAGAAAAGCGCGAAGGCCTTGTGAGCGCGGCTTTTTTTATTCCGTCTCAAACAAAAGCCGGAGAAACCGAAACAGGAGAGCGCATTTTTGACTGGGCTATATCACATAATCTAAAAATTTTGCGTATGGATCGCAAAAAACTCAGCCTGGAAGACATCTTTGTGCGCCTTACGAAATAGCACATAACAAAACAAGGAGACGTTTATGAACAAATTAAACTGTAAGAAAATCACGGCTTTGGCGCGAAAAGAAATTTTTGGAGCCCTTATAAGTCCGGCGACTTACGGTATAGCTCTTTTCTTTTTGATTTTCACATCAATTTGGCTTTTTAATTTTCAAAATTTTTTCGCCCGTAATATGGCGGTTTTGCGCCCGTATTTCGCTGGTTTTCCGCTTGTGTTTATTTTGGTGATTCCTGGAATAACAATGAAAAGCTGGGCGGAGGAGCGCAAAATGGGCAGCCTTGAGCTGTTGCTTACAATGCCTTATTCGGAATGGGAGCTGGCGCTTGGAAAATTTTGCGCCGCTTTCGCCGTGCTTTTGTCGTTGATAGCGTTAACCCTTCCCGTTCCGTTAAGCCTGTTTCCTTTAGGCGATTTTGACGTTGGGATAATTTTTTGTGAATATTTAGGCGCAATTCTTTTGGGCGCCTCCGCTACGGCGCTTGGTCTTTTGCTTTCTTCCGTTTCAAAAAACCAAATAGCGGCCTTTTTGGGCGGCGCGGCGACTCTGCTTTTAATTATGCTTATAAACCAGGTGCAGTTTACATCGGCTATTCCATCCGTTGTTTCCAGGTTTTTTAATTTTATATCTCTTAATTTTCATTTTGAAAGTTTTGCCAAAGGCCTTTTAGACGTCAGAGATTTGCTGTTTTTTATTATTACCACCGTGCTGTTTCTTTTTTTGAACACACGGGTTTTGCTTTTCAGGAAATATAAATAAGGAAGTATATATGAACAAAAAACAAACCATCGTAATAAGCGTGTTGACGACGGCTGTTCTTGTTCTCGCGCTTTTGGTGAGCGCAAGAATTTTGTTGCGCGCTGATTTAAGTAAAACAAAAGCGTATACAATATCAAGTACGTCTCGAAATTTGGGCGCGGAAATTCCAGAACAGGTTGAAATAACTTATTTTGTTTCCGCCAAACTTAAACAATTGTACCCCGCTCCCGGCGAAATTGAAGACCTTTTGCGCGAGTATACTACTTATTCCAAAGGTAAAATACGTTTTACCGTGATGGATCCTGTAAAATCCGGCCTTGAAGACCGTATGCAACAGTTGGGAATTCCCGCCCAGCAAATGCAGGTGGTGGAAAGAAATGAGGCGGCTATTTCTATGGTTTATTCCGGTATTTTAATTGAATACCTTGAGCGTTACGATGTTTTGCCGGTTGTGTTTTCCATAGATACGCTGGAATATGACGTTACAAGCCGTATTCGCTCTTTGATTCGGGAAACAACCCGGCAGGCGGGAATCCTTATCGCGGACGCCGCCAAGACGCTGGAAAACGATTTTGACGGACTTAACCGGGCCCTGACGCTGTCCGGTTATAAAATACGCCCTTTTGGAATAGGCGAAGAGATTCCGGAAACGCTACCGCTTCTTATCGTTGTTGGCGGGCCTGATTTTTTTGATGATTGGGCTTTGTATAGAATAGACCGTTATATTCAACAGGGCGGCAAGGTGTTTTTTGCGGTAAGTAACGTAGTTCCCGATTTAATGCAAGGGCTTAACGTGCGCAAACCGGAAAAAACCGGACTTTTGGATATGATAGCCGCGTATGGCGCGGGTATAAAAGATTCATTTTTATTGGACCCCTCATCGCTTACAACTACATTCAATTCAACGGGGCCCGGCGGGGCGCAATTGGTTAAACTTATCCGTTACCCGTTTTGGGTTAGCGTTTTGCCTCAGTACGGCAACGCGGAACACCCAATTACAGGCGGTTTTAACGGCGTCGACCTTTTTTGGCCTAACCCGCTGGAAATAACCACCGGAGATGAAATAACCGTAACCACTCTCTTTACAAGCACGCCTGAAGCGTGGCTTCAAACCGAAAACTTTAACATAAATCCTGACCAGGCCTACGCTTTTACCGCCGAGCGCGAAGCCACAACCGGGGAGCGCCTTCTCGCCGTTTCACTTTCCGGCAAACAAAGAAGTTTTTTTCGAGGCAAAGCCAAGCCGGAACGTGAAAATGTTGGTGAAATTCTTCCAGACCTTCCAGAAAATACCGAAGAGTCCCGCATCGTAGTGGTTGGAAACGCGGAATTCGCTGGAAATCAATTTAATCAGGGCGACAAAAACTACGCTTTTATAATCGCGGCTTGCGACTGGCTCTCCAACGATGACGATATTATTGGGATACGAAGCCGCGCCCCGCAAACCGGGCGTCTGGAAAAAATTATAGATCAAGAAAAGCGGCTTGCGGCGATGGCTTTCGCTCGTATTTTAAACACTTTGCTGATTCCGGCGGCGGTTTTGGCTGCGGGATTTATATTTGCGTATAATCGCAAGAAAAAATCTCAAAAAGCAATGGAGGATAAATAAAAAAAATGAAATATAAGCAAAAAGTATACATATTAAGCGGAACCGTGGTTTTTCTGGGGCTGGTTTACGCGATTACTTTTTTATTTGATTCTCAGAATAAAAACGCCCGCGACTCTTATTACACATGGCTTTCCACAAAGGACGCGCAAGCGGCCCGCTCTATAAAAGTAAGCACAATGAACGACGGTCTAAAAGAAGCGCGTTTGGAAAAGAGGGACGCCGGATGGGTCGTTATAAATGAAGGCAAGGAGTATCCCGCAAAAATTGAGTTTGTAGACGATTTATTAAAAGAATTGTCCACATCAAAACCTTATCCAATACGCTCCAGAACGGAAGCCGCCCATGAAAAATTAGGCGTAAAGGAAGACGCCGAAAAACGTATTCAAATATATGGGGCCGAAGGAATTGTTTTGCTGGATTTGCTTGTTGGCGGTACGGATACAACCGGAAAAAAATATATGCGTAAAAACGGCTTGCCTGAAGTGAGGTCTGGTGAAGACGGCCTTCGTTCTTGGGGAACTTATCTTCCGGGGTATTATGATCTTTCCATTTTTCCGCAAAACGGTGAAAAAAAATACACTGTGCAGGACGTCCAGCGAATCTTGATACAGCCGCTTCCTGTAGATCCAGCATCGCCGGCGGACGAAACTTTTGAGCCGTGGGTTCTTGTTCGCAACGGTAAAGAATGGCGGGTTGAAGGTAAAGACGATGTAAAACTAGATGCGGTTCAGGCGGAAAATTACGTTAGGGCCGTTTTGGACGCCAGGGCCGATGATTTTGTTTTCGCAGAAACGCCTTTTGCGGAGGAAGCAAAAGACGCGGCCCTTTCCGGCGGAGTTTCCGTACAAACCGGCTACGGAAAAGAATATCGTATTACGGTATCTCCCGAAAAAACGGACGGCAAGAACATGGCGGTTGTTACCGGACGCGATTATGTTTACAGCCTTTCCGGATGGACGGTTAATCAGTTGCTAAAAAATTACGAAGATATGGTTCAAAAATAAGCCGTATCTGTGCGCATCCAAAACCGTAGGCTTTAATAGTGCAATCAATTGGTTTTTGGACGGGTCTATAACAGGAGGTTATATGCAATATCGTAAGTACGGAAAACTTGGATATGAGGTTTCAGCTTTTGGAGTAGGATGTATGCGCTTGCCTAGAGAGGACGGCGACAAAAGCAAAGTAAACCGTGAAAAAGCGTACGAAATTTTACGTTACGCCGCCGATAACGGCGTAACGTATTTTGATACGGCTTGGGGATACCATCACAAAACCAGCGAGGAGATTTTAGGCGAGGCTTTGGAAGAAAACGGCAGGCGCGCAAAAGTAAAAATAGCGACTAAACAACCTGTTCAGGCCGCGCCTGAAAACGCCGGTACGCGCAAAAACCTTGAACTTACGCTTAAAAAACTGCGTACAAGCTGGATAGACGTCTATATTATTCATAATATTGGGCCTAATAGCTGGGAAGAAGTTAAACGGCGCAATTTAATAGGCGAGTGGGAAAAGTTTAAAAGCGAGGGCTTAATTAAAGCGATAGGTTTTTCCTATCATGGCGGCGCGGAATGTTTTAATGAAGTTCTTGACTACTACGACTGGGATATGTGCCAAATTCAACAAAATTTGCTGGACGTTAACAGTCAGGCTACTGAAAAAGCCATATTTAAAGCTGGTAAAAAAAATTGCGCTCTTGTAATTATGGAACCTTTACGCGGCGGCGGCCTTGCCAACCCCGCAAAAGCGGTTGCCGGCCTGTACGACGCATACCCTGTAAAACGCCGCCCTGTAGAGTGGGCGTTCCGCCATTTGATAAATTACCCCGAGGTTAGCTGTATTTTAAGCGGCGTCAGCACAATGGAGCAGTTAAAAGACGACATAGCAATCTTTTCCGAAAAAGACGCCGTACCCGGTTGCCTTAGCGAGGCGGACAAAGCCTTGATAGCGAAAGTGCGCCAGAGCTACGAATCGGTGCGTTCAATACCCTGCACCGGTTGCGAATACTGTCTTCCTTGCCCGCAAAATGTGCAAATTCCAAACGCTTTTTCGTTGTACAATGACGGCATGGCTTTTGAAAATTTTGACCAGCCTAGCCGCGCCTATTCTTTTTCTACGGCGGCGAAATCGGACGCTTCTTTCTGCGTTGAATGCGGTTTGTGCGAAGAAAAGTGTCCGCAACATATAGAAATTCCAGAGCAGCTAAAAATCGCTCACGAAAAATTAAAAGGATGGATAGAATAATGCCGGAAGCAGCCGCAGTTAAGCCTTGTAAAAAGATAGCCCTTGTTTTGGGTAGCGCGAGCAATTTACAAATAGCCGAAAAATCAGCTGCGGTTCTTAAATCCCTGGATTTACCATTTGAAGTGCGTATTTTAAGCGCCCACCGCACGCCTTCCGAAGTCGCTTCTTTTGCGCTTAACGCCCGGAAAAAAGGTTTTGGCGTGATTATAGCCTTTGCGGGGATGGCGGCGCATTTGGCCGGGGCGATAGCCGCGCAAACAACTTTGCCGGTGATTGCCGTTCCATGCAAAGGAGGGGCTCTGGACGGGCTTGACGCCTTGCTTTCTTGCGTACAAATGCCTTCCGGAGTTCCAGTTGCGACCGTTGCTTTGGACGGCGGGGAAAACGCAGCTATTTTTGCGGCTCAAATTTTGTCCGTAAGCGATGAAAAAACCGCTTCCGCGTTAATGTCCAAAAAAAAAGAAATGACGAAAGCCGTTTTAGAAGCAGATAAAGAGCATTCGCAAAAATTCGCCTTATAAAACTGTAAAAGTTGAATTGCGTACGAAGGAAAGCAAAGGCGTCTTCAAAGAATGGCTTTTGCTTTCCTCCGCAATTTTTAGCGCTGTTTCCGCCCGTTTGGGCCGATAGCGTCCTGAATTAACGGACTATGCGGCCGGAAGTTGAACCTTTCATTAAATTAAGAATTTCCGCCTTTGAACTGTAGTTAAAGTCGCCGTAAATTGAATGGCAAAGGCAGGAAGCGGCGACCGCAAAAGCAAGAACATCAGCATCATTTTTTGACAAATCCGGGTCTAACGAAGCGTAAATAAGGCCTGCGCCAAAGGAATCGCCGCCGCCAATCCTGTCTACAATGTCAGTTATTTGATAGGGTTTGTACTCTCCGCCGTTTTGCGGAGCGAACACGCTTTTTCCGCTTGCTGTATCGTACAGCATGGCGCCCCAGTTATTGTGTGTAGCTGAAATGCTTTCGCGCAAAGTTATCGCGATTTTTTTTATGTTTGGGAATAACGCGGCTGTTTGCTTGGCTATATCCGGGTATTTTTTTACGTCAATCGCTCCGGAAGAACAGTCTAAATTCCCCGCTTTAATGCCCAGCACATCTCCCACGTCTTCCTCGTTGGCTATCATTACATCAACATAGGGGAGCAATTTTTTCATGGTTTTTGCGGCGAGAGAATTGGGGTCTACGCCTTCTTCCCAGCGCCATAGTTTTTTTCGAAAGTTAAGGTCTGTGGAAATTGTAACGCCCGCATCTTTAGCCGCTTTTACGGCGGAAATGGAGGCTTCCGCGGCGGTCTTTGAAAGTGAAGGCGTTATTCCGGTTATATGAAACCAGCTCGCCCCTTTAAAAATCTCCGCCCACTTATAATTTGATTCCTGCGCTATCGAAGAATAGTCGCGGTCGTAAATTACATTGCTGGGGCGCTGATTCGCACCCGCTTCGGCAAAATATATTCCCAACCTGCCTTTTTTGGATTTAACAACCCCGGAAACATCTACGCCAAGGCCGCGTAAAGCGCCAAGGCAGGCTTCAGAAATGGCGTTGTCAGGAACGGCGCTAACAAAAGCGCTCTCGCCACCCATAAGAGCTATGGAGGCTGCGACATTAGCTTCAGCTCCACCAAAAATCGCTTCTAAATCGCCCGGCAAACTTTGCCTGAATTTTCTACCGGCTTTAGTTTGAAGGCGCATCATAATTTCGCCGAATGTAACTACTTTTCCCATATCAAAACTCCTTAATTTTGGCGTCCGCCAATATGCCGTCAATTTTGACGTATGGTGTATAATGCCATTATTGACGCCTTTTGCACATACCTGTTTTGAAAAGCCCGCCCGCCGCGCTTTAATAATAGCGCAACCGTTTTGTTTTAGCCCTTTTATTATAAAGGCGGCTGTTTTAGGCCGGCTTTGTCTTGTTAAAATATTGAAAATTAGCTATTGTCTAAAAGCTTCATATTTTTCTGAAACAGCGCGGCGGGGCCGCGTTTTAGCCGGTTTTTATGGCAGGTGTTTATGGGAAACTCTGAAAAACTCGATTTTACTATCGAAGAATTAGGCCCGCGTCAAATACGCTCGCCGATTACAATGTCTAAAAGCAAAGGTGATTTTATCGCAAACTATGTTAGTGATGAAGACTTTGTAATGCTTTCTTCCGAAGTTCACTTAGACGACGTTCCAGAATTGGACAAATCCCAATTGCTGGAACGGGCTGGCCCGCGTGAACAAATTTATTTTATGCCGGAGCACGTTCATGCGGGTATTGTTACCTGCGGCGGTCTTTGTCCCGGTATTAACGATGTAATTCGTTCTATTGTGCGGTGTCTTTGGTACCACTACCGTGTGCGCCGCATTACAGGAATTCGTTACGGTTATAAAGGTTTTTTGCCTGAATATAGGTATCCAACGCAAGAGCTTACGCTGGATTGGGTTGATAACATACACAAAATAGGCGGCACTGTTCTTGGTTCCGCTCGCGGCGGCGGCAAAGAGGTGGAAAAAATAGTAAACGCTATGGAACAGCTCAATTTGAATATGCTGTTTACTATAGGCGGGGACGGAACGCAACGGGGAAGCTTGGATATAGCAAATGAAATTGAACGCCGCAACCTTAAAATCGCCTGCGTGGGCATTCCTAAAACTGTAGACAACGATTTTTCGTTTATTGAACGTTCTTTTGGGTTTGATACTGCTGTGGCGCGCGCCGTAGACGTGGTTGCGTCGGCTCACATGGAGGCGAATTCGCAGATTAACGGCATCGGTCTGGTGAAACTGATGGGACGCGAATCTGGTTTTATAGCGGTGCATACCGCGCTTGCAAGCCACGAAGTTAATTTTGTGCTTGTGCCGGAGGTTCCTTTCGATCTGGACGGCCCCAACGGTTTTCTGGAACATCTTGAAAGGCGCCTTTTACGCCGAAAACACGCGGTGATTATCGTGGCGGAAGGCGCTTTGCAGGATGAGCTGGCTAAAAACAACGGGGTTGACGCCGGCGGCAATAAAAAATTTGGCGATGTAGGCGCGTATATGCGCGACCGTATAGAAGCCCATTTTAAGAAAATAGGCATGGAAATTACGCTAAAATATATAGACCCAAGCTATCAGGTGCGTTCCGCGGTGGCGGTTCCCGTGGATTCAATTTATTGCGACAGGTTGGGCAACGCCGCCGTCCATGCGGCTATGTCTGGAAAAACAAAGCTTGTTATAGGCCTTGTAAACGGGCATTTTGTGCATCTGCCAATTAAAGCGGCTGTTTCCAGGCGCAGTCATGTGGATCCGGAATCCAGCCTTTGGCGCGACACTCTAGACGCAACTCATCAGCCCATACTTATGACGAATGCGGCGGCGGGTAAGGATTTTCGTACTGGCCAAGTGCGGGAAACCGCAAGGCCGAATAGCATTTAGGCGTAACGCCTTTCCGTCTTTCTAGAACAAGGGCCGATTTTTGCCGTCAAACGCGCAAAAATTGGCCCTTTTAGTAATTGAGGCTGTTTCAAAACCAACCGGGTTTTGAAAACAGCCAATTGTCTGGGGTTTTAAACTCATCTGTCCGCAATAAAACGCTTTCCGCCGCTGTTTTTAGCGGCTTGTTAGCGTTAGTCTTCTACGCGCCTGATTTTCGGTTCGTCAGGATTCTCCGGTTTTAGTTCTTTTTTGATTAAACTGTATAAAAATTTAAACCACCGTATAAGTAAAAAAATGACTAGCGGCAAAAAAGCGAATAAAAAAACGGCGAAAAGTAAAATTCTTAGCATATTTAATTGCCCCGTATATCAAGAGGCAACGGCGCATACTGGACGTCCGGAACAAGCCGTCCGTTAAATTTTTCCGCCTTTATTTTTTCTATTTCCAGTTCTTTTAAGCGCACTTCAACATTAAGATTTTGCGCGATAAGCCGGTTCGCTTCGTTTTTGCCGCGTGCGCTTTCTATCTCGGCGTCCGCAAGGAGTTTCGCTTTTTTTAACTCAGCCTCCGCTTCCAGCACTTTTTTTTGGCTTTGCTGTTCAACCACTTTTAGTTCCTGCTCGGCTTTTCTTGCCTGTTGAGCCATTTCCATAGTAGCTTGAATTTGATCGTCAAAAGAATCCGGCCAATCCCAGTTGGAAATATTCACCTGCGTGATTTCTACAGGTAAAGCGGTTGATTTTTCGATTATCGCGTTTTTTACTTTTTGTGTTATCTCGCCTTGCTGGGCCGCGACGTCATATATGCTGTACTGGCCTATAACAATTTTAAAAGCGCCGCCTACATCGGAAGTTATGCGTTCATTCAAGCGGCGTTTGGAAGACCAATCCCTTACGGCGTCCATAATCGAGGTTTCTTGATAACGGTAAAAAACTTCCGCTCTAAAACCTATGGTTTGATTATCTTTGGATATGGCCCCGCTTTGCCCTACCGGAAAAGATACATCTATTCTTTCCGGCGTTAAATCGTATTTTTCAATTACAGACAAAAATGGCAAAATCCCGTACACGCCGGGGCCCAAAACCCCATCCTGGGGCTTTCCCATGGAAACTTTGACGCCGCGTTCTGTAGGGCCGACAATACTACACGAAACAAACAAAACGGACGCCATAAAAAGGAACGCCGCAAAACATTTTTTACCCACCGCAAACTCCTTAAATTTTAATGGATTGGTTCAGAAACTTCAATTTTTGAACAACAACCGCTTAAAAACAGCAAAATACGTAGCATTTTGCAAGATTTATTTAGCAATCGAGACTGTTTCAAAACCAACCGTGTTTTGGAGCAGCCTCAATCAGTCATGTTTTTGAATAAGTCCAATCATGGTTGGCGGCGTATTTTTACCGATTCGGCGTGCGCGTTAAGGCCTTCTATATTGGCGAAGGCGGCGCAGGGGCCGGCTAGCTTTTCGCAGGCTTGCCATGAAACAAATTGATTGAACTGGACGCGCAAGAAAGAACCAACCCACAGGCCGGAGGAAAATCGAGCCGCTCCCATGGTAGGCAATATGTGGTTTGTGCCGGAAACAAAATCTCCAAAAGCGGTGGGCGCGTAATGTCCGGCGAATAAAGAACCATAAGCTTTTAATTTTTGCGCCGTTTCTTTTTCAATTCCGGGGGCTACTTGTAATTCAAGATGTTCCGGCGCGGCGGCGTTCGCAAACTCAATCGCTTCATCAATGCTATCCGCAAGTAAAATCCCGCCGTTTTCCCGCCAGGAACGGCTGGCGGTTCCGCTAGCGTCAACCGTGAGGGCCGACTCTTCAATTCGCCGCTCAACTTCACGCGCTAAATCCAGGCTGGTTGTAACAAGCGTTGCAATCGCCGCGCTGTCATGTTCCGCTTGCGCAAGGAGGTCGGCTGCAATAAAATCGGCGCGGGCGCTCTCGTCCGCGATAATCAGCACCTCGCTGGGGCCGGCTAAACTGTCAATGCCGGCGATTCCCAGAATTTGGCGTTTGGCTTCCGTTACAAAACGGTTGCCGGGGCCGGCTATTAAATCAACCGCCGGAACAGGGCCCGCCCCGTAAGCAAAAGCCGCGACTGCTTGAGCCCCGCCCATGCAAAACACCTCGTCCGCGCCGGCTATATCCAGGGCCGCAAGAACCGCCGGGTGAATGTCGCAACCGCCCGGGCTGTTCCCCGAAAAAGGCGGCGAACAAGCGGCCGCATACGGAGTTCCGGCGGCTTTAGCCGTTATTACGCTCATAAGGGCGGAACTTGGCAAAGGATGGCGGCCAGCCGGCACATAACAGCCGCAACGCTCCACAGGCCTTAAGCTGTGGCCTAATTCCATCGCGCCGTTTAAACTTTGATAATTTAGCGGAAGTATACATTCTTTTTGTTTTTTTGCGAATTCTAAAATACGGCCCGCTGAAAAATGAAGCGCGTCTATAGTTTCGCTGTTAAGCAGGTTGTATGCGGCTTTTATCCGCGCCTTGCTTACAGAAACCGTTTTAAGGTTTGCGCCGCTAAATTTTTTTTCAAATTTTAGCACCGCCGCTTCGCCGCCTTTTTTTACTTTTGCAAGTATGCGTGAAACCTTGCGTGAAAGACCGGCGTTAAAAGAAAAGGCGCTTTTGGCGGATTGTTTTATTACTCGCATCTCGTTATTCAATAATTGTAATTTCTACGCGGCGATTTTTTTTGCGCCCGTCTTCTGTAGAGTTGTCCGCAACAGGGCGGGAGCTTCCCCACCCTTTGTAAATAAAACGGCTGGCGTTTATGCCGCGGACGCTTAATTCGCTTGCTATGCGTTTGGCCCGCGCCACTGATAATTCAACATCGGTTTCGCTGGATCCTGCCGCCGCGGTGTGGCCTTCCACCAAAAATGTGCGGTCTGGTATTTTTTTAAGCGAATCGGCTATAACTTCCAATCGTTGCACTTCACCTGGTAGAAGTTCATCGGAATCGGGCTTAAATTGTAAGTCTTGAATGGTAAGCCTTACGCCTTCCATCACCTTGGCCACCTGAACGTCCGCATCTGTTATTTGCGGAGTTATGTCGTTTACAAGCGCCTCCCGATTTAAAGGTTGCAAGCCTTCGCCAAAAATAAGGGTGAACCCCTTAAAACGCACCGTTTTTCCATCCGCCCAAGCAAAGGTTTCGTCCATGGAGTCGCGCGATAAAAGCATCATGCCATTGGAAACCCGAATCAGTATGTCTACTTCGTGCTTGCCGTTAAGCCCTGTAAAAGGCTGGGCTTTGGGAAAAGCGCCGTCGTAGGCTATAGGCGCCATGCGTCCTGAATTGTAACGCGAAGCGTAACGCGCCGTTATGCGGTGTACGGGAATGTCTTTGTAAATTTCAACGCCTTTATATTCATACTCCGCAAGAAATGGCGTTAAAACTATGGCGCCATTGTTTAACGGGTCTAGGGCGCGTTTCCCAGCCGCCGTCCATTTGTCGCCGGGGTATACCGTATTTTTTGAATATGATGGAAAGTTGCGCAGGCTTGGAAACCCCCGGTCTTGCTCAATCGTCATTGTTCCGTTTTTAGAAAGATTGAACCGGACGGGAACGACGTCGTTTACCGCCCTGGCCGCGGAACGCATATCCCGCAAGGTTTCTTCCAAAACAAAAAAGTTGCCTCTGTACGCCTGAAAACCGTCTACCTGAGGTTCTTCCAGCGGGACTATGGATGAGCGAACTTCCCTGTACACGTGGCCGACGTATTTGCCGTCATCGTAACGCGCCCAATCTGATTTTTCCACAACGGAGGCGGAATCCAGGGAGATGGCGTCAAGTTGCGCCGCTTCCTGTCCAAAAATATGGGAAGGAAGCAAGGAAGATAACGCGCAAAATAAAACGCCGCCGAACCGTAAAATAAAACGGGTTTGGGGAAGCCGCCTTTTTAGCGCCCCGGCGGGTTTTTTCGCATGGAAAATGCTCATCATTTTTGCGCTCCTTAATATGCAAACCTCATATTATTATCGGCGAAAACGCGCGGTATCTTGCGTATTTTTGCTGGAATTTCAGCGTTGCGAAATGGAATCGCCGTGTGGATGTAGGCCGGTGCAGGAAAGCTTCGATTGCGGCGGCGTATAAACCCGGAACACCGGAGGCTGCGCTTTCTGTCTTGGAAAGATTTAAATTTATTTAATGATTTGGCGGCGGCTTTTTGTTTTTGCAACCGAAATTAAGCGGTAAAGCGGCGTTTAATTGAAATTCAACCGCTTTCGACTATCAAATTTTGAAATATAAAAAGTGATTTTACATCCGAAACAGGAGCCGGTTAACCGGCGGCTAATCGTTGCTGGCGCTCTGTTTGCGTATTAACGCCGGATTTAAACAGCGCCCATAGCGGCCAGCATAATCGCTTTTATAGTGTGCTTGCGGTTTTCGCCTTCGTCCCAAACGCGGCTTTGTTCCCCGTCTATCACTTCGGCGGTTACTTCCTCGCCTTTAATCGCGGGGAGGCAATGTAAAAAAATGGTTTCCTTTTTTTGGGTTTTTCGCATAAGAGCCGCATTTACCTGGTACGGGGAAAGCAATTCTTTGCGGGCGGATTTCTGCGCTTCCTCCCCCATGGAAGTCCACACATCGGTGTACACCGCATCCGCTCCTTCCACGGCGTTGACGTCGCTTGTAATAACTAACTTCATGCCGGATTCTTCTCCGCAAGGACGACATCTTTTTACAAAATCTTCTTCCAACTGGAGCCCTTTTGGGCTGATTATAGTTAAGTTTACGCCAAGTTTTGAGCATATAGCCAAAAGCGAGCGGGTTACATTGTTGCGCCCGTCGCCGCAAAAGACAAGGTTTTTGCCTTTGCAAGAGCCGAATTCTTCTTCAAGCGTCATGACGTCGGCCAGGGCCTGGGTTGGGTGGCAAAAATCGGTGAGGCCGTTAAAAACCGGAACGCCGGAATACGCGGCCAGTGTTTCTACGGTGGATTGTTTAAATCCGCGAAACTGAATGGCGGAATACATTCTGCCAAGAATCCTGGCCGTATCTTCTATGCTTTCTTTTCCGTTTCCAATGTGTATATCATTTAACGAAAGAAAAACGGGATGCCCGCCTTCCTCCCCAAACGCCGTTTCAAAAGCGGAACGGGTTCTGGTTGAATTTTTTTCAAAAATAAGCGCTATGCTTTTGCCTTGAAATCTTTGTTTTACAACGCCTTGTTTAGCTTCAGCCTTAACCTCTTTGGAAAGATCTAAAAGATAACGAATTTCTTCCGGGGAAAAATCTAACCAGGTAAGCAAAGAACGCCCTTTTATAGGATTTATTTTCAACATTTATAAAGAATAGCGCATAAAATGGAGTTTTCATATTCCCCCGTTTTATAATTCGAAAGTTATTCCGGCGAAAAAAATAAACAAAAAACTTTCAAAACCGGAAGAGTAGTTTCTAACGGTTTTAAATGGATTTTCTTCAAGATAGAGGCCCGTTTCCCTGCTTGCCGCGCTTCCGTTTATTTCGGCTGTTTTTTCCCACGAAAAGCCCGCTTTAACGTTCCAGCGGCTTGCGGCGTATGGTTTGTATTGCGCGTAAAGGCCGGCGGAACCGCCGTAGCCGCCCTGCATTGAGTCTAAAAACTGCTTTTTCCGGTCGATATGAGAGTCCAGCGATTTCACCCAAAAATACGGGTGAAATTCGCCGGTTACGCCGATTTTAAATTGATTTGAAATTTGGCGCGAACAGTTTAAGCGTATATACAGGTTTGAAATTTTTTGTTCGTAGGTGATTACGGCTCCAGAGATGCTTGTTTTAGGCTCGTCGCCAGTCCAGGGTTCGTTGTATGGCGGATATTGAATAAAGCCCTCCGAGCCAGTCCATTTTCTGGCGTTGTAACGGAAGCCGGCGGATAAATCAAAGCGAAAGTTCCGGAAAGTCAGCGCGTAACCGGCTTCCAGGCCGAATATGTTGTGAAAATCGATATGCGCGTCATGTTCCGAATAAGATGAGACCGCGCCGCCGCTTTCGGTTAAAAAATCGTAATCGCGTATAAAGCCGGAGTTGGACGCAAAAGCGGAAAGCGCTTCGCCGCGTACAAAAAAATTTTTTAGGGATAATATTGCGGAAAAACGGGCGAACGGCGTATTTTTTTCGTCCCATTCAAGATGGCTGATTCTTTTGCCGCCATAATAAACATATTCATTTGCAAGCCCGTAAAAAACGCCGCCATCCGCCGTCAGCGAAAAAACAGTGGCGGGTTCGGCGGACGATATATGCGGTAAAACAATAAAAATTGCGGAAAAAAGAATTTTGATTTTGGCGCTTTTGTTGAAAATCGATGATAAAACGCGACTCATTTGTTCGCCATACATTATAGCACAGTTTTCGGCGTTTTATATCAGACGCCGCCCGGCTCCCCGCGAATTGAACCGCCGCGATTCTTTCGCGGAGGTTTCCGCCGGAACCGACTGGGCTTTCAAACAACCCGATTCCCTTTCGGGAACGCCGCAATTCGTGTAAAATCAATAATACTCATGACGGCCTTCCGTTTTGTAAGTTTTGGCTTTGTATGGATTTGCAACTAGACAGTGGAATATTTTTATTATATGTTAAATATGTTTAATAAATTATCAACACTAAAAACTGTTGGAGGGATGTTGGTTTGCCTTTTTTAAAAGACCTGGAAGAAGCTCTGAATTCACGAAGAGAATACCTGGAAAAAATATGCATTCAAGACTTGAAAACCGAAATGAAGCTGTTTCGCAATGGAATTTCCGGTCTTTATAATCTTTTGGTTGTTAAAGGCCATATAATCGACGACATTTACAAGAACGACTCCAAAACAGACCGTATTAAAATACCCGACGAAACGCCTATTCTGGAAACTAAAAAACGAAATGTGCTGGGGGAAAGGCTCGCCCGCCTGGACAATCAATTTGATTACATCTGTAATTTTATGCCGGTAAGCGTAGACGTTCTAACTCATGACGTTATAAATCAAATAACGGCCCTTGTGCTTTACGTGGAATGGGCGAATTTGACGCCGGATTCAGAATCCGTAAATACAATAGCGATGCTGGAAACGATTATGGCGATGAGGCAAGGCTCTGTTGATAGTTTATCCATATCGCAACTGAACGAACTTCTTAACGGGCTCGCCGCCGGTACGGAAAAAATACTGGGTATGCTCAAAGAGATTAAAGATTTCCAAAATGAATATTACAAATACCAGATTCGGTTGACTGTTAGCGACAGCCTTCCCCCAGAAAAAAAAACCGTGGAAAACATAGCCGCCGTTTTTAGCAAGGACGCATCGGGCGGGCCTTTTTACAAAGACCTTGTAGAACAAATTATTATGGAAGACCTGTCCCCGGACGCTTTAAATTTGCAGGGAGAACTGATAGCGCGCCTTTCTAAAATCCCTGAAAAAAAAACGGAAGCTGAAAAAAAAGCGCCTGAAACTAAACCGGTTCTTATACAGGGATTAAACATTATAGGCTCTGTTTCCACTTGTTTACCGGAAATAATGGAAAAAGTGATGAACAATCACGCGGTTTTGCAGAGCCGCAACAGGACTTTTTTTAAAAGACTGGCCGGCATTTTTTCCGGCGAAAAAAACACTGTAGTTTATGAGTTTATGGTGTTGGATCCTGTAAAAAATACAGTCTCGCCGCTTAAGCTTAACTTTAGTTTGTTTTGCGCGGAAGTGGACAAAAAAAATAGAATTTTTTCGGCTATGACCGCCGGCGGAATTGGAATGAAAAAACTTCGAGCTATGCCGGAAGAACAATTGTTTGCTTTATTGCGGCGGAATTTGCAGGATGTGTTTAATTTGTACAAAACCTTGCTTGGATTGGATGAATTCTTTAAGAATGGGATGAAAGAAAAAGATAAATTAAAAATAAAAGGAATTAAACCCGAACTTACGGCTTTAAAAAACATTCATGTGCAGGCCGGGAAAAAACTTGCTGAATATGAATTCATAAAAGAAGAATGTGAGCAGGCGGCGGCGCTTGGCGTCGCAACGCCGTAACGGCGTTTCTGAAAAGGGTTTACTACGATGAATAAAATTGCTTTGTGCCTGTTTTTTTTCTCCGCCTGTATGGTAAACGCGCTTGGCTTGCTTGGAAAATCCAGCGAAAACACCTACGCCGAAACGCGCCCCATCGCGGCGAACAGGGAAGAACTTGCCATTTCACTTTCCGGCAACAGTGTGGAATTCGATTTTAGAAAATCCTACATTGCAAGCGAAGCCCAGATTTTTACCGGTTTGTACGAGGGTTTGTTTTCCTATCACCCGCTTACAATGGAGCCTGTGCCGGCGGCTGCGAGTTCCTGGAAACTTTCGGAAGACAAAACACAATGGACTTTTACAATACGCGAAGACGCCCGTTACAATAACGGCGACCCCGTAACGGCTGAAGACTTTAAAACGGCGTGGCTTTCTTTGTTGGAAATGGGCGCCGCATCGCCGTATTCTTCGCTTTTTGACATAATTGAAGGGGCTCAGGCGTACCGGTTGGGCGTTGCGCCGGACTCTTCTAAAGTTGGAATAGAAGCCCCGTCTCCCCGCACCCTTGTTGTAAAACTGGTTTCCCCCGCGGATTTTTTTCCAAGCGTGCTTTGCCATCATTCTTTTTCACCAATACACCCCTCCATGTTAAATGCGACCGACTGGTCGAATATAAAAATAGTGTCAAACGGGCCTTTTTATTTGGAAGAAAACGCTCCAGAGGTAAAAGTGCTGGCGCGCAACGATTTTTACTGGGACGGTGAAAACGTGATGCTAAAAAAAATAACGGTAAAATATACAGAAGACGGCGATGAGGCCTCCGCCATGTGGAATTCGGGTGAAATCCGCTGGATAGCCGGAGAAGTGAATTTGGAAACCCTAACAGACCGTTCCGGTATAGAAATAAACGCCATGTTCGCCACCCATTACTATTTTGTTCGTTCCTCAAGAAAACCATGGAACGATTGGCGTTTGCGCCGGGCGCTTATTTTAACGCTTCCCTGGGAAGAACTTCGAAAAGAATACAATCTGCCGGCGAAAACGCTGATTTATCCGATTCCAGGCTATCCAGAAATTGAAGGTCTGGAAAAAACGGACGGAGACGAAGCGAAAAAACTGCTTGCTGAAAGTGGATACGCCGGCGGGGAGGGTTTGCCGGAGCTTGTTATACGGCTTACACCTTCGATTGACGCTGGGCGGATTGGAGGAATTATGGCGAAAACCTGGAAAGAAACGCTGGGCGTAAATTCAAAAATTGAGGTTTTGTCTTACGAAAATTATTTTAACGCGCTTAAAGCAGACGATTACGATGTGGGCGCTTCTACGTGGATAGGCGATTTCGCCGATCCGTACACCTTTTTGCAAATGTGGCGCAAAGACTCGAACCTTAACGACGCCCGCCATAACGACGCCGATTATGAGGCTTTAATCGACGCCTCCATGTTGCAGGAAGGCGAGCGCCGGTGGGAAACGCTTGCAAAGGCGGAGCAGTTGCTTTTAGAAAGAGGCACGGTTTTGCCATTGTACTATAATTATGCGTTAAACATTATAGATACAAGCGAAATAGACGGTTGGTTCCGCAATGTGCTGGATATACATCCATTTAAGTATCTTTCTTTTAAAAATTACCGCCCTTTGCCAAGTGTTGTTTATAGTAAATAGACGCGAACGCAAAATAGATGTAAACGCCGCAAAATCTTTTTATTTAAAACACTTCCTAAAATTAAGGATTATAAAAACCGATAAATGAATGTGGATTTATCTTTTTGGGTAAAAAAAAGCTGATGTTTTTACGTGTTCGCGCCTTTGGCGTTTTCTTCTTTTTTTTTACTTCTTTTAATGCTTTTTCACAAACAACAAAAACGGCTACCATAGAAGAGTTTTTTACCACATTCAATGAATACGCAACTGATATGGGCGGAATAATGGCTCTTACAAGCGGGCTTGGGTTGTCTTGGTCTGACGCTTTCATAGGCCCGCTTATTGACCAAATTCCGCACTGGGGCGGGGGGGTTTCTCTTGGTTTCGCCACTGTAAAAATGGAAAATCTAAAAAAACTAAATGATTTTATGCAAATAATAATGGAGCCTGTTTTTTCCGGCAAACAAGTAAATCCGCTATGGGCTGGCGAGTTTAGGATAGGCGGCTTTAGAACGGCGCCCTTCGATCTGGGCGTAAAGTTTGGAATGATACCGGCTATGGCTCTTTTTGGCGAAAGCCTTTACGAAATGACGCTTGTAGGCGGGGATTTTAGATGGCGGCTAAACTCTGGTTATGGAATAGCCCCTAAAATCTCTTTGGGCTTTGAAGTAAACATGATAAACGGGGGATATACCTCAACGCCGGCGGCGGACGCCGTGATTGCAAGCGCGTTAAGCAGTAGCGGCAGGCCTAGCGGAAGCAGAATCACCGCCGGAGAAGACGCTATCTTAAAATACCTTTGGAACGCCACCGTAATCAGCGCAAAAATAGAATTCTCTAAAAGCTTCCCTTTTTACGGTTTTACTTTTTACGGAGGAGCCAGGGGCGGTTTTGCCATTACAAAAACGGATTTTATTCTTTCGGGCGAAAACGTTGCGTGGGGTTCGAGCGGAAGCGGTTCTAACAAAATAGCCAGTTATAACGCCGCTAAGTTGTTGACTAGCGCGACCGCGATAGAAAATTTTTTACCTTTCGGCGTCCTTACGCTTACCAACGACGCAATTACTGTAACCTACAATGGCAACGCCATAGACCTACAGGCAAATATAGGCGTCGCTTTTGACTTTGGCCGAAACCATATAAGCATTGCGTATATGGTTGCCATATTGCAAGTTGAAAGCGGTATAAGCATTTCTTACAGGTATCAGCAACCTTAAATTCACGCCTTTTAAGTTCCGCCATAAGCGGTTGCGCATCCATATATTTTTAAATCAAAGTAATGTTAGAGGCATAGGATTCTACTTTCGGGCGCGGATATTTCGCCGCCTCATCCCGCACATACGCAAGCAACGCGAATAAGCGGTGTTTGTACCGCCCAAGCTTTTTTAACGACATCTCTACTCCTCCTACAAAAAAAACACTCTTTCAGGGTGTTCGCGCGCTTTTTACAAGCGCCCCCGAAAGAGTGATAATCACTACATTTCCCCGCGAACAAAGGGTTGAATAAAGGCGCCAACGCCTTTATTTGTTTTGAGAAAATGTATATGACTTGTTAGAGAAATACGTTTGCTGTGAAACGGCGCGTTTAGTGTGTCAAAAATACGCCGTTTTGCGCAAAACTGTCTGTTTTATGCGGAAAAACCGTTTAAACAGCGTCTAAAACGCCGTTTCGTGATTACGGAGCAGGGGGGATTCGAACCCCCGATGCCCTTTTGGGGCATAACTCCTTAGCAGGGAGCCCGATTCGGCCTCTCTCGCACCGCTCCAAGAGTCTTAAGCGCAACTTGCGTAAAAATCGCTCAAGTTACGTTAATGGTTAAACATTAACAATTTTACAAGTTTTACGCAAGGCGCGGACGATTTTAATTTTATTGACGAACGGAGCGAGATCGCGACCGTGCTTGCGCGGGCATGATCGAGCGAGTGAGGAAACGGAGGCTCTAAGAGCCTATGGTTTAATACCCCCGCGGCTTGCCGCGGAAGCCGCCGCAGGCGGCGGGTGCAGGGCTTGTCCTGCGGTATTAATACCCTTTATTGCCGGTGGAAAAACATTGAACTTTTAATCGAACCAAAGTTTTGGCAGGTTGCTGTTAGCGGGAGTATCGGAAGGCGATCCCGCCGTTTTCCAGCGGCCTTTCTCCTCGTCGTCTCCGTATTTCTTGTACGTAGACCATGCTTCTTGCGGGTCAATTTCGGTTAAAACAGGCCAGGACGAAGCTCCAAATTGGTCTCCCGTCTCATTCGTGTCTTGAACCCCGCCGTAAGGATCGTACCAAAAACTGGAGCTTACAGTTCCTATGCTGTTATCCATTGTAATATGGCAATTATCGTCGCCGGAGCCTGTTATTGACCCGTAGTGGAAACTGGCTTGAACTTCCCCGTTGTTTACGCCGCAAACGCCGCCTAGCCTTTCTACACCGTCAACGTTGCCAATAAAGTAACTGGCGATTATTGAGCCTTTGTTTGTGCCGCATATTCCGGCTGAACTAACTCCGGCTTCTTGAACCCAGGCCCTTTTTGAAATGCCGGAAACGCCGCAATTTTCTATTGTTCCATAATTAAACGCGCAAATAAGGCCGCTGTTGTTTCCAGCTTCCAGGCTTGCGAATTTCAAACTGATGTTTTTTACTACACCGGCGTCTCCTATCGCGGCGAAAAAGCCTTGGTTTTTTTCGCCGGAGCTTATTGTAAGGTTGTAAAGTTTTTTCCCGCCGCCGTCATAAATCCCGTTAAAAGGCCGTTCCGGGTTGCCTTCGGGGGTTATTTTGCCTATGGGCGTCCAGAAGACGCGCATTCCTTTTAAGCTGTAAAAAATATCTCCAAAGAGGTCTATATCGGCTTCCTGTAAAAAAGCCGCCTGCAAATATACAGGAGGGTTTGGCGTAGCTTCTACATCGAATGCCGCTTTAAGCAACATCAATTCTTCGTAAGAACCTATGGGAATTGGATTGAGCAAAGAGCCTTGCTGGTTTGTGCGAAAGACAAGTTTTTTATCCTGGTTGAATTCCAGCGATATTGTTTCTCCGGCATTTCTTCCCAAAAGGATTACGCCGCCGGAAGGATAAAGGCTTATGCTATAAATTGTTTTTTCGTGATCTTCTTTTGGAACGGCAAAGGAACTGATTTTTGAAGACGAATGTACAGATATTCCGCCGCGAACGCTTCCGTCCGTATAATTTAACGTCGCTGTTTTAAACATGGCTGGGGGGTATAAAAAAAAGTTTGCGTCTTTATCTGGCGGCGTTTCAGTTTCCTCTACGCCGGCGGGTTCTCCGTTTTTTTCGGGTTCATCTTCCAATCCTTCAAAATTGAGAGCTTCACACGAAAAAAAAGCGATTCCAACGCAAGAAAGAATAAAGACAATAAACAGGATTAAAAACCCATAGCGCTTTCCGCCAAACATAATCACCCCCAAACAGCCTCTTAGAAAAGGCGCTCAAACGCCGTTTTTTCTATTAAGTCTAAGGTTGCTGTTCTAAAACTTCAGTTTTATAACAGCCTCAATTTAAAGTATAACACACTTTTTCAACAGCCCTATTAAAAAACAGGGTTGTTCAGAAACTTCAGTTTCTGCAAGCTGAATCAAGCCAATGCTTGATTACCAAGCCCGGATTTTGGCTTGGTTCAGGCAACAACCGCCAAGAAACAGCAAAACGCGAAGCATTTTGCAAGACTTGCAAACTCGCCCGCAGGTTAGTAGACAACCAACCAGGGCGAGCGAACAAGTCCAATTTTAAAAACATTCGCCGAAAAGCTGTTTGCGGCGTGAATAAGTTTTTTAAAATGACGCATACGGTAGAATTGTGGATTTAGCGGCGGGGCGCGGCTAAATATGCGCATAACGGTTATGCGGATACGGGCAAAGCTTCGATTTCCGGGTCGTCCCAGCTTACGAGCAATAGGAAATCGTTTATTTTTTTTTCGGCTTCTAAAATATTGAAACTAGAATCGTTCAAATATTCATCCAATAACGCCCAGTTAATGATAATTTTTAATTTTTTTGTCGATTTTTCCAGCGACAACTCCGTTATTATTTTTCCAACAACAGTTAAATTCTTGATTGTATCCACAACTATTGTTTTAGCTTGAAAGTTAACATCCGCTATAAGCCTGCGCAACTCTTCTTTGTACCTGCGTTCCTTGTTGGATTTGTTTAAAAGGTCGTACATCTTGGTTTGCAAAATTCCATCTTCGCTCATGTTCCGTATAAAAGCGGTTAACGATGTGTTTATATTTGAAAGCTGGTCTAAAGCGGAAGAAAGCGTGTTGCAGGTTTCTTTTGACGACCATTCGCCATGGACAATTAGAATATCGCATAATTGTTTTATATCCACAAAGAATGAATAATAGAAAATGTACGAATAATTTATTTTGTCGGAGTAGACGAAACTGTTAAATCCTCTATTTTCAAAAAGCAGAGATTCTTTAGAATTATATTTACAAAACACGAAGCTTTTACAATTTTCGCCGTAAAGGTTTTTTAAAATTATATCAACATGATCGTTTTGGCTTTCTTTTAAAATATTTTCCACAAACACTTCCGCGTCATTCATTGTTTTAGCAATAAATTTTTCCGCAATGCTTTCTTTTGAGAGTATAGGATTGTTTTCCCAGTAAGGATTTTCTTCCGTATGCTTAATTATATTCTCCAAAATTTTGGAATTTTGCAATTTTGTTAACTGGCTTACAATATAATTCCAATTTTCAAAAGCTAAATTTTTTGAATCGATTTCGGAAAGTATTTCAAAAACAACGCTCCATTTGTAACGAACATTTATATTTACACTTATTGCAAGAAAATCTTTTATATTTTCCAAAGCTATAACGGACTGAAGTTTAGAAAAATAAGGTTTTGTAAAATAATCTTCTTCTTTAATGTTTGGGTCGAATAATTTAATAAGGGAAAAAAAATCAAAAGAGGCTATCCACGCAAAATTAAGAATAAGATTGTAGTATTTATTTACGTTTTCCATCCATGACGGCGTAAACATTTTTTTTGCTTTTTCTATATTTTTTAACACGGAGTCTTTTAGAAGTTTTTGCGATAACTTTTTTGATTGCGTTTTTATACTTTCATACGTAATCGCTGTTAAAAGAGCTTTTTGCGTGGAGTTTAAAAAAAAATTAATTACAGCGCTTTCCAGGGAATTGAATTTCTTTGTGATTTTTGTATGCGACTCTATGTGCAAGTAAATTGAATAAAAAAAAGAAGCGAATTCAACGGTTAGAATTTTTTTGGAAGGATTATAAAATTTAGAAAAATTAGATTTTTTGATTTCTTTAGCAATGCGGCGCATCGCGTTTTTTTTTAGAGCGCTTGGAGAATTCCCCAAAGATGAAAATATAGAAAAAAACCAATCCAGCAACATTATTTTTTTTCCGCCTTTTTTTCAAAATGAGAAAAAGTCATTGTAAAATTCGCCCTCCCCTGGCTTACAGACCTAAGTTGCGTCATAAAACCAAACATTTTTGACATAGGCGCGGTTACTTTTATTTCTTCGTGACTAGCCGTGTTGTTAAGGCTTTCCACTTGCCCGTCGCGTTGTGTTACAAGACTTATTACATCGCCCAGGGATTCTTTTGGCGATGTAATTATAACCGCCATAACCGGTTCAAGAAGGACGGGGCCGGCTTCTTTGGCCGCCTCGTCAAAACAAATGCTGGCGCAAGCCTCAAACGCGAATTCCGTGCCGGTGAGCGGTGAAAAGCCAATAGCTGTGAGTGTAACGCCCACATCTATACAGGGGTACCCCAAAATTATTCCCGATAAAAAACTGCCGGTAACGCCGCGTTCTACAGCCTCAAAAATTTCTTTTGGAACATTTGGCGCTTTTACTTCGTTGTGATACTGGTTGCCGCTTCCACGAGCCAGCGCTTCTATGCGCAAAGTTACCGAAGCGGAATTTTCTTTACCTGCGAGGGTGCGCGAAAAGTCCATTTTTTTATTAACTGCGCAACTCACAGATTCGCGGTATGTTACCTGCGGGCTTCCAACAGACGCTTCAACTTTAAATTCTTTTAATATCCGCGTTACAAGCACATCTATGTGCAATTCGCCCATTCCAGAAATTATAAGCTGGCCTGTGTCCTGGTTTTCTTTTGTTGTAAATGTCGGGTCTTCTTTGGAGAGAATTTCCAGCGCTTCTTTTAATCTGTCGCGCTCGCTGGCTGTTTTTGGTTCGATAGAAACGCTTATTACAGGTTCTGGAAACTGCATTTTTTCCAGCATTACAGGAAAGCCTTCGACGCCCAGCGTGTCTCCGGTTTGCGAAAATTTAACCCCTATAATTACGCCTATATCCCCGGCGCAAAGAACGTCCAGCGGCTCCGATTTATTGGAGTGCATACGCAAAATACGGTTTACCCGTTCACGTTTTTTTTTGCCTACATTAAAAACCGGGTTTCCGGGCGAGATTGAGCCGCTATACATACGCACGTAGCAAAGCCCGCCGGCTTCGCGGTCGTTCTGTATCTTAAAAACAAGCCCTAAAGGCGGCCCTTTTGGGTCGCATGGTATTGTGATTTCTTCTTCTTTTTTTAAATGAAAAGCATAGGTTTCCTTGGCCTCTACCGGAGAGGGCAGGTAGTCTACAATGGCGTCGATTAAAGGTTGAACGCCTTTGTTTCTGCGCGACGCCCCCGCGAAAATGGGCAGTATCGCCCGCGAAAGGCAGGCTTTGCGCATTTCTTCGCGTATAAGATTTTCGTCAACGGCTCCGGCGAGGTACGCCTCCGTAACCGCGTCTGAAACGCCGGAAAGCGCGTCTATAAGTTTATCGCGCCATTTGAGGCTGATTTCTTTACGTTCCGGCGCTATTTCGCAAAATTCCACGGTTTCTCCGCCGTCACCCAAAAAACGTATTTCCCGCATTAAAACAAGGTCTATGACGCCTTCAAACCCGTTTTCTTTGCCTATTGGAAGCTGCGCCGCTATGGGAAGCGCGCCCAGTTTTTTTTGTATATCTTCCAAAACAAAGAAAAAATCCGCGCCCATTCTATCCATTTTGTTGATGTATCCTATACATGGCGAATGGTAGCGTTCAGCTTGCCTCCAAACGGTTTCTGTTTGCGGTTCAACGCCGTGAACGGCGTCAAATATGGCTATCGCTCCATCCAGAACGCGCAAAGAACGCTCTACTTCCGCTGTAAAATCAACGTGCCCTGGGGTGTCGATAATATTTATTTGGAATTTTTGAGTTTTTCCTTTCCATGCGCGCTCCCAGTAAGCGGTGGTCGCCGCGCTTTGTATAGTTATGCCGCGTTGCTGTTCCTGTTCCATCCAGTCCATAACGGCTTCGCCGTCGTCAACTTCTCCTATTTTGTGGCTTTTACCTGTATAATACAAAATTCGTTCTGTTGTGGTTGTTTTTCCGGCGTCAATATGCGCCATTATGCCTATGTTTCGCATTGTTTCTAACATGATTTATCCTTTTAAAATAATAGGTTTGTCCGGCGGATAAACAAAAAATCAGCCGTTTAAGTTGATTGGACTTGTTCGCCAACCCTGTTGGGCGCCGCCCAAGTCGTTTTTTAAGCGGAAGTTGACTGAACCTAAGTCTGAGTTTGGTTCAACTTGCGGAAACTGAAGTTTCCGAACAACTCTATTGAACAAATATAATATAAAAACCGCCGCTCGTCTAAAATTGATTTTATAATGCCGGCGGAAACGTTAATCTGTATTTTTTCTGGAAGGCGTCTTTTTTAAGAGGCCTCTGACTGTTCTATGTGCGCCGGAGCTATCGCTCCAAACCGTCTTTCACGATTTGCGTAAGCTTCCAGGGCGGAGCGAAAATCGGCTTCGCTAAAATCAGGCCACAGCGTTCTGGAAAAGTACAGTTCAGAGTAGGCCGACTCCCATAACAGAAAATTGCTGGTGCGTTGCTCGCCGGCTGTCCTAATTATAAGGTCGGGGTCTGGTATATCTGGATTGTCCAGATAACGGCGCAGAATGTCTTCGGTAAGGGCTTTTTTTTCTGGCGATGCATGACTTTCACTAACTAAAAAGCGGCGCACCGCCCGCACTATTTCGTCACGCCCCCCGTAATTTAACGCTAGAATAATTTGCATTCCGTTAAAATCTTTGGTTTCTTTTGATATATCCCGTATTTCCTGGGCGATGTCGGGTTTTAGGCCGCTGGTGTCTCCCGCGTGTCTAACGCGAATGTTGTTTTTTTTATAAAATTCGAATTCTTCCCGCAGGTACTTCATGACAAGGCCCATTATAAAATCAACCTCGTTTTGAGCCCGCCGCCAATTTTCTGTTGAAAAAACGTAGTAGCTAAGATATTTTACACCAATATCTGAAGCAAAGGCGGCTATTCTTTTCGCGGCTTTAAGCCCTTCCAGATGGCCCGAACTCCGCATTTGGCCCCGTTTTTTCGCCCATCTACCGTTCCCGTCCATTATTATGCCCACATGGGCGGGAATTGTTTTTAATTCGGATAAATCTTCTTTCATAAGATACAAAGATTATCGGCAATTTAAACTTCAAGTATTTCTTTTGCTTTTATTTCCATTAGTTTATCTATTTTGGCGGTGTACAGGTTTGTTAGCTTTTGCAAGTTATCTTCTGTTTTGGCTGTATCGTCTTTTGATATTTTATCGTCTTTAAGTTGTTTTTTAATATCTTCGTTGCCATCCCGTCTTATATTTCTTAACGCAACCTTGCTTTGCTCCGCCAGAGACCTGGCTTGTTTTTCCAGCTCTTTTCTTCGTTCCCCCGTAAGGGGCGGTATCGCTATACGGATGACTTTGCCGTCGTTGGAAGGATTCAAAGAAAGCTCAGAACGCACCGCTTTTTCAATTTCTGTAATAAGCGCCTTGTCCCACGGCTGTATAACCACAAGCCGCGCTTCCGGCGCTGAAACCGCCGCCGCCTGATTGAGCGGCGTTTTTGCGCCGTACATATCAATCTTTAGTTTTTCAAATAAAGTTACCGAAGCGCGTCCAGTCCTAATGCCGGCAAAAGCTTCGCTTAATGCGGCTATTGTTTTTTTCATGCGCTCTTCTGTGTTTTCTACTATATCCGACATAAAATTTTCCTGAAAATACGTTTGCATACGCAAACGCAAGGCCCGTCCATAAAGCAACCTGCTATGGACGGACGCTCAAATGAACTCTATTTAACAGCCAGCTTTAAAATAAACATAATCTTTAATTTCAAATTTTGCCCCTGCGGCTTTACCGGCTTCTTCCAGGGCTTTCGCCACAGTAATTTTTTCGTTTTTTAGATAAGCCTGGTCTACAAAACTTAAATCGGCGAGATATTTGTTCATTTTGCCTTTTAGTATCCCGTCCAGTACGTTGGCGGGCTTGTCTTTTAATTTTTCGTCCTTTTCCATTTGTTTGCGGAAGATTTCTTCTTGTTCTTTTATAATTTCCGGTTTTATATCCGCCTTGGAAAGAGCCTGCGGATTGAACGCCGCCGCGTGCATAGCCAAGCTAAAAACTAAATCCTGCGCTTCTTTTGTTTTTAAGGCTTCCGGTTTATCCGAGCCAAGAGCCGCCGCAACCCCGATAGCGCCTTCTCCGTGTATGTACGAACCCAGAATAACGCCTTCACCGGCTTCCAGCAACTTAATGCGTTTAAGGCTCATGTTTTCGCGGATTTTGGTCGCCAGGGCTTTTACCATATCGTTTAATTCGCCGGTGGGTTCCTTTATACGTTTATCCAGAACCGTTTGCGCGATTTCGTCCGCAAGAGCGATAAATTCGGGGTTTCTGGCTACAAAATCGGTTTCTGTAACCAGCTCCACGAGCGCCGCCGCATCTTCCGCTGTTTTTACCGCTATACGGCCCTGGTTAGTCGCCCTGTCAGCGCGTTTTTCCGCCGCAGCCAGGCCTTTTTCTTTTAAAAGCTTCACCGCCGCCTCAAAATCGCCGTTTGTTTCGGTGAGCGCATTTTTGCATTCCGCCGGGCCCGCGCCCGTTTTTTCTCGCAGAGCTTTTACATCCGCCGCTGTAACTGCCATTTTTATCTCCTGCAACAATTTTATTGAAAAAATCAGTAAAACCGTTATTTTTTGTTTTAAGAGCCGCGCCAGGCGGCTGTATTTTTAAAGTGAAAATTGAGTCTGTCAAAACTAACAGGGTTTTGGAACAGCCTCAATTAAAATCCGGCTGTTTGGCGGATTTACACAAACCCGCCGAACACGGCTATTCTTTGAAAGTTTTATCCACCGCTATGGGCAGTTCTCCTTCTTCTTCGTCTCCTTCCGAATATTCATTTTTGGGGGAAGCGTCGCCTTTGTAACTTTCTATATCAATTTCTTCGTCTTCTTCTTTACGGGAGGCGTCGGTAAGGATTTCTTCGTTTATGTCGTCTTCGCCGTCCAAACTTTCAACAACTCTAAGGCCGGCTTCAGTGTCGCCGTCAACAACGGCGTTGGCGATAATTTGCGTAAATAAAGTGATGGCCCGAATTGCGTCATCGTTGCCCGGTATCGGGTAATCTATACCTTCCGGGTTGCAATTTGTGTCTACAACGGCGACCGTCGGTATGCCCATGCGCCGCGCCTCCGTTACCGCAATGGCTTCTTTGCGCGTATCTATGATAAAAAGAATCCCGGGCAATTCTTTCATTTCTTTAATTCCGCCCAGGTTTTTTTGCAGTTTCGAGCGCTCTTTTCCAAGGGCGGCCACTTCTTTTTTTGTAAGGTTTTCGAAAGTGCCGTCCACTTCCATTTTTTCGAGCTTTTTAAGCCGTAAAAGTGATTTTTTTATTGTTGAAAAGTTTGTAAGCATTCCGCCAAGCCAGCGTTGGTTTACGTAGAATTGATCGCAACGTTCCGCTTCTTTTTGAATGGCCAATTGCGCCTGTTTTTTAGTCCCTACAAATAGAACTTTTTTATTATCCGAAATAACTTTGCGTACGGCGTCGTACGCATTTTTACTGGCCTGTATGGTTTTTTGCAAATCTATGATGTGTATGCCGTTGCGCTCCGCGAAAATATATTTTTTCATACGCGGATCCCAGCGTTTGACCTGATGGCCGAAATGAACCCCTGATTCCAAGAGGCTCTTCATTGTAACTACCGCCACATTTTCCTCCACATTGTTTGTCCGGCCAAAACCGCCGTTTACAAACACCCTTCTGATATTTCTCGTATTCACCGCGCAAGGCCGTGAACCGGATATTTTAGTTGTTCCATTATACGGAACAGGTTTTAAGAATACCGGTTAGGCGGAGTAAAGTCAACACAATATAAAAGCTGATTTTTCTAAAAATGGATAAAAGGCTTTGCTTGCGGCGTCTTCCAACCCTCAAATTTGAAGCAAACCGCAAAGGCCGCGGCTTCCGGCGTCTAGAGGTTGAAAGTAAAATTTTCGATTTTGAAAACCACAAAGCACGGGGCGTATTTTGAAAGCCGCTTTTAGCGGACGAACAAGGGGCGCATAACAGGTCTGTATATGCTACGCTACATTCGGTCGCTCCTGGGTTCCGTTCGCCTAGGCCGGCTGCGCCAATTATTCATTTTTGACAAAATTGAGGCCTAAATTTCGCATAACTTGTTTTGCGCTTTAGTAAAGCAAAACGCAAAACAAGCTGATAAAACGCTGCAAAACGGTTAGGCGCTGGCTCTGGCGTTCATAAGCAACATTTGCAGGCGGTTTTCCGTGTTTGCGAAGCTTACGTCCGGATCGTAGTCAAGCGGTAAAATCTGTATGTTGGGGTGCAACTCTTTTATACGTTTTATAACGCCCCTTCCGCAGATATGGTTGGGAAGGCAGCCGAAGGGTTGTAATATTACAAATGATTTTACCCCTTTGGCCGCGTTATGCAAAATGTCGGCGGCTATCATAAACGACTCGCCGGACATAACCGAATGATGCATAACTTCATCGCTTAATTTCGCCATTTCCGGCAGACGCATACAAGGTTCAAAAAGAGGGTGTTTTTTCGCCGGTTTTTCTATAATATCCAGCGCTAAATCCACGTATTTGTCGCCTAAAAAACCGTAAATTGTGTCGTATAACGAATGGCGCACTTTAAAGTCTTTTATTTCGGAGACGATATGCATAACAAAAAGCTGGCGGTAGATGTCGTGCATACGCGGCAAAGCTACTTCCATTCCGTTTGCTTCCAAATACCGTTCTATGTGGTAGTTTGAGCCGGGGTGGAAAGTAAGAAGGTATTCGCCCTGGATAAACACCGTTTCTCTGGGGCGGGAACGGTCGTATTGCACGGCGCATAACCGTTTAACGGCCTTTTTGTACGTAAAAAACGCCGCCGGCATACCGCCTTTTTGAAGCGCGTTTGCTATGTCTTCGAAAGCTTTTTCAACAACGGCGTCCGTTTCGCCTTTTTCTTTTTCGTAAGGCCTGATTTTGCGGCGCAACTCTTCCAGCACGTCGGCCAGTATTAGGCCCCATAAAATTCGGGCGAATGTAAGCAAATTAAATTTTAAGCCAGGGTGTATATTTTTTATATCGTAAATGTCGGTGGAAATTATGGGAACCTGGGAAAATCCCGCCGCGTCTAAAGCTTTGCGGGTGAGCGCCATGTAGTTGGTGAGCCGGCAGTCGCACATGATTTTTCCGGTGCCGACAGCCACGTTGTTTATGTCGTATTTGCCGCTTTTTAGTTCCGCGAGGGCTTCCCCGATAAGCATTTGCGCTGGAAAACAGATGTCGTTATGAACGTATTTTTTACCCAGGGCCATAGCTTCTTTGCCGCCTAAATCCATGGGCGCGGCTTTGAATCCCTGCCGCGAAAGGCCCGCGCTTAAAATAAGGCAAAAAGCGCGCGTTACATTTGGAACAAGCACTGTTTTTTTCCGGTCGGAGCGCCTGAATTTTACCGGGAACGGGTCGTCTAGATTTTTTGGTTTATGGGCTTCTTTTTTGCGTCTTGTATTTACTGTTTCGATAAATGAGCGCACTCGGATTCTAAGAGGGCCGGCGACGTCGCTTTCGTCCAGTTTTAGAATAAGCGGCGATTTACCGGAAATCTCGTTCATAATACGGGTTACTTCATCCGTGTAAAGCGCGTCGTGGCCGCACCCGAATGAATAAATTTGCACATATTCCAAATTTTTGTTTTCCGCGGCCAGAATCGCGCCGGAAAGTAGCATTGCGTGATTGTTGTTTGTTATGTCCAGCGCGGTTTTGCGAAGCGGCACGTCTTTTAGGCCCGGCATGGCGTCCAGCGTGATAACCGGAATGCCTATGCTTGTAAAATAACGCGATAAATTATGATTTATTACGTTGTCAAATTGATAATGCCTGCCGGCTAGCACAACCGCGTAGGATCCGTTGGCGGATACATCGTCTATTATTTCTTGCGCGACGCTTTGCAGTTTGTCTTTAAAAACATCAAGAACCGCATCCGCCTGCGCTATCGCGTTTTTACAGGCTTCTTCGTTAATGTTAAACGTATCCGCCATATAGCGGCGCAACTGGTAGTCCCGGTCGCGTTTTGAAAACCAGTGGAACACCGGCGAATCCAACGGGATGTTTGAACGGCGCTGAGGGGCGTCGGAGTATTTTATAACCAGCGGATAGCTTTTTAATACGGGGCAGGTGAATGTGCTAAAGGCTTCCGGGTTTTCGGCGGGCAGGCGGTTTAGCTGCGGCAGGAAGATGCGGTCTACATTTTCCGCGATAAGGTCTTGGATATGGCCGTGAACGAGTTTCGCCGGAAAACAAACTGTGTCCGAAGCCACAAAAGGCAGGCCTTTTTCGTATAGTTTTTTACTGCTTTGCCGCGACGTCTTGGTTTTAAATCCAAGAGCGCGGAAAAACACTTTCCAAAACGGCATAGTCCGCCAAAAATCAAGCGCGCGCGGCAGGCCGATAGTTATATCTTTTTCCGGTAAAACCTGCGTGTAAGGATAATCGGCGAATAGCAATTCTTCACGTATCTTCACCATGTCCGGCGTTGAATTTATTTGCGTGGAGACGCGCTTTACTTTATCGCGGATTGCCGGATCTTTAGCGTCTCCTATAATTTCGCCGCGCTCGCACCGGTTTCCGGTAACCCAGGTTAAGCCGTTGGAAAAACGCACCAGCGTGCGATTGCAATTGTTCGCGCAAAAATTACAGACAAGGTTTGCTTCCTGCGTGTATGTAAAATTCTTTAACGCCTCCAGGCCTATAAAACGGGTTTTGTTTTCAGAGCCGTGCGGCGACGTGTAACCGTTTTCTTTTATTTCACGCTTTGTTAAGAGCGCTATGCCTATGGCTCCCATCTCGCCTGGAAACGGCGCCCTTACAACCGTCTTGCCTAAATATTGCTCCAGGGCGCGAAGAACGGCGTCGTTTTTGAAGGCGCCGCCCTGCACTACTATTTTATCGCCAAGTTCATTTATGTTGGAAAAACGCACGACTTTTGTAAAAACGTTTTCTATAATAGACCTGCAAAGCCCGGCCATTATATCGTCCGCCTTTTTTCCGTTTTTTTGTTCGGTGATTATTGTGCTGTTCATAAAAACCGTGCAACGGCTGCCGAGTTCGGCGGGGTTTACGGCGTTAAACGAGGATTCGGCTATTTTGTCCACCGGTATACGCAGATTGGACGCAAAGTTTTCCAAAAACGAACCGCAACCGGAGGAACACGCTTCGTTTAGCGTTATGTTGGTGACAACGCCGCCGTGTATATAAATCGCCTTCATATCCTGGCCGCCTATATCCAGAATGAAGCTGACGCCAGGAACGTATTTTTGCGCGGCGGCTGCGTGCGCGACAGTTTCCACCGTGTGGTAATCCGCGCCAAAGGCTTTATCAAAAAGAAGCTCGCCGTAACCGGTGGAGCCGCAACCTTCAATTTTTAGTTCTATTCCGGCGTCTGTGTATTTTTTGTATATATTGATTAACGCCTCGCGCACAACTTTTAACGGCTCTCCTTTGTTGGGGGCGTAAAAACTGTCCACCACGTTTTCGCTTTCGTCTATCAAGACGAATTTACTGGTTGTTGAGCCCGCGTCAATTCCCAAATACACCCGTAAAGGGTTTTGCGATTTTTTTAAGGAATGTTCGTTTGCCGGCTCTTCCTCAAGGCTGGGCGGGCCGCTGTTTATAGTCATGATTTTATGCCGTTCAAGAAATTCCTGTTTTTCTTTTAACGTGGTAAAAAAAGGTTTGTTTAATTTTTTGCGGTTGCTTGTAAGTATCTCGCGGAACATGGAAAGCGAAGTAAGGGCCGCTTCCGGGCTGAAACTTTGGGGAAATTCCGAAAACATTTCATCTATCGAAAGAGCCGCTCCGTAAGCTATCATAATTTCGGAATTATCGGGTTTTATAATTTGTTCCCCGCTTATGTTAAGCCGCTGGCCGAATACGGTGATTAACGTTGGGTTAAAAGTGAGCGGGCCGCCTTCAAAAATAACGGGCGGCTTTATTTCCAGGCCCTGCGCCAGCCCGCCTATGGTTTGTTTCGCTATGGCGTGAAAAGTTGAAAGGGCTATATCTTCTTTAAGCGCCCCCTGGTTTAGAAGCGGTTGTATGTCCGTTTTTGCGAACACGCCGCAACGTCCCGAAATATCGTAAACATGGGTTCCTTTGCAGGCGAGGCTTTCAAAGTCTTCCGGTTTTATCCGCAAAAGAGCGGCCACTTCGTCTATAAAAGCTCCGGTGCCTCCCGCGCAACTTCCATTCATGCGCATATCGCTTGCGGAAAGTTTTTTTGAAAGGGGGTCGCGGTGAAAAAACACTATTTTTGCGTCCTGCCCGCCAAGCTCTATAGCCACGCTCGTTTCTGGATAAAAACGCCGTACAGCGATTGAGTTTGCGACCACTTCCTGGATGTAGGGGGCGTTAATCATTTCTGCTATCACCCTGCCGCCAGAGCCGCAGACCGCCAATTTAAAAGCGGCGTCTTGGAATTTTGAAAAGATTTCTTTTAAAAATGCAAGAACGGTTTCGCTTTGACAAGCGTTGTGGCGTTCGTACCTGGAAAAAACAATTTCTTTTGTTTCCGGGTGTATTAGAACTGCTTTAACGGTGGTAGAGCCTACGTCAATACCGAGATGTAAATTTTTTTTATTAAAGGCTTCCGTATTCATGCCGCCAACTTTATTACATAACGAAAAGTTTATCAACAGGGATTTGTTTTTAACAGCAAAATCACACTTTTAGAAGACCGCTTGATTTTCGCCGCCGGCGCGGCGCGCAGGCTTCCGTATTTGTTAGAATTCCGGCGTGAGCTTGCAATCTTTACCGGAGGCGGCGATTTTGGTATATTTGTAAGTGAGATAGTTCTAAAACCGCAAGTTTTGGAACAGGTTCAAGTGATAGAAGAAAGCGGCCGTAGCTTGGCCGCGAAGCCCCAGCGTATTTTTTGGGAGATGACAAAGATGGCGCGTATAACCGTATTAATCGTTCATGTGGGGGGGCGGCGGCCGGCCCCCGGGGGGGCGGGGGGGGGGGGGGGGGGGGCGCCCCCCCCACCAGAACGATTATTACGGTTATACGCGCCATCTTTGTCATCTCCCAAAAAATACGCTGGGGCTTCGCGGCTAAGTTACAGCCGACTTCTTCTATCATTTGTAAATATATCAAAATCGCCGCCTCCGGTAAAGATCGCAATACAAGCCGGAAAATCGCGGCGTTACGCGCAAAACTAACTGATTATGTTGCAAAACGTATTGTTTTTGGATTATTTTTTTATAGCTTTTTAAGAATTTTAAAACGGCCTTCCAGAAGCGATTGAACTCCGTTTTATTAACTCATGTTACGCAAAAGGAAGCTTTGGATACTTCTAACAGGCCGGATTATGTCAAAACACCTCGCTTTTGATTGAATTTTGGAGTAATTTCGACAATTTATCGCCTCCTTGCGTAA
>JAITER010000086.1 GCA_031281945.1 Spirochaetaceae bacterium | reverse complement strand
TTTATCGTATGACGCTTTTTCTTGCCGGGACGCCGCTCTTTTTGGTTTTTTTGGGCCTGTTTATCGGGCTTTCCGTCACATCGACGACTATGTATTCAATGGACGACTCGCCGCGCTTTTAGAACTTTCTTGTAGGCGGACGGAAGGTTTTATCTTTTATCAAGGCGTCTTCCACCCATTGTATCGTCTCACAAACAGCGCTCTTTCCAACGCCGTAATCGTCGCCGATGCTTTCCATCGTCCGATACTCCCGCGGATATTTCAACGTTATGTACAATTTGTCTTCTACCGTCAACTTAGGCGGTTTCCCTCCCCGACGGTGAAGAATGTCGAATTCTTTCTGAAGAATTGACTTCATCTTTTCAAACGTATCAGGTTTCACCCCGTATAACCGTTTAAATAACACCGCTTTGGCATCCGCCGCCGCTTCTCTCTTTCCCATGCCTTGATTATATATTCTTGCCGGGCGAGCGAACAAGTCTAATAAAGAAATATTAAAATATTCAATTCCATCAGATTTAGGTTTATTTAACGGAATAATATAAAGCAGATAATTACACACACCCATCGTCAATTAATTTTCCATGTCTTTCGGTTTGTATAGTAAAAAATATCTTTGCATTTCCACCTGTACTATAATCATTCTCCGTTTCATGTTATTTTAAATTCAAACCTATCATTTTAGCAAAGTGATAATATTCTGATGAATCAAAAAATAGAGTTGTTCGGAAACCTCAGTTTCCGCAAGCTGAACCAAGACTGGGCTTAATTGCCAATCCCTGGCTTGGTTCAGCCAACTTCCGCTTGAAAACGCAAAATGCGCAGCATTTTGCAAGACTTGGGCGACAACCAACCGGGTTGGCGAACAAGTCCAATGTCCAGCCAATATGTGCTATTAGTTCAATGTGTACGGTTTTGAATATATCTTTCCATTTAAATGACCAGTCAAGCACATCACTGGCAAAATTGGTATTGCCGCCTACAAATAAATCATATTGCATAGAAAGCCCTGTCGAGAATTTGTTCTTTTCATTATCAACCGGATTAAATTACGCCAAATATCCATCAGATAAAAATGTCCAGTCAAGCCATACTGGATAAAAAGGTTATGCGTTCTTGAATCCACAGAGAAGCAAGATTGCTTTTATACTTTCCATGCTGGTTTGAGCAAAATCGGAGCCAAACAACCGACTTGTTAAATGAAATATGGTGTTTGTAAATAATCCGCCAAGCAAAGCTGGATACAATGATTTCTCGTCCGTTTTAGCATCTTCAAGTTTCTATGCGTCTACTACATATTTCAAGAATGGGCTTGTTCGCCAACCTGGTTGGTTGTCCGCTAAACCATGCGAGGCTAAGCTTTGCTTTAGTCTTTCAAAATGCCGGGAGTTTAGCGTTTTCAATCGGAAATTGTCTGGGCCAAGCCAAGGCTTGGCCCAGCTTGCGAGAACTAAAGTTTCCAAATAACTCTATTAAAATCCTCCTAATTAAATATACAACTTAATATAGAGGATTTTATGTCTAAATTAATAAGTATAACGTTGATAATTAAACCAACAACACCCGATAACTATCTATTTTGTATGTTTTAGCGGCAGGTCTATTAGGGTTAAGAGGGTCCCAAACCTCACTGCCATATTTTAAAGTAAAATGAGTATATTGGGGTTTAGCGTTACAAATAATACATTTATCCTCGGGAAGAGAAGATTTTTTAAAAGAAGAATATATGTTTTTACCATAAACTAAATTATAAATACTATGGGCTTTTAAAATTGTACAATCCGCTTCACACCACTTCTCAGATTTAGCGGTAGAAAACCAGCCATTAACATCTGCCTCAGTACAATCCTTGCCAGAATCTCTACAAGCCCATTCGCATAAAGAGATAAAATAACACCCATACAACTTTAAATTTGTATCCTTAAAAGACTCTTGAATACCTTGTTTCATAAAACCTCCAAGTAATATTGGACTTGTTCGCCAACCCGGTTGGTTGTCGCCCAAATCTTGCAAAAAGCTACGCATTTTGCGTTTTTAAGCGGAAGTTGTTCGTAAACTGAAGTTTCCGAACAACTCTATTAAACAAAAATAACAAATATATTAAATAAAATTAATATTTTGATATTCCTTTGACCCTTTCATTTGTTTTTGATGAAAATGAATATTTGGAGACGTCATAAAAGACCATTCTCCATTTATACCATCAAACCCAAACAACCTACTTTATTCCGTCATCTACGTATATAAAAAAGTCCTACCTTTGCAGAAACCGGTAAGTCGTCTTCAGATATTCTAAACTTTATTCCAGGTTTATATTGCTTAAAACTTTCTAATACTAACTCTTTACTTTAGATAATCTATCCGCAACAAGAAAAACAATAATTACAAAAACAGCGGCTAATAGGTGCGTATATGTGTCAAGGCGCCTGGCTTTATCATAGCTTAACCTATTTTAAAACCAATACAATTTAATAACCATCTAAACTCGCCTGTCATGTTTTATGATACCACATATCAAGGCTATTCTTAACTAATGTCGATAACAATAATTGCTCCGGTATGGATATGCCATGCTCTTGAACATTTTTATTTTCGTATTGATGCGTTCAATGACAACCCATCCATAGCAAACTTCTTGTTATACGTTCTTTGCCATTGAGTCAGTTGATGGTTTTTACGTGACTTTATCGGAATAAAGCTGTTTGAATGGTAGCGTTCTATCTCAAAGCATCCAAGTCCGGCGGCAAGCGGCGTTGAATTGCTCACGGAACCGACTATGCCGCCCTTATACGCCTTGAAGTCATGGACGCCGCCCGCAGTCTATAATACGCATCCAGTATTTCCAGCGCACGTTTCGCTCAATTATCACCTGGGGCTTCAGCGTATGACGCTTTTTACCCGAACAATACGGTTTTCGACTTGCTTTCTGGCGATTTACCGGACTTTCCGCGACATCTGCCGCGATGTGCTGAATTGTCTACGATTTCCTCTTGAGCTTTTTCCCAGCCCAATACTGTAATTATACCATCCATACGGTTATTAAACAAGCGTCCGCGTCGCCCCATCAAAAATGTTACCGCAAGGGAGCCGCGCCTCAGAGTGAAAATGTTACCCAAATCACACCAGGAACATCAACAGGAGGGCGTCCGAATGAGGTTAAACATGAAAACGAGACAGGCTGTAACATGGGAATGGCCCCTACGAAAAAGTAACGAAAAAAGAAAAAGCGGTGATGCTTGAGGAGTTCATCCGGCTGACGGGCTGCCGCCGGAAATCGGCTATCCGGCTACTAAACGCCAAGCTGCTCAGGGAAATCCTCATCTATGGGAACTGGGAGGGGGGGGGGGGGGTGAAGGTTAAGCCGGCGCAGAAACAGCCCGCCAACCGTAAAGGCAAGCGGGTTTATACCGACGAGGTCATCGCCGCGCTACGACCGATATGGGCGTTTTTCTGGTATAAATGCGGGAAAATCCTGGCTCCGTTCCTGCGGCGGCAGATGGCTTATATCGCCCGGCGTCCGACGTTCCATATCACTCATGAGATAGCGGAAAAGTTCGCCAGGATCAGTCCTGCGACCATAGACCGGCGGCTTAAAAAAGACAGGGATGCGCTGAGGCTGAAGGGGAAAAGCCCAACCAAACCCCGAAATTCTCTGAAAAGTCGCATCCCCATACGCGCGTTCTACTCAGGGGAGGAGCGGGAACCCCCGGTTTCTGGCAAATTGACACGGTCCGCCGCCGCAGACAAGCCGCCTGGCTAGTATGCGCACACGTTGACCGCCGCCGATGTCGCTTCGGGCTGTATCGAGCTACGCTCCCTACTCAACAACGCTCATAATTGACTTTCCAGGCTTTGACAGCCATCAGAAGCTCCGTCCCCCTCCCGGTTTTGGAGTTCCACAGCGATAACGGCCCGGAATTTATCAACAACGCCGCCGAACTCCGGCGCAAACAGGAGCGCCTCCCCCTTCACCCGCGATCGGGACCACAAGAAGAACGGCAACTGTTTCGTCGAACAAAAAACGGCGCCGTTGTCCGCGACTACGTGGCTATGACCGTTTTGAAGGGTTTGAGGAACAGGCCCCTCCTGGCCGCCGTGTACGCGCCCCTGGCCCGCTACTCAATTTCTTCATGCCTTCCCAAAAGCTCAAAAGCAAAACCCGGATCGGCTCCAAGGAAACCATGCTCTACGACGAGCCGCAGATCCCCTTCCACCGCCTCCTCGAATGCCCCCCCCCCCCCCCCGTAGGCCGCAAAGGACGCACTCGTTGCCCAATGCGCTCTTTACAACCCGGTGGAACTGCAACAGAATGTCAACAAGGCTATCCTGCGTTTGCGCCGCCGGCTCGCCCAAGCAAACCGTATGCAGACGCGGGAACAACACTAGCTTTGGCAACATTTTTTAAATGAGGCAACTCGGCATATTGTCTTATAAACACGTGCAATTTCATTGTTTATTATAATCAATTGCAAGTAAATCGACTGGTATCATTATTTTGTTTTTATAAAAGACTATATAAATAGAATCAATAATATCAAGGCCGTTTTTCAGCTCTTTTTTGGTAACAAGCAAATCAATATTGTTTTCTTTTTCAGCATTATTCCCATCGTGCGTATGAATCAAAAATTACAATTTGATATGGCGATGCAAATAAAACAATTATAGGATAATTTTATCAATATGTGGTATGTTGGACTCGCTCGCCAATCCAATTGCTTGCCGCCAAATCCGTTTTTAAGCGGAATTTGGCTGAACCAAGCCCAGTCTTGATTCAGCTTGCGGAAATTTGAGGTTCCCGAAAAACTCTTTATTGTCCATGCTTTTATACCAATCTGTTTTTTCTAATGTCAAGCCATGTTTTTGTCAATTTCCGGGAAGAATCACAAGAAATGTTGCGCATAACATTCCGGCTATATGCTTCGCCATCAGTAAGCGGATCGGGGGTCCAGTTTGCTAGGCCTGCTACACCTACCACGCTACACTAGCAAAGCTTAGCCCCGCAGGTTAGTAGACAACCAAGCAGGTTTGCGAACAAGTCTATTGAAAGTTTAGAAACCCAATTAAAGGAGGCGGGAATTTTATGACGGGAAAAATGGATTTTAAGAAAGCGAAAGAATTAGCGCTGGAAAAGTGGGAGTATTTGGCGAAATATCCAGAGGCATATAAACTTACCGACCTTCCGGACGCGCTATATAAAAAACTAGTTAATTTAAGTTTTTATTGCCCTCTTTGCGAAATATTCATGAGGGCGGACGGCTGTAATGGTTGCCCGTTGGACGGCGCGGGTCAAAACTGCTATGACAAAAACAGTTTGTTTAGACGATGGATGGCCCGCAGAAGCGCCGCCAATTCCGCATCCCCTCGCTCCTCAGGTCAGACGCCCCCTCTTTCACCAACTTATAATAGGCGCTCCGGCTCACTCCAAACAGCCCGGTCATCTCTGTAATGGGGTGTCGGTCCTTGTTATCCATGATAAACCGGTACACCATTACCGGAGGGGCGCTTTCGCAAAGATGACCGCCGCTTTTTTTAGGATTTCGTTCACTTCCTCCAGTTCGACTACCCGCTTCCTCAACCGGACAAGTTCCTCATCCTGCGGATTCCCGTTCCCTGGAAACGCCTTGACCTCCCCTCCCTCCGCCTTCCGCAACTCCGCCCGCCACCGCGCCAGCATGCTCGCATTGACGCCCAACTCTCGGGCCGCCTGGGTTACGGTCTTGTCTACCCGTTCCGCCATAGCCACCGCAGTCTCTTTGTAGTCGTACTTCCGTCTTTCTACTGCCATAATTCTTCTCCTTGTCTACCGGTTCGGGGCAGGTCCAATAACTATGTTACGAGCTTTGCTTTTCGCCGTTTTTTTATTCGCTTTTTTGCCGCTTGTTCTTTTTTTTATTCTTAGGTGGTTTAAATTTTTATACGGGTTAACCAAAAAAGAATTAAAAATCGCGTCCGCCGGACGGGAAAAAACGCTAAAAGCGAAGGAGAAAAACCATGATGAATAGCGTCTTAATCGCCGCTTTGGAGGTCATGTTGTTTATTATAGACGGGGGCCCCGCCGTTGTTTGGCGCTTTGTATTATGCGGCGCGGTCTTTTTCACTCTTTTTATTGTGACGCTTTGCGCCGCCGCTAATTTGGCGCAATACAAGGCCGCCCGCAAGGTTTGGAATGCAAGCCGTTAATGACGCGCCTGTTACGCGCAATCGCGCTTTTTACGCTGTTTCTATTATCGCCGTCTTACTCGCGGCCGCAAACGTTGGACAATATTTACACTTCGCTGGACGCCTTGGAGAGGACGCTGTTAGAGGCGCAGAAAGAGAGCGAGAGCTCAAAAACCTATATACAGACCTTGAAAAAGAGCTTGACGGCGAGCTTAGACGAAAACGAAAGGCTGTCGAGCTTGTCGAGGGAATTAAAGCGGCTGTCGATAGAACAAGCGGAAGCTTGCAAGCGGCAATCGGCCTTGTTAGAACAATCAGAGAGGAGCTTGAAACGCTGGAGGCTTGCCTCAATCATTGAGGCGGCGGCGGTGGCGGCGGTTTTTATATTAGGCGTTTTGTAAAAAAGAGAAAGGGATTTATACATGAAAACTAGATTTAAGATTAGCGCGGACGGGAAGCTCGCGCGGGACGGGTTGAAGAACATGGCGCAGGCGTTGTTGTACGCGAATATGTCAGGCGTGTGTCATAACGCGGATAAGGTTTTGGTTGAGGCTTACACCCCCGCCGCCGTAAAAAGCCAGGAGGCGGGAAACAAAAAAGAGCGCAAGCCAAGAGACGGCGGCCCCGCCGCCGCGCCGTCAGCGCCGCCGCCAAGCGCAAGCCAAGAGGCCGGAAAAGAATGAGCGCGGCTCGGTATTTACGGCTTAGAAACAGCGCTGGCGGCGTGAAAGTAGAAGATGTGCCGGTTTTGATTCCGAAAGACGCTTTAGAGGCTATAAAAGGGAATGAGGAGGCGCCCTATGAGATTATAGAAACCCTGCCCTTTCCAAGCGAGGGGATGGGCGGATTATACACCGGCTCATATTTTGAGAGTCTTTTAGAGCAGATGAAGGCGCGGCCTTTAGGCGGGAGCAAGACCGGGCATGGAAACCAGAACGACGATTTTTTTACTATAGGCGGCAAGGTGGAGTACACGGCGGAAAACGCCGGGGTGTGTTATCTACGGATTATCGTGCCGCGGATGGGATACGAAACCACAAACGAGGGGTTTATAAGGAGTTGCAAGGCGGGGAATCAGGAATTTTCGCTAGTGGCAAACGTGGAGGAGGAAAGAAACGCAAACGGTGAAATTATATTCACCAAAGACGTAGGCAAGGCGCGCAACGACGCGGTTAGCGAAGGGGCCATGGACCAGACGCTGAACGCCGCCAAAGAAAGGGAAATTTTCGCGCTTATAGAAAAAGGCGCGATAGATATTGAAAGCGAAGGAAAGGAAACGATAGCCGCCGGGAAAGTCCGCCGCAAGGCCGCTCTGTATATGCAGTTCAACGGCCCGGACAGGGCGCTTGGTGCGCGGATTACAAACGCCATAGCTAACAAACTAAAACAACAGAATGAGGAGTCTAAAAAAATGACGAAAGACGAAATAGTAAAGGCGGTGCAGGCCGCCGTAAGCAACAACGAGCTTACGATGGAGGAGCTGGCGAAGGCGGTTAATCTTGAAAACAAGCTGCGCAACGCCGAGGACGAAAAGCGGGCCGCGCTAATAAGCGCTTTGACGAAAGAGCTTGAAATGCCGCCTGATTCGCCGCCTGAAAAAATACTGGAGGCGGTGACGGCGATATTAAAAGCTGAAGCGGAGACGGCGGAGGCGGCTGGTGAGGCGGAGGCCAACGCGCTGGCGGGAACGGCTGGAATGAGCGCGAAAAACAAGAAGGAAAACGGCTTATACTGCTACGCAAAAAAGGTTTTAAGCGGGAAGCGGGGGCGGGAGTTCACAAACGCAGTGGAGGGCCTAAAAACCGATCCGGTGGTGTTAAGCTTGCGGTCTAAAAGGGCGGACGGTGATTTTCAAGTTCTAGAAAATTCCAAAAGCAAAAATCCATTTTTAGAAAAAAATAGACTGGAGGCGTAAAAGATGTCAAAAATTTATGAAAGACTGGCGCCGTCAAACCATATACAAATTACGGCTTTTCCGGCGTCGGCGGCCAAAGGCGATTTTATAAAAATCGGGAGTTTAACTGGAATAGTTGATTTTAACGTGGAAGCCGGGGAGAGCGGGAGCGTAAACGCGGGGAAGCCGGCTTCTGTTTTTCAGGGTCTTAAAGCGGATTTAACGGGGGCGGCGGCGGTAGGGTCGGACGTGTATCTTATAGCGGCGACCGGGAAATTTACGCTTACGGCGACAAGCAACACGTTGGTTGGAACCATAACGGGCGTTTACGACGACGTCTTTACATTCGTCAAAGTTTAAGGAGATTAAAAAAATGATAGTGCTAAACAGCGCGGAAATGAGAAAAAGCCTTGTGGGGACGGTTAGAACCGTGAGGCTTTACAGCGGGCCTGACAGCAGGGAGCCTCTGGCGGAACTGGAGGCCGAGATAAAAACGGAAAACTGGATGAACAGCGGGGCGCGGGAAAATATTATCGCAAGGCGGGAGGCGTTGCGGAAACGGGCCAACGCCGCCACAGGATACGACGCCAAAACGATAGCGGACTTGCTCGCGACCATAGCGTTGGACATAGAGCGCGTAAAAGACGATTTAACCGTTTACACGCCGCGCCTTGTTACGGAAATAGTAGACCCCGACGCGCAGGAACTGGCGCAATTGCGCTACTATCGCGATTGTGTAGTTGAAGAAGCGGAAATCGCGGTGGCGAGCGGCATCGTGCCGTTAATGGAACACAATCTCCCGATTAATGAGACGGTGAAGCTCGCCGTTAAAGCGTTTGGAGATAAAACGACTTTAAGGGAGCTTGTGTTAAATCCGTTTTATAAGACTGAAATAGTTATAAGGAGCGCGGCGAAAGCGCTTGCGGACGGGGAAAACGGGGATTTTTTCAGACCGCTGAACAGCGCGGTTTTTGACGCCGCGCACAGTCAAAAATTTGACGAAACCGGGGCGACCCGCGACCTGCAAAAATACAACACGATTAGGGACGCGATAGATAAGGCGGTGAGGCTTTACGACGTCCAATCAGGGAAGCAAAACGGGTTGATGGAGCATGAAATCTATATTCTTGTAAACCCGCTTGACGCCTTGACGCTGGAGCCGATTATAAACGGCGCCCTCGCCCGCGTGGCGGGTGTCGCGCAAACGGCGGATAAACTGCCGGTTGCGGCTATGATTCCTTACGGCGGCGGCTTAAACAACGGGCAGACGTGGGGCGGGAAAACTATTAGCTATCCGGGCGTAAAGCCAAATGAATTTTATATTTTGGTGAAAAACAGAGACAACGGCGGGTATAAAATCATAAAACGAACTCCGACCATGGAAATGGGCGAGGGGGACGTTTTAGGCTTGACCACTGAAAAAAGGGCCTGGCACAGAATAGACGGTATGTTTTTAAAATGGCTGTTGCCGTCGACCATAGACGGAAAGGCTTGCGGCCGGATTGTAAAAGGCTCGCTTATTGAAGATGAAGAATGAGCGCGGATACAGGCTGGCGGATAACGGAGGGCGGGGAGGCGCAAGCCTACAGGGTTACGGCGGACGGGTATTATAGGGCGGTGATAGCCGACGACGACCCCCCGCCCCCGCCGCCAGAGGAGATGGCGGCCCTGCTCCGCGTCCGGCGCATGATTTACGACCCTAAGGCGCGGGCTGGGCGGCTTGCTTGGCCTCGAAGCGCCGCCTCCGCGCTATTTGCCGGAATTGTATTTTACCAATTTTTCCCAATCAACAATTCCGTTTTTATCACAAAATGTTTCAATAAACTCATGTTAAAAAACATTGGACTTGTTCGCTAACCTGCGGGGCTAAGCTTTGCTTTAGTCTCGCAAAACGTCCCGCCTTTTGCTGTTTTTTAGCGGTTGTTGACTGAACCAAGCCAAAGCCCGGTCTTGGTTCAGTTTGCAGAAACTGAAGTTTCTGAATAACTCTATTTATTTTACAAGCATATTGCTCCAGACAACTTTCGTTTCGCTCTTTTTCTTTATACCCAAGAGGTTTGATAATGTCGATTAAAAACAAGCACATTGTCATTACACTCGCGCAAACGGCGAGATTATGGGGGGGGGGGGGGGATAAAACCAACTATCCGGTAAACAGACTCCTATACATAAAAAAAACGCGCCGTGAACTACGCGAGAACACGGCGCGTTTTTCATCTTTTACTGCGGCTGTGGATTACACATTCTTGAACACTAAAACTTCATAGTCGGTGACTTTTACCTCGGAGCCGCCATACGGAATATTGGCCGCGCCAAATTCCTTGCGAACTTTAC
>JAITER010000001.1 GCA_031281945.1 Spirochaetaceae bacterium | reverse complement strand
CAGGGCCGACAAACTGTGCCGGAGCAACGGCGTGGGAATGAAGCGAAGCGGAATGACCTAGCCGTTGCGGAGGCCGAGCCGCCTACTGGCGGCGAAGCGCATACAGTCCTGTTATGCGAAGTTGGGGCGTACCTCATTATTTATTTTATACATAATCAATAAACCTGCTGTAATCATTTTCCTTTCCCAGCATTTCCAAATACAACGAAATCATTCCTCTATGGTGTGTCTCATGATTAAATATGGTCATTAAAAATAGCTCTAATTTTTTATCAAGAGTTACTCCATTTGAAGTTTTATGTCTTATATTTTTATTTAAGTCTGTTGGGGCCATTCCGTTTACAAAATCAACAAGTATATTATCCAATTCCATTCTTTTTTGTAATATATTCGTTTTTATTGTCAAATAATGTTTCTTTATAAGTATGATATTCATCAAAATATTTATCATTTAAATTGTCTATAATACATACTGACTTAAAATTCTTAAACATTCTATAATCCGCAATAAATATATGGGAACATAGTTCATGTATTGATTTAAAATATCCAGAAAATTTTTTATTCCATTCTTCTTCTGAAAGCGTTTTTATTATGTCATTCATTTGTTGATTAACTTCCATATTGTATTTTGCCAAAAGTTCAAAAATATTTTTATCCACTTTATCCTCCAGTTTCATAAACTTTATCATCAATGGACTTGGGCGACAACCAGCCGGGGCGAGCGAACAAGTTCAATCACTATCCGCTTCCGCGCAAGCCTCATGTTAAACGCTTTCCCCGTTTTAGGCCAGCTTATGCTTCTTGCTTGCCTTTGGGCGTCCGGCTGTTCGGACGCGGCTTCTCTATCCCTGGATAACCAAGATCGGCGTCTATACGGATTGATTTATGAACCGGTTTCCCAACAGCGTCTTTATATATCTTGAAATCATGTTCACCGCCTTGCATTCAATGGATGACGCGCCGCGCTTTTAGAACTTTCTTGTCAGGCGGACGGAAGGTTTTATCTACTTTATAAAACCCTCCAAAAACACCAACTACTGCGGCTAAAAGCCCTAAAACTACAAGAACAATAATTATTTCCATTTTCATGTTTTCTGCTAATATTTACATTAGATTTTTATTTATATTTTGTCAATATATATTTAATCAAATATATTCCCAACAAATTTAGACTACATTTCGCATAACATTCCAGCAACTGCAAAAATGTGGGTGTAGTGAGCCGTGGGAGACGTAGCCGGCCCAGGCGAACGCAACTCTAGAGCGCCGAACTGCGCGGAACGCATACAGACTTGTTATGCGACGTAAAAATTGTTTGGGAATTATTTTTTCACCAGCTAAATCTGATTCCCATCCTTGCTCCCAAATATAAAACATTTGAGTCGTTTATCGAATATTTTGTAATGCTGTAAAAAGGGCTTTCTCTATTCTTTTCAGTATAATCCCAAACAATTGACGGCCCGGCCACTACGCTTAGGTTGGGAATTATTTTATACCCAAAATACGGAACAACGCTTACATAAGGCTGAAAATGCTCGTTGATTGTGTTATATGATGTAACTTCCGGGTTTATAAAAAATGTTTCTCCCAGGTTGATTATTGATCCAAACCCGGCCCCCCAAATGATTTGTTCCCGAATGCCGTCCCTAAACGGATTATATGAAACACTAAATGAGGTATAGAATGCTTCAATGCCGAGCTTGAATGATAAATTAAAGGGAGAGATTTCTGAAACACCTAATTCTATGGCCTTATATCCCCCATTCCGTACTATTGACAAAAAGCCGACGGGAACGCCTTTTTCAATTGAATCCACATAATTTATAAATCCAAACTGCAATCCGGTTAGTTTTTGGGTAATATTGACGAATGAGATTTGAGCCCCGCCCAATTCATTTACGGCGGTATTTACAAAACCAAATTGCGCGCCGCTCATACCGCCGGCCACGGTATTCACAAAACCCATTTGAAGCCCCGCCATGTCGCCGCCTACGGTGTTGACAAAGCCGAATTGCGCCGTATTGAAGTCCTCTGTATTCCAATTGACAAACCCTATTTGCGGCGAGGCATGATTCCCTCTGGCTATATTTACAAAGCCAATCAGGGGGAACCTGAACTGTTCATTAACACTATTAAAAAAAACGGTATACAAATTTATACCGTCGTTTTCCTGGGAAAAATTCAACCCTGTTATTGACAGGGCTAAAACCAAAACCATGATAATCTTTTTCACACTGTACTCCTCTGTTTTCAGTGAAACATAATTCTTTTATTTTGTCGGTTGCTTTTTCCACCCAAAGCGCCTTACCGTAATAACGATAAACATTATCGTTTGCGCTATTGCGATGCGCATGGTTGGGTTGCTGTCAGTCCCATCCGCACAAGCAACATGGATAAGGTTTACGCTTGCGTTATTGATGAAGTGTACGACCATGCCGTCCCACAATGAAGAATTTGCCTGTTTAAATTGCATTTCCAGTTGAATTGAAAACAAAAAGCTGCTTCCAAAAAGCAGCAACGCCGATAATGCCGCGCCGGTCAATGATTGATCGCCGTCAACAAAATTCCGCAAAGGCATAATACTGCGCCACAGGCCGAAAAGGAAAGACGAATAAAAACCGTTGGCGATAAAAAACGAATGGCGTTTTTCAGCGACAGAGATCATCACGCCGCTAAAGACCGCATTTTCCATGGTTACATTGATAATATTCCCAATGATGATAATGAGAATAATCCCTATACCGCCGCTCAGTTCGGTATTGCCGAGGATATTATACGCTGTCCCGTAAAATTGTAACGATGGCGATTTGCCTTGTATGGTGGTAATTATTATTTCTACCACATAGGCGGTAATATACGCGGGGGCGGCAATCGCGATTCCGGTAAGGGCGCCGCGCCCAAACAGATTCCATTTGAAACCAATATCAGCCCACTTTAGGCGAAGGAATAAAACCACGGCAATCAGCAGCGCAATTCCGATGATTTTATGGGTGAACAATTCTCCGATAGGCCATTGATCGGTCCGCAGAAGGAAACTATCTATCAGGCGGAACGCATACAATACCAGAAAGAAACCGATAAGAAAAACAGGTATGTACTTTTTATTCATGTTCATGATAAACGCCTCACTTTATGCGCCATGTGGCGATAAACTGAACGCGGTCAAATCCCCATTCGCGTTCATAGGCGCTGGTAATGGGGTCTGTAAACCCGTTGGTAACACGGGCAATCATCATAATTGACCAGTTTTTATTTATACTGAAATTGACGATAAACGCATGTGTCAGCGAATAACCCCTGTCGCGCACGCCGCTTCCCGCTTCAGTATTGTAGAAGGGCGATGTCCCTGACAGTTGACAACCGATCAAATCCACAAAAACCGGCGTCGCGTAACCGGCAAAAAGGTCAAAACTATGGCGGAACGCATTCATATTCATGCCGTCAGCGCCGCATCACCGGCAAGCCCCGCCCAAATGGGGGAAAGGGCGGCGTCCAGTTTCAAGGCGAGGTTGTCGCCGCTCGTGAGCGGGGTTTTTCCTTGCGAAAAAGCAGGGCTGCCTGAGATTGCCGCGAGGCAAACAAGCGCGAAAATTTTCTTCATAAAAACTCCTGATGTATAGTTGTTCCTAAATATCAGGATTTTTTTACTAGAGTTGTTCGGAAACTTCAGTTTTCGCAAGCTGAATCAAGCCTGGGCTTGATTACCAAGCCTGGGCTTGGTTCAGCCAACTTCCGCTTAAAAGACGCAAAATGCGTAGCATTTTGCAAGACTTGGGCGGCAACCAACCGGGTTGGCGAACAAGCCATTATTTCTTTTTGCTAGTTTCTGACGCTATGATAACGCCAACCCGCCAACGACAGCGCCAATAACACATCCTACCGCCGTTCCAACGCCAGGTGGGTGTAGCTTAATTTCCCGTCCGAACGCTAACGCCCCGAGTTCTTTTGCTTTGTCTTTCCACCCTTCAGGAATGACCGGCAGCAACCGTTCAAAACTTGTTCTTTCCCCTCTCATATCCAGAATGCATCATGTTTTTAAGGCCCTGTTAAGTAAACGTATATGAGCATCCCCCCCCCCCCCAAAAAAAAAATGATGGAAATTCTTTACGAATGTGAAAGAATATACGCAATTTATATATATGACAAATCAGCATTACAAAAAGGCGTATAAAAATTTATCAGGGAAGTCAAGATGAATTTTTTAAAACCCTTGCGGATTGTTTAAATCATCAGGAAATATCCGATAAAAAATATCAAACAATTTATCATAATAGAGTTGTTCGGAAACCTCAGTTTCCGAACAACAACCGCTTAAAAAACGCAAAATGCGTAGCATTTTGCAAGACTTGGGCGACAACCAACCAGGTTGGCGAACAACTCCAATATAGTATTCAT
>JAITER010000058.1 GCA_031281945.1 Spirochaetaceae bacterium | reverse complement strand
ATATTTCGTTCTAAAATTTTAGCAATTTTTGAAGTTTTTTTACGTTTTGTTCTTGACAAAGGCAAATCGTTCATATATCATTTTATAAATGAAGGGGTTTATAATTTGAAATATTCCATAGAGATCGGAAAAATTGTCGAAGGTGCTCTCAAATATGACCAAGTGAAGGTAATTAATTATACCCAGCAATTAGTATCCAAGCTTGAGGAAGACCAGGAATTACAGGCAGCTCAAAAATTTAAGAATATTCTAACAAAAAAAAGTGAATCAACGTTGACCGTGATGGGGAAAGAGGTTGGCATCCCCGTTGATTCCGAGTCAAGGACGACCCTGGTAGACGTTATTTATCCAACTGAAAACAGTATTGAAGTTATCTTATCTAAGAATAATAAAGAAAAGTTGGATTCCTTTATATTGAGTTACAAAAATGCGGATAAATTAAATTTTTCTGGAATAGATGTTGCTAACACCTTATTGCTCTATGGACCTCCGGGATGTGGAAAAACAAAATGCGCGTATTTGATCGCAAGGGAAATTAATTTACCGCTTGTGGTTGCCCGGCTTGATAGTATAATTTCTTCATATCTGGGTACGACCGCCAAAAATATTCGTATTTTATTTGATTATATTCAAAAAATGCCCTGTATTTTATTTCTGGATGAATTTGACGCAATAGCTAAGGCCCGTGATGATAATAATGAACTAGGAGAATTAAAACGAGTAGTCAATAGTCTCTTGCAAAATATAGATTCAATGAGCAAAGACAGTCTGCTTTTGGCCGCAACAAATCATGAGCAGTTGTTGGATTCGGCGGTATGGCGCAGATTTGATTATAAAATACAAATTGAATTACCTGATCGAAATGCCATTATTGAAATGATTGATCTGTTTTTTAATGACAAGTCTGTTCTGCAAGATAAAGAAAAACAAGAAATAGCCACTATACTTGTTGGATTGAGCGGAGCAGATATTGAAGAAATAATAAAGAAGGCTCTACGAAATTCGATAATCTATGGGAGAAGTTTTTCAAGAGAAGATATCTATAAAGAATTCTTTTCAACTAAAAATATTATTCCCCATGACATGACCGATGAGCGATCAATTATTAGGGAAAAGGCGAGATATTTAAGAGCGTGTGATAAAAAACAGTTTAGCTATTCTGTTATTGCGGAAATTCTGGGTGTTTCAAAAACAAGGGTGTCAGGTTTAATTCAAAAGGAGGACAATAATGGCTGAAAGAAATTTGCCGATAAAATTAGTCATGCAAAAAAAATTCCGATATTAAAAGGAACCAGGCCGGCGGAGAAGTTAAATTCTTTGGAGAAGTTACGCCGGATTTACAAAAAGAGCTGGTTGCAAAATTTGAGAATGTCCTGTCTTTTTATAATGATGTGTTTTCGGAAAATAAATATATCCCTGCGGTGGGAAAAATCATCGTAAAACCGGAAGCTATTGCAAAATCTTATAAACCAAACGATCTGTGCAGAGATTGCCCAATCATTGGCAATGATGATCTTGGGGAAATATTTATCAAAGTTACACGAAATAATATCCTGAAAACAATTCAAAATGTCAAGGAACCTCCATCAGAGAGATTTAAGGCAAATTTAACAACCATCAAAGATATTGCATATATTGCCCCCTCTGAAAAAATATCGGAAGATTTAACAGATATTTCCAACAGTGGAAAGTTTGGGAAAATTCGTTCCAGAATAAAAATAAAATGTTTTGACTTTGATGATGACTATGACAATAGTCTGATTTCAAATTATGTAACAAGTAAAATAGAGGCGCTTGGATTGGATGGAAGAGACATGAAGGTAATCAAATATGGGGAGAATATTCAATATATCAAATTGTCTGTTACTTCATATCAGGATATAGTCAATATTTCCTCTATAAATGGGATTAAAACTATTGACTTTTTTCAAGAATATTCTCTCCTCATTGAAGAATACTCAAAAATTGACATCGAAAAATATCTTGATGAAGATCATGTTAATAGTGATACTACAATAGGAATTATTGATAGTGGAATAAGCGGAGAGAATTCGCTTTTAGCTCCATACATAATGGGCCGTGAGGAATATGTGAGTCCTATTTATCAAAACCCCAGACATGCGACATTTATCGCATCTATGATACAATTTGGAAATAAACTTAATGGGATAGAAGGCACAGACAAAAAAAGATTTAAATTCCTGGACATAGTGGCTATTCCAAACGGCGATCAAAAATTCGGCCCTGTTGATACTGTCACTGAAGATGAATTAATGGAAATCATTGAAGAAATAATGACCAAATATTCATTTTCTGTAAAAATCTGGAATTTATCCTTGGGTATTGTGAATAAAGTTTGCGATACTAAAATGTCTGATTTGGGAATATTTCTTGACTATATTCAAGATAAGTACCAAGTTCAAATATTTGTCTCCAGCGGTAATCTTGAACATCCATTTAGAACATGGCCTCCGCAGGCAACTATGGGAGAACGCGACAGGATTATCTCCCCCGCTGATTCTGTAAGGGCAATTACGGTAGGGTCGCTTGCTCTTTTTGATTCTGCTATTTCAATGGTTAAAAAAGATGAACCTTCGCCATTTAGCAGAAGGGGACCGGGGGCAAATTATAATATTAAGCCGGATATTGTTGATTACGGTGGTAATCTTGACATTCATAATCACATAAAAAACCTTGGCGTCAGGGGGTTAGATCCACAAGGGAATGTAATAGAGGGAGTTGGAACAAGCTATGCAACTCCCAGAGGCGTTCAAAAGTATGCTCTGGTCTATGATGAACTTTTAGAGAATGATTTATTACTGTCCAAGGCAATGACCATACATTCAGCCAGAATGAATTCGAGGGGATATAATGATAAGGGAAATATCGCATATTATGGATTTGGATTACCTGCTGTAAATAGCCGGGATATATTATTGTGCAGTGAAAATGAAATAACACTGGTCTTTAAACAACGAATGCCTCAAGGTAATTATTTGGAATTGTTTGATTTTCCATATCCAAAATCTTTAATTCGGAACGGTAAATATTTTGGTGAAATATGTATGACACTGGCTTATAACCCATTACTGGATCAGCGGTTTGGAAAAGAGTATTGCAGAGTTAATATGGATGCAAGCTTTGGTACCTATAAATTCGAGAAAGATGGCAAATTAAGTTATAAAGGATGTGTTCCTCCGGAGACTACATGGGACGAAAAATATGAAGAGGTAAGAGTTAAGAATGGGTTTAAATGGAGTCCTGTTAAATCTTATTACCGAAATATTAAAAAGGGACTTGATATAGCAAATGGTTGGAAAATTCGTATAGACATGACAGTACGGAATAAGCTTAGTATTTCTCCGCAGGAATTCGTTCTCATTATCACAATAAAAGACAATGAAGGGAATGATATATATTCTGAAATTGTAAATGGATTAAAAGAAAAAGGTTATATTGTCAATAATTTGGAAACACGACAACAAATACGTCAGCGGACGTAAAAGAACTTCCCTCATTTTGCTCCCTTCTCCCTCAATATCCGCTTTAACAACTCCTCTGCTGGTTCATCGTTAGGATCGGCTTCCGCCAATTCCCCTAGAAAAGCTTTTGCAAGAATCTGCCTGCTCAATTTTATTTTTTTGTATTTTCCATGTTTCGTATCTATGTGAATCCTGTTGATTATGACTATTAGGACCCATCATTATCAGTGAGCCCTGATACTCCCGATGAATGTTTTTGATTTCGCTTTCATCTAAATCGGGGCTTATCCTGCCGGACAAGCCCCGATGGTCCGTTACTCCGCTTTGGTCAGGAGTTTTTGCACCGCCGTATCCGCCCCGCTAATATCCGCGAGGGATTCGTCGATTACCCGCTTGTTGTAGTACTCGGTCATCCCGATGGTCGTGTGCCCCACCAGCTTCATCACCGTCTCAGCCGGAAGTTCCCGCCGCATAAACGTCACATAGGTGAACCGGAAGGAATGCACGATAAGCCGCCGTCCGTTTATCTCAATCTTCGCTTTCTCCATAAGCTTTTCCAGATTATCATGGACATAATAAGCGGTTATCGGCTTATCCGATTCTTTCTGTCCTTTGAAAATAAAATCATCCTCCACAATTCCTTTTTCCGTGATGTGTTCTTTAAGGAGATTGAGGGCAATATCCGGGAAGGGGACAATGCGGAACTTGGGGTGTTCCTCGGTCCCCTTTTTGTTATAGTTGGTCCGTATCCCGTTCGGCTTGACAAAGCCGTCCACAATGAGCGCTTTTTTATCGTAAAGGATTTGCCTGGGGCGCAGTCCCCGCGCTTCACCCATGCGAAGCCCCCCGGAAAGGCAGCATAAATAAAACAGATACAGTTCTTTATCCTTGTACAGCTCCGGGTTGAATAATTTGGTTAATTCCTCCGCCGTAAAAATGTCCCCTTTCTTTGAATTTTTTACAAACGTGGGGAAGGTGGGAGTAGGAATATCGCACCCGTGCCAGTACGCCTCCCGGTACATCTCTTTAACTTTGGAAATAAAATCCTGTTTGTGGCTGCCGGAACGTTTCAGATCGAATAAATATTTCCCGACTTCCTTGACGGTCAAACCGGAGAGCGGTTTATCTCCCCATTGATCAATGACCTTTTTCATGATGGCCCGCCCTTCCTGCATGGAATTGGGGTCCAGGGGCTTGCCCAATTGGACACGCCGTTTCATGTGATCACTTTCCGGGAAGAACATGGTTTCCGCTACCGTCTTTACGAGGACGGCGTTCCCGCCCGAAAGGTCGGGGAGTTTTGCTACGAAGGTGTTGGCTTCATTTCTCGTCTGACAACCTTTACATACCTTCTGCACCTGTTTTCCATTCACCAAAAAATAGTAATACCATTTGTGGATGACCCGTCCGTTCTTTACCCGCTGTTTCCTGAACACGTGGTAATCTTTCATCTCTTTGCCTCCAACTTGACATTTACTTGACCTTTTTTAGAAGGCCCGTAGATGCCTTTAACGTAAGTCTTTATATAGCAAAGAGATAGAAACAGGGTTAATAGTTTTCGGGGCTTACCTCGCCGGGTTCCGTTCGCCTAGGTCGTTCCGCTACGCTCCACTCCCACGGCTCACTACACCCACATTTTTGCAGCCCTGGTCTTGCTACGCAAGCCCTTATTCGGGCTGCAAAAACGTCATAAACAACCGGGACGTTATGTGCAATACGCCCTGACTTTTTCTCAAAATATTGGAAAAAAGTGTTGACAAAAAATAATATTGGGAATATTGTATAAATAATTTATCAGTGGAACATAAAAACCACAAAGGAGTTTTCAAATGAAAAAGAACAAATTTTCTGTTCTGATACTGGTATTGAGTTTCGTTTTTGTTGGTTGTGATAACGGCGGCGGTGGAAATGAGCCTTACACCGGCCCAAAAACTATCAAAATCACTGGCATAAATGTTTCTTTTAGTGAGGCAACTGTTCTGCTTGTAGGCGATGGTATTAATCGATCCTCTATAGTTGCTGAAGGTACTGGGTCTATTTCGAACGGTTCCATTACCGTGGTAATGAAAAATCAGGATCAAACTGACTGGACTGGGACTGGATCGTATATACTTGTACTGGAAGACCCTTCTGGAATAAATGGGACATTTGCCTATACGGATGGAGGAACAATTCCATTGCCTCAAGCCAAAGTTTCCATAACCAGGGATTCTACAACATTTTCCTTTAACAAGTTTACAAAGATAAGGCCTCTTGGGGGTTGAGATGGTATACGGGCGCACTGCACATAACAGGACTGTATATGCTCTGCTCCCTACGGTCGCTCCGGGGTTCCGTTCGCCTAGGTCGCTACGCTCCCACGGCTCACTCCACCCACATTTTTGCGATAAAGGAACGCGAAGCGTTCCTTTATCGCAACCGCAAAAACATCGCATACAACCGGAATGTTATGCGCTGTTTATTAAAAATTTAAACAATAATTTTAATAAGTATTTTATCAAATATTTTTCATATTTAAGTAAATATTGCAAATAATATATAACTGTTTCAAAATTACAAAACGGGAAAAAATTGATAGCGTCTTAATTAAACTAAATGGCGCATAACTCATTTTTGACCGCGTTAAAAAAGCAAAGCATTTTTAGCGGTTTGTAAAGAAGCGGCGTTTTAAAACGCAAAGCTCCGGCCGTCCGCCGTCCGTTGCTCCGGCGGGCCGCGCGCGGTTTTTAGGACGCCGTCCGGTTTCGCGCATAAAAACCGGCGGTTCCGGCGGTTTTAACGGTTTTTGCGTTTTTAACCGGGTGTGTACAAAAACCGGCGCGTACATTATATTTGTAATAATGAACTGTAATATTAAAAAGTTGCGTCGCCCCCCCCCCCCCCGTTTCGGGCTGTTTTTAGCCGTTGTTGTTTTCGCGTCTTGCGGTTTATGATTTTTGATTAAACGTTTATTTATGTGGAATTTAATCGTTATATATTAAATACGCCCTCCTTAATTGCCGGGCGGCGTTAATTTAACGTTTTTATTTTAAAACAGGAGATTCAAGTATGGATTGCAGAAAGAGATTGCGGCGGTTTTACAGCCCGCTTGTTTGGGCGGCGGCGGTTTTTAGCTTTGGGTTTTTTACGGCTTGCGAAATGCCGAAAGGCATGGATTTGAAGTCGGACGACTGGAAGGCGCACATACCTGTAGGTACGGCGAATTTGGAAACGGAAGGCGACGGTTTTTCGCTTGGCAAGCTTAAAGCCGGCGAACTGCAAACCATGCTTGGCGAAAGTTTTGAAGGCAAAGTGTACGACGGGTACGAAAAAGACCCGCCCATATCAACAGCGGGCGAAAAACGCATATACGCGAAAGTTAATTATACTGATAATAATGCAACCCTAACCAGCAATGTTATAGACGCGAAAGGCCAGCAAACATACCTTATTCATTACCCGGTGCCTTTGCAGCGCGATATGAAAAAAAGTATGCGGGAAAGCTTTAACAAGGCGCTGGACAAGGTCATTTCAGATTTAAAAAAGAATGACCCCTCTTATGGCGGGGACGACGGCTTTGTTGAGCAACTGCCCGTGGACCAGCCGCTTGAAGTGCCTGTCACCGCGAACAGCAAGGATTCCGCCGACCCCAACGCCCCGCAAATTGAAGAGATAAATGACTTGCAGTACGACGTAAGCCTTACTTTTGAAGAAGGCGGTTTGCCCAGGGAAGACGGAACCGGGGCGGTTATCAGCGAAAGCAATAAAAATAAATTTATCAATTGGGTTAATTTTACTTACGGTAAGGATGCGAACCTAAAACCTAAAGACCCGGCGGTTGAAATTATTCTTAATCTGAAAGAAAACCAGATTACATGGAGGTCCCCAAAGGTAACCGCTACGGACAGTGCTGGTGATGAATTGGAGCTTATCAAAGTTCATTTTGACTTGCTTCCCAAGATGGAGCCGCAACCGCGAAAGTACGGCATAAAATATAAAATAGATTTAGATTTGTATGATTTTAGTAAAGCGATTATTTCTTTTAAAGAGAATAGACCCGATGAAATGGGCGACACATCAGCTTTTTCCGATCTTTTAAAGATGCTGGGCGGCGTAGAATTTAAAGAAGCCTACGCGCTCGTGTTTTCGCAGGCCGCGATAAATCAAAGTCAGGAAAGCGATAAAGGCGTATATGTTTATGCGACGCCGCCGCCCTCCGCCGCCCCCAACCACACCCAGGAGACGCTTGTAAACGGGACTTTAACCGCGAATCCGTTGAATTTAAGCGCTTTTTATGTAGGCGCCTCCGCGAGTCCAGCTAACGCTGTAGAAATTACCCCTAGTAGCGGTTCCGATATATCAAAGACGCTTTTGGGCAAGGGCGCCCCTGTGTATAAATTGAGCTCCCTTATAAAAGCCGGCGCCGAAATTGAAATTTCCGGAGGAACGGGGGTGGACGTGGTTTTGCTGGTTCCGCTTAATTTTGACGTAACGCCCGGCGACGGCCTCGATGATGCGAAGGCGGTGACAGTGGCTAACGATAACTATCTCAAACTAAAGGTGGACCAAATAGATAATATTTTGGGATATAGCGGCGGGGATGAATTTGATTTACGTTCAAAGACGGAAAGTTTCGGACGCTTAAAAGAGGCGAAAGGAACCTTAAAAGTTTACAACAAGGTGTTGCCGGAAGATTTTTTCATAGGTTTTGAAAAAAAAGGGGAAGCCGCTAAATATGAAAATCTTGTTAATTTAAAAGACGGCGAAACAAGCAAGATTATGATAGATTTAGAAAGCCAAAAAGTAAGCGTGCCTAAACCCGCGCTTCTGCTAAAAGCTACTAAAGGCCAGAGCGCTGAGTTTAATATAGCGCCTATAGACGAAAAAGAAGACGCGACTACGACGTCTATTCAAATCATAGTCGATGTTACGATGGATCTTCAATATCAGATGGATTTTTAAGGGGAAGCCGTGAAAAAAATATTTATTTTTGTGCTTTTATGTTTCTCGATGGTTGCAGCCTCCGCCCAAGACGGCGATTTGTCCCAGGCTGAACAAGACGCCGTTATTATGGAAATGGAAGCCGCCGCGGAAAAAGCGGCGGCGCAGGCCGAAGAAGCCGCCTCCAGGAAGAAAACCGGAAAAAACACGGTTGTGGACTTTTTGTCGTCCGGCGAAACTCGGCACCTGGAGCCGTACAGCGGGTTTTCCCTGGGGCTGGCGTTTACGCGGTTGAATATTATGGGGGCTACGGATTTTCCAATCGGCGTTCCCGACATCCTCTCTGCGGGCGATGTTCCCGGAATTAAAGAAAACGGGCGGTTAATTGTTGATTTTAAGAAAATATACAGTAAAGATTCTGTAAAAAAAGACGGTGTGGATTTCAATTTTGGGTTTGGCGCCAACGATTTTCTAAGGCTTGAATTTTCAAGCATGGCGGGAGGGCTCGGCGTATCCATCCTAAGCTTTACCTCCCGTTTTGACTTTAATTTAACCGCCGATGTATTTAAAATGCTGGCCGAAGGCCTTACGGAAGGAGTCGCTAAATACGGCGCAAACGTTTCCGGCGCGATTTTCGCGGAAACAGTCGCCGTAAACTGGCACCGCCAAAATTTTCTGTTTCCAAAGCTCTTTTTTAGCGTAACGCCCTCCCACTTTCTGCCTATCATCTACATACCTCATTCAGATTTAAACATAAAGTTTACAAACAAGGATTACATAGAATTGGGCCTGGAAGGGACGGCCAAGGTTTATATGCCGTTTAACGTTTTTAAATACATGGACGGCGAAGATCCGGGGGCGATGGACCTTGGCGGCTTAGACTTTAGCCTTCAACTTGAATACGCGCTTTTCGCCGCTTTGGATGTGGGTTTTACGGCTTTAAACGTACCGCTTGTTCCGGCTGTTTTGCACACGTCTTCCAGTTTAAAGTTTGACCCAAGCCGCAACACCATACTTAGCGTAAGAAACTTAATAGACCAGGATTTGGAAATAAAAACCGATTCGATTACGGACTGGGAGCGCGTAGACGGAACCGGAGAAAATATCGTAGTCCGTCCCATGAGGATGGATTTTTACGCCCTTTTAAGGCCTTTTCAAACGGATTTTCTTGTCGTAAGGCCGAATATAGGGTTTACCGTCCTTAATCCCAGCGAGACCGGTTATTTTAACATGGGCGTGGAGGCTCAACTTAATCTAGGCAGATGGTTTACCGCAAGTTTCTTTACAGGCGGGTACGACGGCTTTTTTCATAATAAACTCGGCCTGGATTTGCGCATATTAAAAATAAGCAGGCTTTATACAAACATCAGCATGAGCTCTCAGGATTACGGCGGCGCCTGGACGTTAAAAGGCCTAAACGTAGAAATTGGGGCGAAATGGGGCGGCGGTTTTAACGGCCTAACCAACTTTTAACCCGTGCGCCCGGCGCGCGTTTAGTTATGTGAACTTTCAGGCGGAGGTTTAATTAAAAACGCCGGAAGCGCTTCAGACCGCTGTATCAACGCCTGTTTTAAAACAGGCGTTAAACGTCTAAATTGGGCGGGAAAACTTAGGTTTTTGTCTGATTTACCGCATAAAACCGCAAAATCCCGCTTTTGACCGCCGTAATATTTTGATAGATAAAATCTACGGATAATTGAATCGGCGGTTGCGCCGCCTCCGTTCCGGTTGCGGCGTGGGGCGGCGCATAATCCAGCCTGTTTTTGTAAAAAATCATTTACGGCTTCCCGGAGAGGCCCTCGTTAAATCTAAGCTTCCGGCGAGTGAATGGCGCGTTGCGACGCCGCAAAACCTTCCGGGCTAAGAACGGCTTTCTCCGGCCAAACCCGCGTAATTTACCACCCAACGGAAAAACCGCCGCGTAGGCGCCCGTTTTCACCCCGCGTTCCTGGCAAATGGCGAAAAAGCTTTCGCTCGACGCGCTTTTTAAGAAACTTTTACGCAAATTTTAACTTTTCACGGATTTTTTTTGACGCCCGTAATCAAGGCGCGTTCTAGCGCCGACGCTGTATTTTAGCCGCGGAACGCAAGGAAGCGCTTTTTTTAAGAATAGTATGAAAGTTTTTTTTCCGCGGCGGCGAAGGCGAAGGCCGTCAGGTAATTCATGACGAAGTAGAATATTCCGGCTATAAAAATTGGCATGGTGGAGAATTCGCGGGAGGCGGCGTTTTGCGCCGCATGGAAAAGCTCCGCTACGCCTATAACCTGGGCCAGGGCGGTGTCTTTTACAAGAGTTATTACTTCGTTGCCCATAGCCGGTATTACGCGCTTTACGACCTGCGGCAAAATTATGCTTGTGTATGTGCGCGTTTTTGTAAAACCAAGCGCTTTGGCCGCCTCAAACTGCCCTTTTGGGATGGATTGTATGCCTCCGCGGTATATTTCAGCGAAATACGCCGCGTAATTAAGCGTAAAGGCTATTATAACCGCCGTAAATCTGTCGTAACTAAGAATGAATTTGGCCGCCGCCCAAAAAGAATCCGGGGTTAAAATATGCGAAAAGTTAGAATATAAAAAAGCGTATAGATATTTTGGAGCGAAGTATATAAAAATCAACTGTAAAATTAGCGGAGTCCCGCGCATAACAAGCAGATACAAATTAACGGCGCTTCTTAAAATTAAATGTTTAGATGTTTTGCCAAGCGCTATGGGCAAAGCCAGCGGAACGGCGAAAATAATGGTGAGCGTAAAAACTTTAAGCGAAACTAAAGCGCCCTGCAACATCAATTCAAGCATTTTCAATGTAACGCCCCCTTAAAAATCGCCGCTACAAGAGCGCTTTCAAATAAACCGCCTGAAAATTTTAGTTTTCAGACGGTTTCTGTTTATTTGCCCACTATACTGATGTCGGCTCCCAGCCATTTTTCGGAAATTTTCGCTATCGTTCCATCCGAGGCCATTTCCAAAAGGACGCCCCATATTTTTTCGGCTAAAGCTTTATCATCTTTGCGAAATCCTATACCGAATTCTTCTTCTTCCAAAGTTTCGCTTAATATGCGAAAAGCTTTACCGGAGCGGTTTATGTTATCGTTGGCTACAACCAGGTCTATTACAACGGCGTCTACGCCTCCAACGTCAAGGTCCATAAGGGCGGTTAAAAAATCTTTATACTCTATAACTTCGTCTAAAGAGGCCTTAAATTCCGCCGCCGCGTCAAGCGCTTCCACAGAGGAAGATCCGGCCTGCGTCCCGGCCTTTTTCCCGGCCAAATCAGCAAAAGTTTGAACGGGGGAAGACGCCTTAACCACAACGACCTGCGCGTTTTTTAGGTAGGGAGGCGTGTATAAAACGGCTTGTTTGCGCTGTTCGGTGATTGTAAAACCATTCCAAATGCAGTCTATTTCGCCGGTGTTGAGTTCCTGCTCTTTCGCGTCCCAATTTATGGGTTGTAAAACAAGCTCTACTCCCAGACGGGAGGCGGCTTCTCTGGCTAAATCTATATCATAGCCTACAATTTCACCATTTTCGTTCCTAAAGCCCATTGGCGGAAACGAATCATCCAGTCCAAGAACAAATTTTTTCGCGTCAATCACTTTTTGCAAAGAAACGTCTTTTTTCTCCGCGCCGGCGGCTTCTTTTTTTTTACACGATGTAAAAGACGCAAAAATTGAAATCGCGCAAAAAACTAAAATCACATTTTTCATATCATCTCCTTGAGTTCGGATATTTTAACAGAGGGCGGCCCTTAAAAAAAGACCTGTAAAAAGTCTTGCCGCCGCCGCCGCTTTGTTTTAGAATGATTAAAGCGGCCTTGTAAATGTCATAAAGGCGCAAAACACACGCGGTTTTTAACCGTATGATTAAAGGAGTGGACGTATGGGTTACAAAGTAGAGGTTGGAATTTCAAACAAGCATCTTCATTTAAGCGATGGGGATTTAGCCAAACTTTTTGGAAGCGGCGCGAAACTCACCGTTAAAAAAGAACTTAAACAGCCCGGCCAGTTTGCGGCTGAAGAAGTGGTGGATGTTGTAGGGCCGAAAGGGACGCTTAAAAGCGTTAGGGTTTTGGGCCCCACCAGAAAAGAATCGCAGGTTGAGCTCGCCCAAACTGACGCTAGGACTATAGGTTTGACCTTGCCGGTGCGTGAATCGGGCGTTTTGGACGGAAGCCCGGGTGTGAAGCTTATAGGCCCGGCCGGGGAAGCCGAACTCTGTAAGGGGGCTGTTATAGCCCTGCGCCACATACACCTGTCGCCGGAACAGGCGGTGGAAGCCGGCGTTAAAGACAAGGATCTTGTTACCGTAAAAACTTACGGGTCGCGCCCTCTTATTTTTGAAGACGTGCTTATAAGATCTGGATCCGCCCACACCCGCGAATTCCATGTGGACACCGACGAAGGAAACGCCGCCGGAATAAAAAACGGCGATCTTGTAGAAATAATAGGCAAAAAATAGGGCTGTTCAAAAATTTCAGCTTCTGAACAACAACCTTTAGGCTGAATAGATTCTGTTTTAAGGGCCGCCCGCTCCAATCGTTTGATGGCGCGTTTACATTTTTTGTGATTGCGCTTGTTTTTTTTACGGCGCGGGCTTGTTTTTATTTCGGGCTTGTGTTTTTTTTGTGTGATGTGTGTTTTTGGGGAGTTGACTAAATTTTAGGGGCGTGTTATTTTAGGTGAGCCTTAGGCGCGGCGCGGTTTTAGCGTTTCGTTTTTGGCGCGATGTTTGGCAGCATCCGCGTTGGCTTCGGCTTTCGCGGTGTTTAGGGAAGGGGAGTGTTGGAGACGTTTCTTTTTTAGGGGCGTT
>JAITER010000021.1 GCA_031281945.1 Spirochaetaceae bacterium | reverse complement strand
TGCGGCTTGGGGGCTCCGCCCCCAAACACCCCCGCTGGGAGGTGAGTGCGCGCGAAACATTGAGCGCGTCCCGCCGTATCAAGCGGCACAGCGTGGGGCCCGATAATGGCCCACGCCGTAAAGAAGGCGACCGGCCCCGCTGGGAGGTGAGTGCGCGCGAAACATTGAGCGCGTCCCGCCGTATCAAGCGGCCCAGCGTGGGGCCCGATAAAGGCCCTCGCCGCAGAGAAAGCGACCGGCCCCGCTGGGAGGCCTAGGCCTCCCAGACCCACCAAAAGTTTGCGGCGCCGCTTTGTTTCAAGCAAGCTTTTTCATCGCCAGGCGCGGTTTCGCGGCGCTACACTCCCAAAAACCGCCGCTTCCGCTCCAATTCCGCGCCCGCTTTCGCTCAGGCGGCGCCGCCAGGCGGCTTCCGCCCCCACTCCCCCGCCCATCCCCGGCGCGCGATACTTTGAGCGCGGCCATCCAACCTATGTAGCGCGGCGTTAAAGCAAGCGAACCCAAGCCTGGACGTCCGCCAAACAATAAAACGCTCAACATTTTATTGTTTGACGGCTCCTAATCCGCCGGATTTCGCCGGTCGAATTCACTCTCTCCAATAGCGGCTAGGCCTTTTACAAAACATCCGTGCAAAACCGCCAACGGCTCAAATTTTAAAATTTTGATGGCTGATTTGTCATACAGTACTTGCAATTTTGTTGGATATTCGTCATCACCTTCATAATAAATTATCTTTACAGGCATCCTGGGCAACAACATATATTTCCACGAATGTTTCCCTGATGATTTTTCCATTTCAAGCGTCATGCCTATTTTTTCCGCAGCGTTCTTAAATTCTTCATAATTTTTTCCATACACCCTTTCAAGAGGGCCTAAAAAATTATCATTATTTCTAAAAACGCCTCTGGAAAAATGTTCAAGCGGGCAAAAATCATTTGCGGGATCCGCATCCGATTCCGATAAAAGATAATATCCCAAAACACTTTTTAAATCGTATTCATATCCCGCATAATCATTTATTCTAACCGTCCATTTTATTTTTTGTCCGGCGAGTTCTATAGCGTCTTTTGTTATAAAATATGTCCTATCAAGAAAATTAACTACAATTTTATTTTGCGAAATCAGCCTTAAACCCATTCTTTTGGAACTTTCTTCAAAATCGCAATCTTGCAACAGTTTCATCACCCAGTTATAAGTTTTTATATACCCTCGTTCCATTTTCACATCCTGTTTTGCAATAGATTTTTTAACAACCATGCCTGGGCTAAAATATACGTTTACTTTTTTAGATATTAGAGTTGTTCGGAAACTTCAGTTTTCGCAAGCTGAACCAAGCCCAGTCTTGGTTCAGTCAACTTCCGCTTAAAAAACGCAAAATGCGTAGCATTTTGCAAGACTTGGGCGACAACCAACCAGGGCGAGCGAACAAGTCCATTCAACTTGTTTCCAATTTCCAATTCGCCGGTTGTATGAAAAAGCATATCACATAACATTCCACCGTATTCCGCGGCGCGGGGCGCTTGCGGCGACTTCCGCCCGCCTCAATATCACATAACTTTCACGCCTGTTTTACCAGGCGTTTCCAAAAACGCGCCCGCGCAAAATCCGCGCAAACCGGCCTTGCGGCGGACGGTATTGGGCTTGTTCCGCCGGCCCTGCTAATTGCCGCTCAAGCCGCTTGAAAACGCCGGCGCTACGCCTTTTCAAGCGTAAAGCCGCCCAAGCCCCGCGAGCCTAAGCGCGGCTTGCGGTTCCCGGACGGCTTTACGCGGGCGTTTTCCGGCGCTAGCCGCTAAATCCTATTTTTTTGCTTTCTTTACTTAAAAGTTCATCATCGCAATACGAAACAAGAACGTCCAAACCGGGGGGCGCTCCCGAAAGTATGGTTTGAATCGTCCGCCTGCGGCTTATGTTTTCCATCTGCCCGCCGGAAAAATCAAAACGATCCGCAAGCGTTTGGGCTTCAGCGTCTTCAATATCTGGAATCAGCGTTTGCCACATGATTTTGCGAACCGCTTCTTTCGGTTTGTTAAATTCAATTTTGTACAAAAAACGCCGTTCAAATGCTTTATCCAAATTTTGCGTCAAATTTGTAGTGGCTATAAGAATGCCTCTCAGGTTTTCCATTTCCTGCAAAATGATGTTTTGTATGGCGTTTTCGGTTTGGGCTACGGAGCTGCTCGCCGTATCTTTACGTTTTGATATAACGCCGTCCGCTTCATTAAATAGCAGTATTGGATACGGCCCTTCATTTTCCATTTTTTTTACATACATTTTGTAACGTTCAAACAAACGTTTTATATGCCTTTCGCTTTCGCCAAACCACATGCTTTTCGTTTCGGCTATGTCCACCAGCATAACCGCCCTTCCCGTCCGTTTGGCTATCTGATATACGGTTTCCGTTTTTCCAGTTCCAGGCGGGCCGTAAAAAAGGCAGGCGAAACCGGCGCTCCTGCCGTTTTCCAAAAGGCGTTTTTCCACAGCCCTAAAATTTTCCTCAAACAACAGCCCTGTAAGTTCGGCTATAGATTTTTGCTCTTTTTCATTGTAAATCATCTTTTTTTCCGGTATTTTTTCTGGAAGCAAAAAATCTTTTTTGTTAAACGCTTGCTTTTCGCCAAAATCTAATAAAAGTTCTTCTTTTGCTTTTTCGGTAAGCTTAAAAGAACCCATATCTCCAAATCCGCCGCTGCAAACATGCTCAACCAAACCCGCGCCAAGAAGATTGTTGGCGCCGTTCCTAAGCGACTTCCAAAGACGCCTAACCTGCACATCGTCTTCAAAATAATCTTCAATATCGTGTATGCATACTTCTTCTTCATACTCTTGAACGTACAGGATGCAAAAAATAAAAAGTAAAACCGCGCTTTCCTCGGGAAGTTTGTAACTAAAAAATTTTTTTACTTCTTTAAGTTCTTTATTCGTTTCCATAATTATTTGCAATTCAGTTACAAGCGCGTCAAAAGTAAGCTCATCCATCCTTCGCCTTTCAAAAAGAGTTTCCATTACGGAAAAAAGCTCATCCCATTTTAGTTTAGCGCGTTTTTTGGAAACATATTCCTCGCCGCGCTGGACGGCGGATATAAATTCCGGCGGAATCCTGTACGACGGTTTTTCATCGCGGCGGCGGCGGCAAAAAACAAACTGCCTGCGCTCCAGCTCTTCTATGTCGGAAGCGTATTTTAAAGTTTGAATAACGCCGCATTTAAGCGCTTCCCCAAGATCGTTGATGGTGATCCTCTCTTCATCGCAAAGGCTTAAAAAAGCGCATAAAATTACAGCTTGATTTTTCGTTAAATTTAATTTCCCCGTTATAAAATTAACGCTGCCCATAGCTTTTCTCCAAAATTCTTCCTTCCCAAAACCTACACGCTCCGCCAGCAACGCTACAAATTCAATGTGATCCAGCAGCATAGCTTTAGGTTCTTCCCCCGGGAAAGCGTTTACAACATCGTGCAAAGTAATATCATTGGAGTCTTCATCAAAAAATTTTTCCAACATCCTCATCGAAATTTTTGGCCCGTCCATGTTTGCTCCTCTATTCTAATTCCAAAATTATGACGGTTTCCGGCGTAAGAATCGTTCCTTCAGAAGGTTGCTGCCTATTCACCCAACCGTCCCCTCGTATTTCAATTTTAAGATTATCATCTAGTAATAATGGCAACAGCGCTCTTTTTGAATAGCCTTTAAGATTCGGCATACGTCCGTTTGCGGCCGGAAGGTCCTGGCTTCTTAAAAAAACCTCGCCGGTATGATCAACCTGCGGATTTTTTCCTCGCGGGACGCCAAGGTAATTCACCAAAGCTTCAGCGGCCTCGCGTATTGGAGGAGCCGCTATCCTCCCGCCAAGATAGCTTATTCCTTTTGGTTTTACAATGACAAGGTACAAGACGAGCGCCGGATTTTCCGCGGGAAGCATCGCCATGCAACTCGCGATAAAATCCGTCTCGGAATAAGCCCCGGTAAGCGGATCCACCATTTGCGCCGTTCCTGTTTTTACAGCCATATTAAGGTCGGAAACATTCGCCCTCCAGCCCGTCCCTATACTGCTTGTCACGGACGTCATAAAATCGCGCATAAGCGCCGCCGTCTCAGGTTTCAGCGCCCGAACAGGATCGCCTTTAGACCTCGGCCTAACCGTTTTGCCGTCCGCCGAAAGCACCTGCTTAACAAAACTAGGCCGCACCAAAACGCCGTTATTCGCCACGGCGCTCGCCGCCGCCATCATCTGCACGGCGGAAACCGCTATTTCCTGGCCTATGGCTATAGTAGGCCGCGACCTGTCGGACCATCTTTCCACAGGCCTTAAAAAACCGGCGGATTCGCCGGGCGGCTCCACGCCGGTTTTAGCGGCGAAACCCAGCCGTTTAATCCCGTTGTAAAAAGGCGCGGATTGAACGGAATCGCTCGCGTAAGCGGTTCCGGCGTTGCACGAATACACGATTATATCGCGCATATTCACGTTCCCGTGGGCGCCAAGGCAGTTGATTACAACGCGCTCGCCTAAATTTGTAACCCTTTCGTAATGTCCGTCGCAGTAAAACAGATCTTTTCCGCCTACAGAGCCTCCGTCAAGCATAATAGACAGGGAAAATATTTTAAAAACAGAACCAGGCTCATAAATCATTTCCACCGGCCTGTGCATACGTAATTCGCGGGTGGATTCCCTAAAAAAATTCGGGTTGAAACCAGGCATGGAAGCCGACCCTAAAATTTCGCCGGATCTTGGATCCATAGCCATAAGCATAACCTGCGAAGCTTCGTTTTCTTCCATAACGCGGCCCGCTATTTCTTCCAAAATATACTGAACATTCGCGTCTATGGTTAAAACAACCTGATCGCCCGGTACGCTTTCACCGTTTTCAAAACGGCCGGAAAGCTCTTCGTCGTAAGCGTATTCAATACCTTCAAGACCCTTGTTTTCGTCGCCCACAATGCCAATAATTGAACCGGCCAATTCTTGTTCGGGATACACGCGCCCAAAAATAGTTTCAATTTTAACCCCGCGCAAAAAGCCGGCGGCTATTTCTTTTTCAATTTCCCTCACCACGTTATTATCAACATGACGCTGTAAATACAGGAAATTATTGTCTGATGATTCTATTTTTTCAGCTATTTCCGCAGAATCCACGCCTAAAATGCGAGCCAGCGTGTTATAAAGGATGGGGCGGTCTTCGTCTATAATGTCCGGCTTCCACACGCTGATATGCCCAAACCGCGTCTGAATCGCCAAAATACGCCCGTTTCTGTCCAAAATAAGGCCCCGCTCGCCGGAAGCCTCAACAAGTTGCGGTGAATTTGTATAAGGCGCCCCCAGCATAATTGAAGCGTACTTTGAAATCACATAAAGACCCGCAATAATTATAAGACCTGCAATCACCCAAAAACGGCGCTGCTGGCTTAAGGTAAATCCTGGGCTTATTTTCATTTATCAAAGCCGCCCGGCGCGGGGCCGGTAAAAGGCGCTTCCAAAGAAGATGCGGCCGGCTTTATTCCGGCGGCCTTTCCTACAATGTTGTCAAGCGGAACAGACCCGTAAAAACGCGAATCAAAAGACGCGGAACTATTGTCGCCGTACGCCAAAAATGAGTTTTCACCTTCCAGACCGGCGCAACGTTTTACGGCAAGGTCGCCGTAAGGGGTCCAAAAAACCACAACGTCGCCAGGTTTAGGCTTGGCCCAGCGCATCAAGTACAACCCGCAAAAAGGCGCCCGGAAACCATAGGAAATTTTGTTTACAAAAAGAATACTGCCGCTTTGGATTGCGGGAACCATAGAACGGCCCTCCGCGAGTATGAAATCGAAAAAAAACATTTTTAGTACAAGAGCGCAAAAAAAAGCCCATAAAATAGCCCTTTTCATTTACCTATTCTAATACATTCACCCAGAAATGTCGATAAAGTAAGCATGAACTATAATCCCCGTCCGGGCTATGTAGATTTTAACATTACACAGCGCGTTGAAAGGCGTCAAACCACCTCAAAAAACTCCGGAAGTATAAAGAATGCGGCTGTAAAAGAGAACGTTCGCGCCCGTCCGCGTCCTGCGGCGCGCAAATACAACCGTAAAAAAACCAAAAGGCCGGGGGCGTTCACTTCAAAAATACCAACACGTTTTTTCATCACTCTGGCTTCTATTTTAGCGGTCGCGGTTTTTGCGTACTACGCGCTACTTTTCCAGGGAAACGATTACGTTTTACGTCCCGATTCGGACAGCGGGGCTTTCTCAGAAATGTATAATTACGCAAATGGAATATTCCCGTCCGTCGCCGAAAAATCTTCAGAAATCCCGCTGGCTACAAGCGAAACTTTTTCCTGGCAGAATTACACGGTAAAAAACGGCGATTCCGTTTCTAAAATAGCCGCCGACCATTCTATTTCCATGGACGCCATCATCGCGTCAAATAATTTAAAAAACGCCAGGAATCTGCATATAGGCGACGTTCTTCGCATTCCAAACATGGACGGCGTTCCTTACACCGCAGTCAAGGGCGATTCGTACCCAAAAATAGCGGCCTCTTTCGGCGTCCCGCTAGAAGCGATTCTAGACGCGAACGACGTTCAAGACGAAAAAATTGAAAGCGGCGGAATCATTTTTATCCCGGGCGCAAAAATGAAGAGCGAAGACCTTCAGCTTGCGATGGGCGAACTTTTTATCTACCCTGTAAACGGGCGTATAAGTTCGGGTTACGGCTGGCGAAAAGATCCTTTTACTAGCGGTTCACGCCGTTTTCATTCGGCTGTTGATTTTGCGGCTCCCACAGGAACTCCGGTAAAAGCCGCTATGGACGGCGTTGTAAGCGCTTCGGGTTTTACAGCGACTTTCGGGCGCTACCTCATCCTAACTCACGGAGGAGGCTACCAAACCATGTACGCGCATTTAAACTCAAGTTCAGCAACAGAAGGCCAAAAAGTAAAACAAGGGGACAAAATAGCGGAAGTCGGCAACACAGGGCGCTCGACCGGGCCGCATCTTCATTTTGCTGTATATAAAAACGGCAGAGCGGTCAACCCGCTTGAACACATGAAGTTTTAAATGTACTATATCGCTCATGAAACAGCTCGTGCTCACGCTTGCCGTATTATTTGCGATGGTAACATTTTGGCGTTCTGTCGGCGGCGACATATCCGCCAAAGAACATAATGTTAAAACGGAAATTTTAAGCGCCGGAACAGAACAAGACTACGGTTTTTAATGAAAAAACAATGAAAACCGCCTTTTTCCTCAAAAGTCTTTTCGTCCTGCTTTTTATTTTTTGTTTTTTTTCTTTTTTATTTTTCTTGGCGGGTAATTTTCGCCAATTTAGCGGTGTTGTTCAGTTTTTTCTTCTAAAAAGCGTACAAACTTCCGCGATTCTTTTATTTATCCTTTCTATTTCCACTTCCTTAATATTTCTTATTCAAAAATTATCGCCGGGTATTTTCAAAAAAACTTTTGTTCTTAAAAAAAAGATTTTGTTTTTAACCTTTTTTGGAATAACGGGCGCGTTTTTTAGCGTTTTTTCCACCTTCACCTTAATATTTGCGGAAGGAACGCATAAATGAAAAAAATATACGCTCTGCGCGGAGCCGTCTGCGTTCAAAACACAAAAGAGGATGTAAGCGCCCAAACCGGACGTTTATATTCAAAGCTTCTTTCGGCTAACGCGCTTTCGGAAGCGGACGTCGTTTCAATTATTTTTTCAATCACTCCTGACATCAACGCAAAAAATCCCTGCACAGCCCTGCGGGAGGCCGGTTTTGCCAAAGAAACGCCTTTATTCGCCGTCCAGGAAGCGCAAACCGAAGGCATGATGAATAATACAATACGAACTCTTATACACTGTTATTTGGAAGAAGATTCAAAACCCGTACATATATATACAAATGGAGCGGAGGCGCTTCGTCCTGACCGCGGCTCAAAATAACCTTGTTATGAACAGGGACGCCTCCAAGCCGGACGCGCGCAAAAAACAACGCGCTAAAACTTTCACACGGCTTGCCGCTGTACAGTATGGGAAAAAGCAACTTTCAGCCTGCGAAACGCCCGGCCTGGACGCCGAACTTTTGCTTTCTTTCGTCCTCCGCATATCAAGAAGCGCCTTACACGCTCATGGTGAAATTGAAATTTCAAAAAAAGAACGCGCAAAATACCAAGCCCTAATAAAAAAACGCAAAAATGGAGTCTGCTCGGCGTATCTTACAGGGACAAAAGATTTTCGTTTTCTTACACTTAAAGTAAATAATTCCGTTTTGGTTCCAAGACCGGAAACTGAAACTCTGGTTGAAGCGGTTCTGGATTTTATAGACCAGGAAGAAAACAAACCGGAGATTCGTTTTTTAGACGTATGTTGCGGAAGCGGGGCTATAGCTCTTGCGGTAAAACAAGAAAGGCCGAAAGCCTCCGTTTTTGCAAGCGACGTGTCGCGCGCCGCGTTAAAAGTCGCCAAAAAAAACGCCCGCCTTAATAATTTAAAAGTCAGTTTTATTCAAAGCGATGTTTTTTCCGGCATAAGCGGAACTTTCGACTGTATAGCTTCAAATCCGCCGTACGTGCCGCATGGTATGCTTCAATCATTAAGCAAAGAAGTTCAAAACGAACCGTTAATAGCGTTAGACGGCGGGGAAGACGGGCTTAAAATAATCAAAACTCTTATAAAAGAATCGCCTAAAAAACTAAAAAAAGGCGGCTCTCTTTTTCTGGAAGCCGGCCCTGAACAAATTCCTCAAATAAAAACACTTTTAGAAAACAACAGATTTTCCAATATAAAAATTTATAAAGACCTTTCCTCCGCGGATCGCGTTATATGCTCCAAAATCTATTAACAAACAATACATATTCGCTTTATATACATATACCTTTCTGTTCATCAAAATGCGATTATTGCGATTTCTATTCAATCCCAATGAATATCGATTCTACAAATGATAAAGAAACAATAAACGCCTGCCTTAACGCTATTATTTTAGACATTCAAAAACAAATTGAATACTTTGATGTAAATTATATACCAACAATATACATAGGCGGAGGGTCTCCATCTATTTTATCGCTAAAACAAATAGCCTCCTTTTTATACGATCTTTTAAAGATACTGCCATCACGTCCAATTGAATGGACGATAGAAATAAATCCGGAAAGCGCAACGAAAGATTTTTTAGAAATATGCAAAAATTACGGTGTAAACCGTATAAGCGCCGGAATTCAGACTTTTTCAAAACAATCAAGAGACGCCGTGCATCGCAATGGAACTATTGAAAATATATATAAAAACATAGAATGTATTTCAAAAATATACGGAAGAAACTTTTCGCTTGATGTTATTACGGGCCTTCCTTTCTCAACAAAGGAACAAATAAAATCAGATTTAAAAATCATTTTAGATTTTGAACCGGAACATATATCATTATATGACTTAACCATCGAAGAAGATACAACTCTTTTTTTTAATATATTAAAAAATAAATCATTATTGCCAAAGAAAGAATACGCTGAAATGTTATGGATTTTAGGAAGAGATATATTAATTTCCAAAGGTTATTTTCAATATGAAGTATCTAATTTTGCATTCGATAAAAATAACGTATATAATAAACTAAAAAATTTAAATTATTCAAGTTTAATTAAAGATAAAAAAGCTCAAAAAAACGGATTTTGCCTGCATAATATGCGCTACTGGTTTATGGAAAATTGGCTTGGGGCGGGGCCTTCAGCGGGCGGCGCGGCTCTTTTTTCAAGAACAAACACTTCAACAGAAAATAATAATTACGGAATGATATACAACTGCGTAGACAACGTTTTTAGTTACATAAAACACGTTACAAACAATACTTTCCCGCAATACTGTGTTACAGAAAACATTAGCAAAAAAAACTTAATAAAAGAAACTATTTTTATGGGCTTTCGCACATCCTTCGGCCCTGACGCGGAACTATTTCAAAAAAGATTTTCTTGTTCTTTACAAGATATAATTCCAAATACCATAAACAAATGGCGAGAAAAAAAATTATTTTATACAGAAAAAACGGCTCTCACGCCGCAAGGATTGCTATTTTTAAACGGATTTATTCGCAACGCATTTGAAGAAATAGCAAATTTAGAATAAAAAAGTTTTTTTTGATTCCAAGATTTATAGCTTCCTAGCGGTTTTGTCATACAGAGTTGAATGTTGTATAGTCCGGCACATGTTGCCATTGTACTAATTCTTAGGTCTGTGGTATTTCTCCCCGGCGTCCACTACGGCGGAAGTTGTAACAACATCGGCCAGTTAGCGGAACGGTGGTAATGTTGTTCCGCCGCTTCCAGTGTCTGGCCGCACGCCGCCGCCAGACACGCTAAAATCGCGAAAGGTTAAATATTTTTTCAAAATCCGCCTCTCTTTTTCTGTTTTCGCCGCGCCTACCAATCAATAGTTATTTGATCATCAGACCTGCAGGTTTCGCAAGGCGAGCCGTTACGATAACTGTCTGTCGCTTCCCGCTTCGTTTTTAATGTTAAATCAATCGTCCCGTTAACGCATAAAAGTTTTTGAGGGATACACCAAACTAGTAGTAAACATACAGACTATTTGGCAAAAGAAGAAAAATAGAACCTACTAAAACAGCGAATGCTCCTTAAATACTGTTTGTGGGTGTAAATGGACGTCTTATAAACAAGCGGAAGTAAAAGAGCAAGTAGTTTACTTGTTAAATATGCCGAAACGCCTCATTTTGAAATGTTGCCTAAAGGCATGAGCGCCTCATTTAGAAAATGTCGCCAAAGCCAGCCCTGCTCCCGCATCTGGATACGGTTCTCCTGGGCGAGCCGTTGACGTAAACGCGGGACAGCCTTGGCGGCATTCTGCTTAAGCTCTACCGGGTTGTAAAGGGCGCATTGAGACTTGAGGTCGTCCCCCCTTACACGCCTGGGGAAGTTCCGGGCGTTCTATGAGCCTTTGGAAGTGGTTGCGCGGTTCATCATAGTCCCTGATTTCCCTGGAACCCCCGGTTGAGGAGGGGGGCCGGCGGGGTGTAGACGGCGGACGGGAGAGCCTGTTCCTCAAATCCTTCGAGCCGGTCGCGGCCAAGGTGTTGACGGACGACGGCGCCGTTTTTCTTATGGTATCGAGAGCGGGTGAAGGGGGCGTTCTTTTTTACGCCAGGTTTCGGCGGCGTTGTTGATAAACTCCGAGCCGTTATCGCTATGGAACTCCAAGACTGGGAGAGGGGACGGCGGTTCTAATGTCCGCCAGGGCCTTAAAAGTCCAGCTCTGGGCGTTATTGAGGAGGGAGCGGAGTTCTATCCAACCGGAGGCGACGCCGGCGGCGGTCAAGGCATGGACATACCGGCCATATGCGGCCTGTCTCAGCGGTGGCGGGCGGCGTCGATTTGCCGGAAGCCGGGAGTTTTCCGTTCCCGTCCTGAGTAAAAGGCGCGGATGGGGATGCGGCTTTTCAGGGAATCGAGGGGTTTGGCGAGGCTTTTCCCCGTGACTGAGGGCGTCTTTGTCTTTTTTCAGGCGCCGGTCTATGGCGGCGGGGTTTATCCGCGGAAGTTTTGCCTTGACCTCGGCGGTGATGCGGAAGGCCGGCCGTTGCGCGATGAAGGGCGTCTGCCGCCGCGAGAGGGGGGTTGGCGGTTCTCTAATGTCCGCCAGGGCCTTAAAAGTCAGCTCAGGGCGTTATTGAGGAGGGAACGGAGTTCTATCCAACCGGAGGCGGCTCACCGGCGGTCAAGGCATGGCCGGCTATACGCGGCCTGTCTGCGGTGGCGGGCGGCGGATTTCCGATGGCGGCCGGCTAGGCGGGTAAACTCGTCAAGCAAAGCCCGTTTTTCTTTTTTGGCCGCCTTGTGGCGGCGGTGTGTATATTCCCGCGCCGCCGCCTGGTTTTCTTGCATAGTTAACCCAATCGGGCAGCCCCCTTTGAGCGTCCCTGTTGTAATTTGGGTGACATTTTCAATTTGAGGCAACGCGAGCTTGACAAAAACAAAGAAAATACGATAGAATAATTTATGAAGCCTATAAAGGTTTTACAAGCATTACAATAAAAGGAGCTTATTATGATCAATTGGGTCAAAGCTAGCAATGGAAACATTCCTGACGGCGCGATACCAGTCGGCAAAGAAGCGGACGGAAAACCGCTTTATATTGCTCGAGCCAACTATAAAAACGGAGTGCATATCGGTAAAGTGCGCAAGGAATTTGGCGCGGCTAATATTCCGTATGGCGGCTCTGAAGTAAAAGTTACCGACTATGAAGTTTTAGTATTCAAGAATGTGTAATCCACGGTAAAAGCTGAATCAAAAACGCGCCGTGTTCTCGCGTAGTTCACGGCGCGTTTTTTTATCTATAGGGGGTCTGTTTACCGGATAGTTGGTTTTATCCTCCCCCCCCCCCATAATCTCGCCGTTTGCGCAAAGTTCTTTTAATCCCACAAAACTTTTACGCCGCATCATTCCTTCAAAACCACGATTATAAACTTCCAGGGGTGTAGCCGCGCTCTCTATTTAAATGCCGCGCCCTTGCGGTTTCCGCCCAAGCCAGATTATCCGCGCATGAAAAAAGAGCGCGTATCTCCCCAGCGCTTAAAAAAGCGATCTCTTTATCCGATGCCGTTATGCGCTTTAATCCAAGCGCGGGGCTTTTTATAAGTATGTTTTCTTTAACCGCCTGATTAAGCACGGAACGTAAAGACTCAGCGTAAACCGCCGCCGTGAAAAGCGAAACCCCAGCGTTAAATTTTAAATATTCCTGAAAATCATTAACCCATTGCGTGGAAATCCCGGAAACTCGCGCTACGCCCCCATGATAATTTTTTAATTTTTTCGCGCAAGCAATTATATTTTTTCCGCGCCCAGGCATAGCCCCAACCTTAGCCGTATAATCGGCTATGCTTGTGCGCCCCGCCGCGCTGTTTTGTAATTACACACGCCCTCTACTATCTGCTTTCCTCATTTTAAGCGGCAAACCTGCGCTAGCTTCCACACCTCCTTGTTTCTCGCCGCGTCCTTCGTCAAGGTTAAACTCAACGATTCCCACGTCCGCTTGCCGTCCTTGTAAACATCCAGATAAAGGCCACCCGCTTCTCCCGCACATAAACGCCCATAAACCACCGCCTACAAATAGAATACACATCTTCCTATCATACCGCCAATACATCTATTAAAACCTACTGTTTAGGGCGCAAAGCAAGTATTATGCGGATTTTGTTGTTTAAAGGTCTTGCATTTCGAATTTTTGGCTTGGATATACAATACGAGGATTTTAGCAAATTTTTTGCATTATCTGGACATGACGCCGGTGATTTATTTGGATGCATCATCGCATTCATAAACCAGATTATCTATTCTAAGTTATATAGTAGCTACAATTGCGGCGGCTTCCGGAATTAAATTTTGGATATTCCTTGATGTCGCATAACAACAGATAGTCAAATATCAGCGACATATCCGCCTTGAGAAAGCTAGCTTTAATGGGGTGTTAGTTAAATTCAACTTCTGTAAGATTGAATTGGCCTGATAATCTAAATAAAGTTTTTCTTAATTTCTGCTATATTCACATATTCGCTGTTAGCTCAATCCTATGACGCTTACGCAATATACGCGCATCCAAAAATTTTTATTCTTAAATTTCTTTGCTTCACATCCTGACAACTCTTTATGTCTCCTTATGGCGCTCTTGCTTTTCAGACGCCCTATCGTCATCGCAATACTGTACTTTGGCGGTACGGATATACACATATGTATATGGTCAGGCATCTCGGGCGCGTCTAGTATTTCTTACCCGCATAATTCCCGCAGGATTTCTCCTATCCGTTTTCTTATCTTTCCATACAACACCTTTTTCCGGCATTTCGGGACAATTACTACATAATATTTACATTCTCATTTCGCGTGCGCTAAACTTTGCCATTCTTTCATAAAGCGCTCCTGTTCCTCCTCCTCAGGGACGCTTTATATTATTTTATTAACTCGCTGTACTCGGCATAATCTTTTCAAGTCTTACCACTATAGACAGTGGTTTTATCAGTTATAATAAATATCTGTTGTTATGCAGTTTAGAATATTAAAACACAACAGGCTATGCTCATAAAAGGTTAAAAGACGCCTTTATGTTTTTCGCGAGAGACGTCGCGAAGACATCGGCGGCCAAAACAGCCTAAACCAACTCGAATACAATGGAGAAATATTACAACGCGCTCCATTAAAAAATTGTCATGGCGCCGCTCGAATGAAGAAAAAAGAAACCGTGTAGTTTGACTATACAAGCTGTATTTTGCTCACCAGTCTTTCGATTATTGAAAAGAGTCGGAAAAGCTTTTGTAAAAATTACCACGAACAGCACAAAAGTGCTGTTAACGCCTATAAGTTAAAGCCTTTAATATTGGATAAATACAAGGAAAGGCCGTAATTTGATTAAAATAACACAGCGTCAAAATGCCTGTGAACGGTTATGATCATTACCGCGCACATCTCACGGAAAAGAATTTGCGCACGGCGAAACCACATAAGCCGGATTAAAAATTTTTGGACTTTCGCGAACATTCTACTTATATTGTTAACGACGGAGCCTCGGATAAGTTTATGTTACATTTAAAGGAGCATACGCTTATGCGCAATTATCAAAACGAAAATTTACAAAATCATTAACAATTTGTTGAATAAAACATACATGACATCAGGCGGCGTCCATTTTTTATGGTTAACTTATAAAACTAAGACTAATAAATTCGTTTTATTTTCTATTTTTTATATAACTTTAGAATTGCTTTAAATATATTTATGCTAATCACATTATAAATTCTATTTTTTAATTTATAAAGAATAGTAAAGTCATACGCAAAGCAATCTAAAACAAGCTATTTGTTGCATAAAAATTTTTACATTTATAAAGCAATTACCTTAAATTGCATCCACATTCTTACACAGGTATTATTGAATCATTTTAGTTATAACAGCTCATTTTAAAAATCGATCAATTAACTAAATATCACCAAAAGCAAAAATTAAATGTGAAACACACGTATATGGCGAACAAATTCTTATAATATCACATAGACAATTTATTACAAAAGCGACGCATTAAAAGCAATAAGTTTAAACGTTAAACAGTCTTTTTACCGTGTTTCAAAGCCGCCTTACAAGTCTTGCATATTTTTATTTTTTGGTCGCCGACCTCATGGTCATAAAGTATTTTAACACTTTTGCGTTTACAAACTGGACATTCGCCTCGTCCACGCGCGAACAATTCTCTAATACCTTTACCTCTATGCGCTTTGGACATTTTTCACCCCTCCATCTTTTTTCTTATCTTTCTTTTCTTTTACTTCTGTTTTAAGAACATAATCAACGAGTTCAAGAATTACAATTTCAGAAGCATCCCCATAACGCTTCCCAAGCTTAATAATGCGAGTATAACCGCCGTTTCTTTCTTTCATACGCGGCGCAATGGCTACAAACAGCCTATTAACAATACCTTCATCAAAAAGTCTCGCCGATATAAACCGGCGGTTAAACACGGTGTCATTTTTCGCCCGTGTAATCAAACGTTCCGCCGTCCTACGCACCGCGCTAGCTTTTGCTTTAGTCGTGCGTATACGTTCATATCTAAACAAAGAAGTAACCATATTCCTGTGCAAGGCTTTTCGATGAGCAGCCATGCATTCCAAAGGATTAAAACCCCTTTTATGCTTCATCTTCGTATTCCTTTTTTGACGTCAAAATTTTCGCTCTTCTTAAATCGTTGGTATTTGTTATACCAAGCGACAAATTCCATTCTGAAAGTTTATTGATTATTTCATCCAACGATTTTTTACCAAAGTTCCTGGTATTATTCAATTCTTCTTCAGTACGTTTAACCAAATCGCCTATAGTTCGAATATTAGACTGTTTAAGACAGTTCGATGAACGAGCCGTAAGCTCCAATTCTTCAACTGGCGTATTCATAACTTGACGGATTTTTTCAATGTCTTCATCGTTATCATCATCAAAATCGAATGTATTTTCATTAAAGTTAATAAATACCGAAAAATGATCTTTTGCTATTTTAGCCGCTTCCGCAAGAGCGTCTTCGGCAGTTACCGTTCCGTCCGTCCAAATTTCCATAACAAGCTTATCATAATCAGTACGTTGGCCGACTCTTGTAGGCTCGACAAAATATTTGACTTTCTTAACAGGAGAAAAAATTGAATCCATAGGAATAGTGCCGATAACTTCAATATATTGCGCATTTACTTCCTGGGGTACGTAGCCGCGCCCCAAATCAATTTGAATTTCAAGTTCAATATGAGCGCCATCCATAAGCATCATAATATGTTGCTTTGGATTTTTAACTTCAAGCTTCCCCTCTTTTTCAAAAGAGGCCCCAGTAATTTCAACGTTTCCAGACCATTCATAAGTAATAATATCTTGTTCCACATCTTCTGGAAGTGAAATACGAAGCAATTTAAGGTTATTAATTATTTCAAGTGTATCCTCCACTGTATTTGGTATCATTTCATATTCACTAGAAATACTATGAGAAACCCCTTGCGCGTCATAAGAAGTTATTTTTACAGCTGAAATTGCATAACCTTGTATGGACGAAAGCAATATTCTTCTTAAAGTGTTGCCAACAGTCGCTCCGAATCCCGCCTCAAATGGTGCGGCGGTAAATTTTCCATAATCACGTTCCAGCTCATTTTGTTCAAAAGAAATGCTTTTTGGTCGTTTAAAACCCTTTAGCAAATTTTTGTGGGCCATGTATTCTCCTTCGCCTATTTCGAGTAATACTCAATAATCATCTGCTCTTTAATATCAGCTAAGTCAGTGATGTCGTTTCTTCTAGGTATAGCTAAAAATTTACCCCTACAGTTATCCGCATCAATTTCAAGCCAAGGCATAACGCCTGATTTACCAACTTCCTTCAAAGCCTCTTTAACAAGAGCAAAGCCTTTACTACTTGCAAGAACTTCCACAACATCACCAGGTTGAACAAGAGAAGATGGTATATCAACACGTTTCCCATTAACAAGAATATGTCCATGTAAAACCAATTGCCGAGCTTGCCTTCTGCTAGCCGCAAGTCTAAGCCTATATACTACATTATCAAGCCGTCTTTCCAAAAGGACAAAAAGATTTTCACCCGTAATGCCGCTCATCCTCAACGCCCGCTCAAAGAATAAACTAAATTGCTTTTCTTGCATTCCGTAAATTCTTTTTAATTTTTGTTTTTCTCTAAGCTGGATCCCATATTCCGATCTTTTACCCTGTCTGGCTTTCGGATCCTTGCCCGGAGCGGCGCGTTTTTTATTAATAGCGCATTTATCGCTCTTACAACGCTCGCCTTTTAACATAAGTTTTTTCTGCTCCGCTCTGCACAACCTGCAAACAGCGCCTGTATATCTTGCCATTTTCCCCGCCTTATATACGCCTTGTTTTACGAGGCCTGCACCCATTATGTGGTATGGGCGTAACATCACTAATAGACTTAACCTTAATTCCTAAAATGCCAAGTTGCCGAATCGCAGACTCACGACCCATGCCCGGCCCTTTGACAAAAACATGAACTTCACGCAATCCCGCCTGCATAGCTTTTTGAGCCGCGACTTCAGTAACAGTTTGAGCCGCAAAAGGCGTGGATTTTTTAGCGCCTCTAAAGCCTAACCCTCCGGAACTAGCCCATGAGATAGCATTCCCCATAAGATCTGTAATAGTTACAATCGTATTATTAAAAGTAGCCTGTACATAAACATTTCCTTCATACACCGACTTCTTTTCTTTTTTTTTCTTTGTGTTAACAGCCACGGGTTCCTCCGCTCATCTTTTCTCCTACAATCCAACTCAATTTATTTAAGGAATTTGAAAGAAATTCCCATCTCAAACAACCTTTAAATATCAGAAGACCTATTATTTCTTCTTGCCAGCGACAGTCTTCTTTTTACCTTTTCGCGTACGAGCATTGGTTCTAGTCCGCTGACCTCGTAAAGGAAGCCCTTTTCTGTGCCTGAGTCCGCGATAACACCCAATATCCATTAAACGCTTTATGTTCAATGCAATTTCAGTACGCAAACGACCTTCAACTTTATAATCCGCCTCAATAATTTTACGAAGCTCGTTAAGCTCCTCTTGAGAAAGATCATTTATCATACGATGCTTATCAAGTTTTGCTTTTTTACAAATCTCCTCAGCTGTAGAATGCCCTATTCCATAAATGTATGTTAACGCAATGTCAATGTGCTTGTTCGGAAGGTCAATCCCGACTAAACGTGCCATCTTACCCCCTAACCTTGTTTCTGTTTATGCTTTGGATTCTCGCAAATAATGCGAACAATTCCATTGCGCTTAATGATTTTACATTTATCACAAATTGGTTTTACACTTGTTCTTACTTTCATTTTTAACCCCTATAAACTCTACAAAAGCTTCAAAACAAACATACTTTTAGAAACATATCAACATCTATTAAAGATTCCGCCCTTTAAGATGGCCCTTTTTAGTTAATCCCGCATGATGATGCATTTTAAGCAAAGCCTCTATTTGGCTCATTGTATCTAAATCAACTCCCACCAATATCAAGAGTGAAGTTCCACCCATTATATAACTTATAGAAGATGGAAACTTAAACGCCCATTGAATGAAAGATGGTATTACAGCAATCAACGCCAAGTATAACGATCCAGGCAATACAATTCTATTTAATATTTTTGTTAAATATTCTTCAATACGCTCCGTTCTAATACCAGGTATAGAGCCACCATTTTCACGTATATTTTTAGCAATTTCAATAGGGTTAAGCGTAACTTGCGTGTAAAAATATGCAAAAAATATTATCAAAATAACATAAAATACATTATATAAAACACCTTGCGGCGTTAAAACGCGCGAAACCGCATTAAGCCACGCAAAATTTCCGCCAACTGTTTGCGCAATCTGTAAAGGAAAAGTTAGTATAGATGAAGCAAAGATAACGGGTATGACGCCGGAAGGATTAATTTTGAATGGAATATAAGTATTCTGAGCGCCATACATCCTACGTCCAACCACTCTTTTTGCGTAATTTACCGGTATTTTCCGCATCCCTTGTTGCTCAAAAACAACAAGCGCAACAACGGCGATAAACATGATAAGCACTACGACAACAGAAACAAGGTTCAATTCGCCGTTCTTCACCATAGAACCCAATTCCCAAACTGCGTGAGGCAATCGCGCTACGATGCCGGCAAAAATCAACAAAGATACGCCGTTGCCTATTCCACGTTTTGTTATCTGTTCGCCCATCCACATTAAAAGCATTGTTCCGGTAGTAACCGTCAACATCGCAATCAAAGTAAAAGGAAGAATCCTCATAGTTAATAAATTTTCAACGCTTCTCGAAATACTCTGAGCATATTGGGTTACCGCAAAAGATTGTATTAAACAAACAACAACAGTGCCGTATCTTTGATAAGTTTGTATTTTTCTACGTCCACCCTCTTCTTGAGAAATTTTCTTTAATCCCGGAAAAACAATCAACAAAAGTTGCATGATAATAGACATTGATATATACGGCATAATGCCAAGCATAAAAAGTGAAAAATTAGAAAATGCGCCGCCTGCGAAAAAATCTAAATAATCAACTATCGCGTTCCCTGAGGTTTGCATTGATTCAAAGTAAGCATTCAATTCACTTACATTTATACCAGGTATTGGAATAAAGGCGCCCACGCGAAAAACAATCAACATAACTGTTGTGAAAAACACACGCTCGCGTAACTCTTTTATCCTAAAAATACCAACTATGGGATTAGCCATAAATTATTCTTTTACCTCATTTTTCGATGTTTCAACTTCAGATTTTCCAACGGATTTTTTCTTAGATTTTAAAGACGGCTTATTCACGGTAGGTTCAATTATATTGCCGCCAGCTTTAAGCACTTTCTCTTTAGCCGACTCTGAAATAGAAACACCGTTAACAGTCAATTTCTTCGCGCAATCTCCAACGCCAAGTATTTTAACAGGCAATTTACTTTTAGAAACGCCTTTATTCACCAATGAAGCCGCGTCAACAACATCATTATCTTCAAAATATTTAACCAAATCACCAATATTTATTGCTTTATAAGTTTTCTTAAAAGGGAAATTTGAAAAACCTCGATGAGCCAAACGTCTGTACAAAGGCATCTGACCGCCTTCAAATCCTAAATACGTTTTTCCTCCAGAACGAGCTTGTTGCCCTTTATTACCCTTACCCGCCGTAGTGCCTCTACCAGACCCCTGTCCACGACCTAAAATACGCCTGGGTTTATTAGCGCCTGCCGGAGCGTGTAAATCAAGATCTTGCATTATTATATTTCCTCCACATCAACCAGATGCGCCACTTTTTTTATCATGCCCATAACGGCTGGATTAACAGAATGTTCAACACTAGAACCTATTTTTTTTAATCCCAAAGAACGAACCGTGGCGCGTTGAACAGGAATTCTTCCAATCGTACTGCGAACCAGACGCACCCTGATTTTTTTATCATTCGCCATATATTTAACCCCAGAGTTCCTTTAAAGACTTGCCTCTTATCTTAGCCACCGATTTAGCATCCATCAGTTTCGATATACAGTTGAAAGTAGCTTTGACCACATTGTATTGACTGGAAGCGCCAATTGATTTTGACAGCACGTCAGTAACGCCGCCAGCCTCCATAACAGCTCTAACAGGCCCTCCGGCTATTATTCCCGTACCCGAACACGCCGGTTTAAGAAGGACGCAAGAAGATTTAAAAGAAGCTTGAATTTCATGCGGAATAGTACCATCTTTCGTTGTAGGCAAACGAATCATGTTTCTTTTAGCCTTATCAATGCTTTTTTTAATAGCTTCTGAAACATCATTTGCTTTACCAAAACCCCAACCAACATTACCTTTGCGGTCTCCTACAACCGTAAGAGCGGAGAAAGAGAAGCGCCTACCCCCTTTTACGACTTTAGCCGTACGGTTCAATTTTACAAGCTTCTCTATAAACTCTTTCTCTTTGTCGCCAGAATTCCTATCTTTTGAATGCTCCATGCCAACCCCTAAAACTCTAATCCCGACTTACGGGCGCCATCCGCCAAAGCTTTTACCAAGCCATGATACAAATAACCATTCCTATCAAAAACAACAGTTTTTATATTGTTTTCTAACAAGCGTTTTCCTATAATCTCACCCAACTCATACGCGCCCTCAACAGTAGCCTTAATATGTTTTAATTCTTTTTCTAAAGTAGATGCAGAAACAATAGTATTCCCTAAAGTATCATCTATCACCTGCACAGAAATATTTCGATTACTCCTAAAGACGCTCATACGCAACTTACCAGGAATTCCTTTAATTCGTTTGCGAATGTGTATCTTTCGTTTTAAACGCTTACGATTTTTTTCTAACATCTTCTTAAGCATAATAACACCTATTTAACGCCGGATTTACCGACTTTCCTTCTAATATGTTCATTTTCATATCGTACACCTTTACCTTTATAAGGCTCCGGGGTGCGCAATTTACGTATCTGTGCGGCGAATTCACCAACTTTCTGCTTATCTATACCTGTTATTGTAATTTTTCCGTTCGCGTCGGCTGTAGCGGCAAGACCTTCCGGAACACCTACATACAATTCATTTGAATATCCAAGATTCATATTCAATAGGTTGCCCTTAACCTCAACGCGATAACCAACTCCTGTTATTAAAAGCGATTTCGTCCAGCCGCTGAAAACTCCAATAACCATGTTGTTTAACAAATTACGGTAAAGGCCGTGATAGCTTTTTGTTTGTTTCTCATCGTTTATCCTTCCAACAAAAACCGAACCGTCCTTTTGCTCAAAAGTCACGGAAGGCTTATAAGTTTGGGCCAATGTACCTTTTGGACCTTCCACTGTAATAACATCAGAAGTAAAATCAACTTTTACGCCGTTAGGCACCTTCACTGGAATCTTACCAATCCTCGACACTTCCTCATCTCCTAAATTACACACGCTCACAGAAAATCCGTAAACTCTATTTTAGATTCAATATTCTACCAAACCGTACAAATAATTTCTCCGCCAATTTTTTTTTCTGCGGCTTTTTTACCCGTAGTAACGCCTTGAGATGTTGAAATAATTAGAGTGCCAAATCCGTTAAAAACTCTTGGCATTTTTTTATACCCGGTGTAAACACGTCTACCTGGCTTTGAAACTTTCTCGATGCCATGTATCACAGGTTGCGCTAAATCATCGTATTTTAAAAACACTCTAATAGTATTACCGCATTCATGCACTTGTTTCTTAAAATTCCTAATATACCCTTCATTTTTTAAAATCTTAACTATCTCAAGCTTTAATTTAGAGTTAGATATATCAACCTTTTGATGCCCTGCCGCACCAGCATTCCTCAGCTTAGTCAGCATATCAGCAATCGGATCAGAAACGCTCATCCTTCCTCCTTACCAACTTGATTTAGTTACGCCTGGAATAAGGCCTTCACTGGCCAACTTACGAAAACAAAGACGACACATTTCAAACTTTCTTATAAACCCCCGAGCCCTGCCGCAAATACGGCAACGATTGACTCTTCTGGTTTTATACTTTGGCGTTCTAAGAGCCTTAATAATCATCGCTTTTCTAGCCATTACTATTCCTCACTTTCTAAACGGCATACCAAACTTAGCCAAAAACGAACGCGCTTCCGCATCAGTTTTTGCTGTAGTTACAATAGCTATATTTAATCCGGCAATCCGGCTAATCTTATCAAAATCAATTTCCGGAAAGATAATTTGCTCTTGAATTCCTAAAGAATAATTGCCATGCCCATCAAAAGCATTAGGATTAACCCCACGAAAATCTTTAACACGAGGCAACGCTGAATTTATTAATCTATCCAAAAACTCGTACATAATAGCACCTCGAAGAGTAACCATCGCGCCAATTTCTTGTCCCTCACGTATTTTAAAATTAGCAATACTCTTCCTGGACTTCGTTTTTACCGCACACTGACCAGTAATAATACTTATATCTCCAACAGCGGCGTCTAGAAGTTTTTTATCATCTTTTGCTTCACCAACGCCCATACTCACTACAATTTTCACAAGCTTAGGCGTTTGCATAACAGACTTATAATTAAACTCCTTAAAAAGCTCAGGAGAAATAGTCTCCTTATACATTTTTTTAAGGCGCGGAATATACACATCAGAAACAACCGCATTATCCGACTTAACCTTTGAAATTACAGTATCTTTTGATGCTTTAGAAAACTTAGGTTTAGCCGCCTTTTTATTTTGTTCTAAAAGTTTTTCTTCATCAGTTTTTTTTACTTGATTACTCATTACAATGCCTCTTTACATTTCCGGCAAATTCGTTTCTTTTCTTTCCCATTGATTTCATAACCTATACGAGTAGGCCCGCATTTTTTACACAAAATCATCACATTGGAGATATGCAAAGGCGCTTCGATTTCTATAATCCCGCCTCTGTCTTGGGCGTTTTTACGTTTTTGCGCTTTTTTCACCATATTAACGCCCTCAATTAAGACGCGATCTTTATCACGCAAAATCTTGATGATTTTACCTCGCTTACCATTATCTTTACCAGCGATAACTTCAACAGAGTCTTCTTTCTTCAATTTTATTTTATGCTGTTTCGCGACTAAAGCCATATTTATAAAACCTCCGGAGCCAAAGAAACAATCTTCATGTAATCCTTTTCACGCAACTCACGAGCAACAGGGCCAAAAACACGTTTACCCTTGGGATTTTTATTTGCGTCAACAATAACGCAAGCGTTATCATCAAAACGAATATAAGTTCCATCAGCTCTGCGATATTCTTTATGAACACGAACAACGACCGCTTTTTCAACAGAGCCCTTCTTAATAAGAGAGGCTGGCAACGCTTCTTTAACGGCGACGACTATAATATCACCGATGCTAGCATAACGTCGTTTTGATCCGCCCAGCACCTTAATACACTGAACTAATCTAGCTCCTGAGTTATCCGCTACATTCAAAAAAGTCTCAACCTGAATCATCTTTATCTATCTCCAAATAAAACCGGAAAATCTAAAAAGTTATTTAGCTCGTTCAATAATTTCCACAAGCTTCCAATGTTTTTCTTTGCTCATCGGCTTGCACTCAATAACACGAACTTTATCTCCAGTTTTAGCTTCATTAAGTTCATCATGCGCTTTAACTTTTTTTGTGCGCCTTACATATTTTTTATAAAGAGGATGCAAAGCCCAAGTCTCAATAGAGACAACAATGGTTTTATTCATTCCAATAATTTTACCATCTTCGGCAACGTTCTTAAGGTTTTTAACAACGCCTACAAACTCTTTTACGCCTTTCCTAGCCTGCCCTGCCAAAATAAACTCCTCTATTTACATTGTTTTTATGAGACGTCTCCACTACCTTTCAGTTCATGCTGATAGATAATGGCGTTCAAACGAGCAATTTGCCTTCGCATAGTCCTTTTTTTTAAAGGGTTCTCAACATGCCCTACAATTAATTTAAAACGAAACTCCATGTAAGATTTTCTAATTTCTTCCCGTTTAACTTTGAGTTCCGGCAATGTCATATTTTTAAAAGAATTTTTCATTGTTTATTCCCTAAGCCAACTCAAGATCTGAACGATCAACTATTTTTGTTTTAATGGGCAATTTAGAACCAGCAAGCCTCATTGCTTCTTCAGCCAGTTTTTTATCCACCCCGCCCAATTCAAACATAACAGTTCCAGGTTTTACAACCGCAACCCAGTATTCCGGCGCTCCCTTTCCCTTCCCCATACGAGTATCAGCGGGCTTTTTAGAATACGGCTTATCTGGATAAATACGTATCCATAATTTACCACCACGTTTAATATGCCGATTCATAGCAATACGAGCCGCTTCTATTTGCCTGTTAGTAATCCACATACGTTCAAGCGCAACAAGACCGTATTCACCAAACGCCACCGTATTACAACGTGTAGCATTACCCGGCATATTACCACGTTGAACTTTTCTGTGCCTAACCCTTTTTGGACTTAACATACATTATTCCCCTGAAACTTCAGCTTCCGCTCTTTTATCAGCTCTAGAACTTTCACCATTATCATGAAATTGTCCGCGCTCACGACGTTTTCTAACAATCGCACCAGCGTCTTCTTTTTGTTCCTTACCATATTTCATGCCGTTAAAAACCCAGACCTTAACTCCAATAGCCCCAAAAGTTGTATGGGCTTCAGCAAATCCATATTCAATATCAGCACGAAGAGTATGCAATGGTATCCTGCCCTCTTTCGCTTCTTCGGTACGAGACATCTCCGCCCCACCAAGCCTTCCAGAAAGCCTCACCTTAACGCCTTGAGCCGAACCTTTCTTTATAGCATTAGAAATAGCTTGTTTCATCGTTCGGCGAAAAGAACTACGAGCTAAAAGTTGCCGCGCTATTCCCTGAGCTATAATTTGCGCATTGTTATCAACATTTCTTACTTCTTTTATTTTAATCTGAACTTTCTTTGCAACTAACTTCTGCAATTCCGCATTTATCTTCTCGATATTCGCGCCCTTTAGCCCAATAAGAACGCCTGGCCTAGCGGTATGAATTACGATAGTAATGCGTTGCGGATGCCGTATAATCTCCAACTCAGCAATGTCAGCGCCTTTTGTCTCCGGCATTTTTTTTATGCGATCACGTAATTTGAGGTCTTCGTGTAATGTCTCTGCGTAATCCTTAGGATCAACATACCATCGAGACGCCCACGTTCTATTTATCCCTAGCCGAAGCCCCGTAGGGTTTACTTTCTGTCCCAACTCATTCCCCCAATTCCGTTACTTCCACTGTTATATGACAGAGGCGCTTTAACAACATATCCACCCTGCCTCGGGCGCGAAACCATGTACGTTTCATTCGAGGCCCATCATCTACAACAATTTTACTAACATAAAGCATATCTTCATCTAATTTCTTATTTAGATTTAACGCATTAGCTCCGGCTGATTTTAATGTTTTAAAAACGAGCCGGGCGCCTTTATGCGGCATATTCTCCAAAGTCGACACAGCCTCATTGTAAGGCTTACAGCGAACCAAGTCCGCCACAGGCCTAACTTTATACGGTGAAGCGATAATGGATTTAGTAACAGCTTTGTAAATATTTCCCATTTTTTTACCTTACATCAACTTTTAGACGTTTTTTTGTCAGACCCAGAATGTCCACGGAAAATACGAGTAGGGGCAAATTCACCAAGCTTATGTCCCACCAAGTTCTCTGTAATGTATACAGGGATCCAAATTTTCCCATTATAAACAGAAATAGTAATACCTACCATCTCAGGAATAATGGTAGAACAACGGGAATAGGTTTTAATCAATTTCCTATCAGTCGCTTTAGAACTTTCCAGTACTTTTTTGTAAAGACTTTTCAGTATAAAAGGACCTTTTTTTACAGATCTAGACACTCATTCGCTCCTACTTCTTTTTCGCCCTACTAACAATAAATCTATTGCTAGGTTTATGTTTATTACGAGTTTTATAGCCTTTGGTAGGCTGCCCCCACGGACTCACTGGATGAATACCCTTATTTTTACCCTCGCCGCCGCCATGAGGATGATCAACAGGGTTCATAACCATACCGCGCACAGTCGGGCGTACGCCAAGCCAACGCTTCCTACCCGCTTTCCCCAATACTGTATTCATGTGATCTTCATTACCAACCACACCCACAACAGCGAAACATTTTTTAAATATCATGCGCATTTCACCTGAAGGCAACTTTACAGTAACGTAATCGCCTTCTTTAGCCGCAATAAGCGCACCAACCCCGGCTGAACGGGCAAGTTGCGCTCCTTTACCCAAAGTCAATTCTATTGAATGAACGATAAAACCCAACGGTATTTTTTCTAAAGGAAGAGCATTACCGGGTTCTATCGGGGCATCCGGCCCATTAAATATTTTAACGCCAACTTTAAGACCCTTAGGGGCAATTATATAACGTTTTTCTCCATCACTGTAATAAACAAGAGCGATATTTGCGCTACGGTTAGGATCGTATTCTATTGTTTTTACAATTCCTTCCACACCGATTTTATCACGCTTAAAATCTATATTTCTGTAAAGCCTTTTATGACCGCCGCCTTTATGCCTTACACTAATACGACCGTTAGAATCACGACCAGCACATTCTTTCCTGCCATAAGTAAGAGTCTTTTCCGGTTTATTTACTGTAATTTCGGAAAAGTCGAGGCTCTGGTACTGACGCATCCCATTAGATGTCGGTTTATATGTTTTAATACCCATAATTCTACGCCCTAAACTCCTTCGAATATAGCAATTTTTTCGCCTTTCTGTACAGTTACAATAGCCTTTTTCCATGAAGACGTACGCCCAACCTTGTTGCGAAGGCGTTTAGGTTTAGGAGCGACATTCAATACATTACAAGAAACAGGATGAACGCTAAAAAGCGCGGCTACAGCCTCTTTAATCTGAAACTTATTCGCTCGCGCATCAACTTTAAACGTATATTTACCGCTTTCACGCAAAATATTTGTTTTTTCTGAAAGAACAGGTTCTATTAGTATACTTTCATGCGTCATTTTATTCATTTAGCCGCCTCGCCGCCATTAGCATAGAAATCATTCAGGTTTTTCGCCGCGCTTTCTTGAACAAGAATTTTTCTACCATAAAACAAATCGTGTGCGCGGAGTCTTTGATAAGAAAGAAAAGTAAGATACGGAATGTTAGCTCCAGCCCGTCTTATTTTTTTATCAATATCTTTTTGATCTTTATCATCTTTTAGAACAAGTACTGTACGTTCCGCATCTACAAAATTAATTAAGATTTTTATTAAATCTTTTGTTCTGCCGCTTTCTACAGTAAAATCTTCAATAATTTTAAGCGATTCGTTTTTCAATTTAGCGCTTAAAATGGTTTTTAAGGCGAGACGTTTAGCCTTTTTGGGCATAGAGTAAGAAAAATCCCTGGGTTTAGGCCCAAAAACAACTCCGCCGCCAACCAGCAAAGGCGATTTTTTATCGCCGCGACGAGCGCGCCCAGTACCCTTTTGCTTATAAGGCTTTGCGTTGGAACCATGAACTTCTCCACGATCTTTTGTGCAAGCAGTTCCAAGCCGGTTGTTAGCCAATTCATTATTTATCGCGTACCAGATGACGTCTTGATTCGGCGGAAGACCGAAAACAACATCGCTCAATTCTATTTCGCGAATTATTTTGCCATCTGTTGAATAAACACTCTGCTTCATCACTTCCTCTATACTACTTCTTTACCGCGGCGCGCACAATAACAACGCCTTTATTTACACCCGGAACAGCGCCTTTCACCAAAAGAAGGCTCTTTTCAACATCAATCTGAACGACAGGTAAACTTAAAACAGTAACTTGCTCACGCCCCATGCGGCCAGGCAATTTCATGTTTTTGAATGTATGATGCGGGTATGTAGACTGACCGGTTGAACCAGGCTCACGGTGAAACTTAGAACCGTGAGTTTTCCGCCCGCCTCCAAAATTCCAACGCTTCATAACGCCCTGAAAACCCTTGCCTTTAGAATTTCCTGTTACATCAACATAACGACAAGTTCCCAATAATTCAATACCGACAGAATCACCAACCGCGCATTCTTTTTCAAAATCCCTAAATTCTTTTAAAACCCGTTTAGGCGCAACATCACCGGAAAACTGCCCTACATACGGCTTAACCGCGCCGTTCCTATGCACAACTTTACCAGAATCGGTTTTTTGCCTAATTTTTAAGTCGTCCAAACCAAGAAGCACGGCGTTACGGCCATCCTTTTCCAATTCTCTGACGGCAACAACAGTATTTACATCAACGCGAAGCGCGGTTACAGGAATAAGGTTTCCTTCGGCATCGAAAACCTGCGTCATACCTAGCTTCCTGGCTAATAGTCCCATCATTCTGATAACTCCAAAAAACTATGCCTTGATGTCAACATCGACACCAGCCGGAAGCTCAAGTTTCATTAACGATTCCATTACTTCCGGAGAAGGCTCAATAATATCTATAAGCCTTTTATGCGTCCGCATTTCAAATTGCTCACGTGATTTTTTATTCACATGAGGGGAACGAAGAACCGTCACCTTATTTATACGCACAGGCAACGGAATCGGACCGGTGACTTTAGCCCCCGCCTTTACAACAGTACTTACTATAGATTTGGTGCTTTGATCCACCAGTTCAACATCAAATCCGCGCAATTTTACGCGAATGTACTCTCGGTTCATCATTCCTCCGAATAAAAAACGCAATCATCCGCAAGGACGGTTGCGTTTATCCTTATTCTAAAATCTCGCTTACAGTGCCAGAAGCTACAGTTTTACCGCCTTCGCGTATAGCAAAACGAAGGCCCTTTTCCATAGCGATTGGGTGTATAAGCTCACCGGCAATTTCTGTGTTGTCGCCAGGCATAACCATTTTTTCGCCGGCTTTAGCCTCGCCGGGAAGCGTAACCGTACCGGTTATATCAGTAGTTCTGAAATAAAATTGCGGCCTATAACCGGTAAAGAACGGCGTTTTGCGCCCGCCCTCTTCCTGGGATAAACAATAAATTTGGCCTTTAAATTTTAAATGCGGAGTAATCGTGCCGGGTTTGGCGAGAACCTGGCCGCGCTCAACGCCTTTTTTATCTATACCACGAAGCAACGCCCCGATATTATCCCCAGACTGGCCTTCATCAAGCAATTTGTTAAACATCTCAATGCCGGTAACCGTAGTCTTTTGAGTAGGTTTAATACCCACAATTTCAACTTCTTCGTTAAGTTTAATGAAACCGCGCTCAATTTTTCCGGTAACAACGGTGCCACGCCCAGAAATTGTAAACACATCTTCTATAGGCATAAGAAACGGCTTGTCGGTGTCGCGTACAGGATCCGGGAAATAGCTATCCATAGCCGCAAGAAGCTCGTCGATACATTTAACGGCTTCGGCGTTGTTAGGTTCGGACATAGCTTTGAAAGCGGAACCTTTTATAATGGGTATATCTTTTCCAGGAAAGCCATTGGCGGAAAGAACGTCCCTAACCTCTTCTTCTACAAGGTCTATAAGCTCAGGATCTTCGAGCTGGTCTATTTTATTAAGAAAAACAATCATATTAGGGACGCCAACCTGACGAGCCAGAATTATATGCTCGCGTGTTTGAGGCATAACAGAATCTGGAGCGGAAACCACAAGAATAGCACCGTCCATTTGGGCCGCGCCGGTTATCATGTTTTTAATATAGTCGGCGTGTCCGGGGCAGTCTATGTGAGCGTAGTGGCGTTTTTCTGATTGATATTCGAGGTGACGCGTATTAATAGTAATGCCGCGGGCTTTTTCTTCCGGCGCGTTGTCTATTTCGTCATACTTCATTACTTTATCGCCGTATTTCGCGCCGCAGTGCATAGTAATAGCCGCAGACAATGTTGTTTTACCGTGATCAACGTGACCAATAGTTCCAACGTTCATGTGGATTTTTGTCCGGTTAAATTTATCCTTTGCCATTTTTTAGTATTCCTCCTATGAGTTAACGAGGGAAACCCACTTTAACACAATGATTTACTATTTTGAAGCCGCATTTTAAAGGCCCCAGCCGCAAAAAACACGGCATTGATTTTTAAGTGTTGCAAGACTATCAGTTTGAAAAAAAAAAAGCAATAGCCCCAGGCGTTTAGGGATAGAAAAACCGGCAAGGATTTTTAGCGCATTTTTGCTGAAAAATCAGAAATCGCCGTGTTCCACCTATCCCAAAACATGAGTGGTTTGGACCACCGGACGGCGCAATGCCGAAACAAAACGCCGAAATTTAACCCGCCGCACGTACCGCAACGGCAAAAAGATTAAAACATTTTTTGAAAAAAAAGTCTAGAAGAGGGCCTGACGTTGAAAGGCCGCTATAAAAACAGAGCCTAACGTACTTTTAAAAACAAAAATCTCTGGTTAACGCCAACCGCGCAAGCAAGAAGATGCGGAAAAGATAATTGAGTATTACCGGAAACGGTGGATCATAGATGATTTGTTCCGGACGCTGAAAACGAAAGGGTTGAATTACGAAGCATCGGAACTGGAGAGCGGCAAGGCGCTGAGGAGCCTGTTTGTGCTGGCGTTTATGGGCGCGGTGCAAATACTGCAACTGAGACAGGCGCGTAACGGATAGACGGAACAGAAGACGTCGCTAATATTTTCCGGGGAACACGAGGAATTCCTTGAAGAATTAGTCAAGGTGTATGAAGGAAAGACGGAGAAGCAAAAGAACCCATGGCCGAAAACTAATTTGGCATGGGCAAGCTGGATAATTGGGCGGCTTGGAGGATGGAAAGGCTATGTGAGTCAACGACCGCCCGGGGTGATAACCCTGCACGAAGGCATGACGCACTTCTACGCTCTACATCAAGGCTGGTTGCTCGCCAAAAGATGTGTATAAACGGTAGGGGGGCGCCCCCCCCCCCCCCCGAGAAACGCAGGGGTGACTGAAGAGCGGGATATGAAACCGCGCGGTATCATCGGACCAAAGGTTGGCAATTTCCTCTCCAACGATGATACCCCGCCCTTCAGGGCTAAACTTGACCCCCGGATACAAGCGGCGTTACATATCCACGAGGCTGTTCCGGAACTTCATGCTCGGGAAGTCTTTTGTTCTTGTGCGGTATTGGGCAGATCTCTCTCGTGGCCGGTGCGGGGCGGTGTGCGGAGGCTGGCTGTAACACTGTTTCAGCGAGGTTTGCGGCCGGTTTTTGGGGGTTAGCGGGGAGGCGGCGTGGAATGGAGGGGGATTCTGGGCGAAAAACCCGTTTTCGCCGACTTTCCCTCCGTCCGGGGGCTGACCCCGCCCGGCCGCGCCCGTACCCTGGCCGCCGATGTCCGCGTTTCAGCCATCGCCTCCACCAACCCCCAGTCCACCGCCCCCGCCCACTCCGGCGGTTCCCCGGCCAACACCCGCGACCAGTACCGGTCCCCCCAGATATGCCCGGTCCTCCCCGCGTATACGTTGAACCGCACCGCGAACGTCTGCTTCATCCACTGCAT
>JAITER010000076.1 GCA_031281945.1 Spirochaetaceae bacterium | reverse complement strand
ATATTGGGCGCTACGGCGCAACTTGTATTAAGCGCAGGCTCGATTAATTTAGGCGGCGCGGTTTCCGGCCCGGCGGCTGTAAGCGGAAACGCGGTTTTAACCTCAACCGCCGCCGGAACTATAACGGGCCCGTTAACTGCGGAAGACTCCGCCGTTGTTAATTTAGGCGGCGCGGTTTCCGGCGCGGCGGCCGTAAAAGGAAACGCCTCTTTAACTTCAACAGCCGCTGGAACCATAGGCGGAGCGTTAACGGCGGAAGGCGCCGCGGTTTTGAACCTGGCGGGCCTCCTAAAGTCTACTGTGGAGTACAACAGCTCGTATGCTTCTGGCGGCGTAATTTCTGGCGGCGCCGCCGGTAAAGTCTCCGTAAAGCAAGGCAAGTTAACCCTAAGCGGCGGGTCTTTCACGGGCGGCCTGGAATTAAGCGGCTCGGCGAGCCAGCTTGTTTTCTCCTCCCCAGCATCATCTTCCGGCAACGCCGCTGTATCTGGCGGAACGTTGAACTTTTCCGGTTCTTTAACCGGCTCTTCGGCAATAACGTTAAGCGGCGGGACTATAAACGTTACAGGCGGCTCCGTAAATTCAACCGGAGCGGTTTCTGTAAGCGGCGGAACTTTTAATGTAAGCGGCGGGACGCTGGAGGGAAACGGCTCCGTAACCGCGTCCGGTTCCGCAACGTTTAATGTAAGCGGCGGGACGGTTAAAAAGGCGGTTGCGTTAAGCGGCGGCGCATTTAAATTAAGCGCCGGAACCTTGAATTCAACCGGAGCGTTTAATGTAACCGGCGGGACGTTTACCGTAAGCGGCGGAACCGTAAGTTCAAGCGGGGCGCTCAATGTAAGCGGCGGGGCGGTTTCTGTAACAGGGGGCTCCGTAAATTCAACCGGCGCTGTTTCGGTGAGCGGCGGAACGCTTACTGTAAGCGGCGGGACGGTGGAGGGAAGCGGCGTTATAACTGCGTCCGGTTCTGGAACGCTTGCTGTAAGCGGCGGGACGGTTAAAAAGGCGGTGACGCTTAACGGCTCCTCGGTTTTCAACCTTTCATCCGCCTTAACAAGCGCGATTACGGTTTCGTCCGCTTCAAGCGCCCTTAATTTTTCCGGCAACGCTTATGCGAGCGGCGGCGTTACAATATCTTCCGGCGTTACAATAAGTTCCGGCGCTACAATGACTCTTAATCCTTTGGTGATAAAAACTTCCGGCTTTGGAATAAATTGCGTTGGAACGCTTGCGGGAAGCCAGACCCAGATAACCCTGCAATCATACCCGTCTTCCTCAGCGGATTTATTAAATGGACCATATTATGTTTACATTTTGCAGGGAGAAAAATTAGACTCAAATTGCGCCAAATTTAAACTTAAAAATTTATCTTACGGAATAGATGGAGACGGTCGCGTCCGGTATATCTTTAAAAAAGGTGATATTCTTAATAAAGAGGGTTATAGCGGAAATGTTTATTATGTAGACGGCAAGTTCGTTTACGCTGTAAGCGGAAATAAGTACAACGGCGACAACGTCGGCTTTAATACCGCTGAGGCTGACGTCAAGTATAAAATGTGGCATCTCCCCTCCGTAGACGAAGCGAAAAACGCCCATGATAGCTACCCTACTGACAAAGGCAAAGGTTACTGGCTTAGTAACGGACATATTTTCCAAGACGGAAAGGCGCAAGTACCATCAGCTGGAGCAGCAAAAAAGGGCGAGCAGTATGTACGCTGGTACACAGCGTACACAAACCCGTAGGGGCGCGTTATTTTTATTTTTCTGGTTCTTTTATTCCGGTGATTTCGCGCAGTTTTTGCAGGGTTTCTTCCAGCGGTGAATTTTCGTAAACCGGTTGTTTTAGAAAGGCGTCTATTTGCGGTTTTTTGGCTATAGCGGCGTCTATGGCGGGCGAAGAACCGGCTTTGTAGGCGCCGGCGTTTATTATGTCCGCGGCCCCGGCGTAGTCCGCCAAAAAACCGCGCGCGGCTTCCGCCGCTTTTTGGTCCGCCGCGCTTGACACGGAAGACGCGAGGCGGCTTATGCTGGACAGAACGTCCACCGGCGGGTAATGGCCCCGCGCCGCCAGATCGCGGGAAAGAACTATGTGGCCGTCCAGTATGCTGCGCGCCTTGTCCGATACAGGCTCGTCCATATCGCCGCCGTCCACCAAAACGGTGTAAAAAGCGGTGATTGAACCGGAAGCGGCCGCGCCGGCCCGTTCCATAAGTTTCGGCATAAGGGCGAAAACGCTTGGCGGATACCCCCTTTGCGCCGGCGGCTCGCCTCCGGCAAGCCCTATCTCCCGTTGCGCGTAGGCGAAACGGGTTACGGAATCAAAAAGCAACATCACATTAAGCCCCTGATCCCTAAAATATTCGGCGACCGCGGTGGCGGTGTACGCGCCCCTAAGCTGGGCTATGGCGCTTTGGTCTCCTGTCGAGACTACGACTACGGATTTTTTTAAGCCTTCTTCGCCAAGGTTGTTTTCTAAAAAATCGTTTACTTCCCGCCCTCTTTCGCCTATCAGCGCTATAACATTGACGTCGGCGTTTGTATTGCGGGCTATCATCCCCTGAAAAGTGGATTTCCCCACGCCGGAACCGGCGAAAACGCCCATTCGCTGCCCCATGCCAACCGGCGTAAGAGCGTCCACAGAGCGTATCCCTGTAACAACCCGCTTTTTTATAACCGGACGGCTTAACGCGGGCGGCGGGGAGGAAAGCGCGGCCCTGCGCTCAGTTGCGCTAATCCCGCCTTTGCCGTCCACCGGAGTTCCAAGCGGCCCTATCACCCGGCCCAAAAGAGATCTGGAGACGGGAATTTCTAAACAAGACCCGCTCGCCGTAACCAGCGTACCGGCTTCTATGCCCGCGCAGTCTGTGTAGGCCATTAATTGAACGGAAGCGTTGTTTATCCCTATCACCTCGGCTGTGATTTTTCGACCGCTTTTATCGTTAAACCAGCAAAGCTCGCCCACCACGGAACGCGGGCCCCGGCTTTCTATCAAAGAACCCTGGACGCGAAAAACACGCCCGCAATATTTTATGGTTTCGGAATTTTCTACTGTTTCTATGTATTTTGAAAAAATATTTTCCAAAGTTACCGGCCTTTTTTTTGAATAGGCGAGATTTCCAGAATCCTAGCCTCCAGTTCGGCGAGTTGATGCGATATGCGGGCGTCAATTTCGCCAAAATCGGTTTCCACAACGCAACCGCCCTTGTCTACGGAAGAATCTTCCACAATTTGAATGACCCCCGGCGCTTCAACCATGTCCGTAAACTCTTTTAAATGCTCCGTAGAAAGCTCCAGATCAGCCAAATTCACTTTTATTATAACGGAACCGCATATTTTAACCTTTTCTAAAGCGGCGCGTATGTTCTCTAAAACCGCTTCTTTTTGAGATTCGGATATGGTTTTCACCACTTTACGGGCTATGAGCAGCGTAAGATCCACAATTTGCCGCTCCGCTTCGTTTAAAATATCCGACCTTTTCGCCTGCAAACGTTCAAGCGCTACGTGCATACGTTCTATAAGGCGTTTGGCTTCGGCCATTCCAGCCTCAAAACCCCGCTCTTCGCCGCTCGAAAAGCCCTCTTTACCGGCCTTCTCCTTAAAAACTTCAGCGTCCGCCGCCGCCTTTTCCGACGCCTCCCGGCTTTGTTTTTCCGCCCGCTCTTTTATTTTTTCCGCTTCTAAAACGCCTTTTTCCCTTTCGCTTTGCGCGTCTTTTTTGGCGTTTTCTAAAATTTCGGCCGCTCTCTCCCTGGCGTCCGCAAGTATAGCCTCCGATTGTGAACGGGCCGCGGCCGTCATCGACGCCTTTTCCTTTTCCCACGAAGATTTAAACATCTCCGCCTCACGCCGCAATTCGTCCGCCGTAGGCCCTGTGTATTCTTCTTCAAGAGCGCTCACATTCTCCGCGTGATCTTCCGCCTGCGGTTGAAAAGGAGGCTCCAAAATCACGCGGCCGTTTGTATACAAAACTTCGTCGCCTCTAAAAACTGCTCTCGCCATGATAATTCCTTATAAATCCGGCCTCGCCCTGTTTTATAGGGCGCGTTGTTTTGGAGCGGGCGCCTTTTAAAAAACCGAAAGTTGCGCGCACCCAACCCGCTTGTTGAATAAACCAGCTTGAGACACATTAACAGAAAAAAAACCTTTTTTACAAGGCGCGTTTTAATTGAAATTTGGCAGAATGGGCCCAGGCGCCAACCGGATTGGGCGCGCCTGAGCTTTTGAGTTTTGCAAAACGCGCCGCAGTGAGATTGTGAGACGCCGTCTTTCGTTTGTTTATTTTTAACACATCGTCAATTTCTTCAACCGTTAAATCCGGTTGTTGATATTTTTCTTTTTTGTTTATTCTGATAATTCTTTTGCCCGTTTAAGCGTATCATAATGAAATAACGGCCAATATACGCAAAATGCATTATTTTTCATACAATTCATATTTTTCCGCAAAACTTTTTGCATTGCACATAACCTTCCGGCTGTTTACGGCGTTTTTGCAACCCGAATAACGGCTCAGGATGAGCGGCGCTTTCTGCTCGCTCTGCGCCGTTGCGAAGGCCGGGCCGTCTGCCGGCGGCGGTGTATACACTGGCCTGTTATGCGGCATTTTTACAAAAGATGGTTGAATATATATTGGAATTTCCGAACAACTCTATTGAAAAAACTGTTGATAAAAGTCAAAGGTGTGTATAAAATGTATCTAAATAGTGTATGCGGGCGTGTAAATTCGGACGAATATTGAACAAGTCTAATGTAAAATCGAAAAATTGCACATAACAGGGATGTATGCGTTCCCGCGCTAAAGCGCCTTCAAGGTTCCGCGCCGCGCTACCACCGCAGTTTGCCGCATCTGTTGCGAAGACCGGGCGATTTAGGCCCAAAGCGGCGCGAGGTCCAAAATGCGTATATTGCGCATAACACTCATATTATGTGCAATACAAGCATTGCTTTTATAATTTATTATCTATTACTTTACCTATTAATATTCTCTCTATATTTCTTCTACCGTCTAATACTAATAATATTTTTACATTTTTGTTTTCCTCAATTATTTTATAATACACTATCCATGGATTTATGGATAACTGATAAATATCATTTATTCCAATATCCTTTAATTCTGGAGAAACTTTTGTTTTTATCTCATCCATTGCCAACAATTCTATTTCTTTATTAATTTTGTTAAATATATTCCTTGCAACAGTTTCCCCGGCTCTTATACCATAATATTCTACAATTTCATTAAATGGACTTGTTCGCCAACCCGGTTGGTTGTCGCTCAAGTCTTGCAAAATGCTGCGCATTTTGCGTTTTCAAGCGGAAGTTGTTCGAAAACTTGAAGTTTCCGAACAACTCTAATGATTCCTCTCCGTCAGGCGTCCACTCAATTTTCCTCATTTTTTATCCGTCTCAGCGTTTCTTCAATTTTTTCTTTTACTTTTTCATGGGGTGTTAATTTGCCGCCCGCCGCTGATTTTTCACTCAATTGTAACAATTTTGACAAATTAATGGCATGGATTGTCTTTTCATAGCTTTCAATATCCATTAACACGGCTTTTGCTTCCCCGTTTTGTGTAATTATAACAGGAGACCTTGAATCTCCAACATAATCGACAACCTCAGTAATATGCGCCTTGACATAAGAGATTGGCTTTAGATCCTGTGATAAATTTACCATATAAACCTCCGATATGTTTATCAGTATATACCATTTTTCATTATTAGGCAATAGAACGTACTATATTTTAACCAAAAAATTCCAATCGTATGTCGCATAACGTTCCGGCGCTATGCGGCTGTTTTGCGGGCGGATAAGCAAACCGTAGTTTTGCGGCGAGCCGCGGCAAGGAGGCGTAGGCGGCCGGCCTGGGCTAACGGAACCCTGGAGCGCCGAAAGCGCGGAACGCATACATACCTGTTATGCGCAATTTTTAACCGCGCCGCAATAATAGAGTTATTCGGAAGCTTGAGGTTTCAGAATAACTCTATATAAAGCTTTTTGGCGGGCGTTTTTGTTAAATCCATAGTTTTTTCACCAAAGCATCGCTCAATTCAATATTTGACAAAACATCCTCAAAATGATAATGGACTTGTTCGCTCGCCCTGGTTGCTTGTCGCCTAAGTCTTGCAAAATGCTACGCATTTTGCGTTTTTTAAGCGGAAGTTGGCTGAACCAAGCCAAGGCTTGATTCAGCTTGCGAAAACTGAAGTTTCCGAACAACTCTATTAAAAGAAAATCCGTTTTGTAGATCTTTGGTCCAAAATAAATATTTGGCCGCAAAAGGCGTCAGATTTATTATGGTGAAAAAATATATGTTGATATATAAAATTAATGAAGAAGATGAAACAGTATTGTTGTATAGATTTATATATTGTAGAAGATATTGGATAACCATATTAACGAATGATTTAAAAAAAGAATAAAAACCGTTCCGCCGCCAGCAGGCGGCTCGCGGCCTTCGCGCCGGAGCCGGTCTGCTACGCATCCTGGTTGCGCCGGGGCGTTTTCGCAACTCACCGTCAATAAATTTTTAAAATTTCTTGAAGAATTTTTAGCTAAAAAATTTCGCCGCCCTTCTTGGCCGCCGCCCGCCGGCGCGGAAGCCTTGACTTTTGCAAAACGCGCCGCGGCTTTAAAGGCTGTAAAAAAATCCGGCTTTTCCGGTATAATTTTAGCGGGTTTTAATACGATTTGGCGAATAATATAAAGCTTTTATTTTTAATTTGTTGCGCCTTCTTTTTCCTGGGGCGAAAAACGGAAGCGCAGTCTGTTTTGGAAGAACCTTCAGTCTCTACATTTACGCCTGTGTTAGGAGATTCTTTTTTTACGGAAAAAGCGCCTTCTTTTACCGGCGACGCCGGGAGCGACGGGCCGCATTCTTTTGAAAGGCCTTTGCGCTCAAAAAATGAGGAGCTTCCTTTTAGGCTGGCTTCTTTCACCCGCGAAGGCCGGGGCTCAGACGGCGTTAAAATAGACGAAACCAGCTTAAAACACCCGCTTACGGAACGTTATATTAAAATGTACACAAAACCGGCCCAGTTGCGCTGGCTGGCGTCCGTTTTAAAACAGGGCGAGCCTTATATGGCTTTTATACGCGATGAAATTGAGAAGCGCGGTATGCCGCAGTATATTTTATACCTGCCTGTAATTGAATCCGGTTTTTTAACTACGGCCGTTTCCATATCCGGCGCGGGCGGCATGTGGCAATTCATGAAAAACAGCATTAAGCCGTATATGCAAATAAACGAATGGGTTGATGAAAGGCGCGACTTTTATAAATCGACTCTCGCCGCTCTTTCCAAATTGCAGGAAAATTATAAGACGTTCGGCGATTGGCTCCTCGCAGTCGCGGCTTACAACTGCGGCGCCGGAGAAATGTCGCGTGTAATAAAGCAGACTGGAATTAAAGATTACTGGGAGCTTAACAATAGAAATAAATTAAAAAAGGAAACGTCCGCGTACATTCCAAAATTAATGGCGGTTTATTATATAACGTCTTGTCCGCGCCGCGCCGGATTGGAGCCTGGTTATTCAAACGAGGTGTACGAATGGACGCTTATTCCGTTAAAAAAACAGGTTGATTTACGGGTTTTAGCCGATTTAGCCGGTTTGGATAAAGACGAATTGCGTAGCGCCAACACGGAGTTGCTTTTAAACGTAAGCCCGCCGCCGTCTTCTTTGGCGGATGATTATAAGCTTAAAGTGCGAAAAAAAGACGCGCAGGCGGCGGCGTCCGTTCTAGAACGCGAAGATTTGCCTTTAGTTAAGCATTACATACACATTATAAAACACGGCGATACGCTTTCCGCTTTGGCGTTGTATTACGGCGTAAGCGTGCCGGCTATAGAAAACCAAAACCCTTCCGTTAACGCCAGAAGGCTTATTCCCGGAAGCCGGCTTTTAATACCCGCGTTAAAGGACGTTCCGCCCGCGCCTTCTTTCGCGCCGGAAGAGTTGCGGGAGGCGCCGCGCCCTGGCGGTGAAAACCAGGGTTCCGTATGCACGGTGCGTTCCGGCGATACTTTATACGGCATAGCCCGCAGGTACGGCGTTTCAGTAAAAAGCCTGGCCGAAGCCAACGGCATAGAGATGGACGCGGTTTTAAGCGTGGGCCGCAATTTGATAATCCCGTAAATTGCGCTTAAAATCTTTAGGCCGGCGTAGTTAGAGGCCGCGAAAACTTCCAGCTTTCAAACAAATTATTCATCATAGACGGCGCGTTTTCACCCCCGGAGCGGGTTCGCGCCTGAGCTCCGCGCCGCCTCCCGTTTTTCAGGCGGGTTTTTCAGTTTAAATAAAAAATGTGCAACTTATATCCGGCGGCGGGTGTCTTACATAATAGAATGGCAAAGAAAGGCAGAATAGAAATTGACGGCGAAAAATGCAAGGGTTGCTATCTTTGCATATCTGTTTGCCCCGCGAAAGTAATAGAACCGGCTGAAATTCCAAACAAACAAGGCGTTTTCGCGGCGCGCGCCGCGGGCGGCGGCTGCGTCGCCTGCGGCTCCTGTTATGTAATGTGTCCAGATATATGTATAACTGTTTTTGAAACGGAGGGCGCTTCTTAAAATGCCGGAAAATACAGAAGAAGGGGCGAAGGTTTTAATGAAGGGCAACGAGGCCATAGCCGAGGCCGCCTTTAGGGCCGGTTGCGGTTTTTACGCCGGTTACCCAATAACCCCGCAAAACGAGATAACCGCTTATATGGCCCGCCGTATGTTGAGCGCGGGCAGGGTTTTTATTCAGGCGGAAAGCGAGGTGGCCGCGGTGAACATGGTGTACGGCGCCGCGTCCGCCGGCTCCCGTGCCATGACGAGTTCCTCAAGCCCGGGGGTGAGCCTTAAACAGGAGGGCGTAAGCTACGCGGCGGGGGCCGACGTGCCTTTCGTCCTTGTAAATGTATGCCGGGGCGGGCCGGGCCTGGGTTCCATAGCTCCGGCGCAAAGCGATTATTTCCAAAGCACGCGGGGCGGGGGGCATGGCGATTACCGTTGCGTAGTTCTGGCCCCCAAAAGCGTGCAGGAATGCGCCGATCTTACATTTCTGGCTTTTGAGCTCACGGCCAAGTGGCGGGTTCCCGCATTGCTTTTGGCGGACGGCCTTATAGGGCAAATGATGGAAGGCGTGGTTTTGCCGCCGGAAAAGCCGTTTTCGCCGGTTTTGGCCGCCGCGAAAAAAGAATGGGCCGTAGGCGGCGGGGAAAATCGCGCCCCCAGGCACATCACTTCGCTTCATCTTGACGCTGTTGAACTTAACGATATTACAAAAAAACGTTTTGCGCGGTACGGGAAAATAGCGGATGAAGAGACCCGTTTTGAAGCGATTCCGGCGGAAGGAGGCGAAGCTGATATTGTAATAGCGGCTTACGGCTCTTCTTTTAGGTCCGCTCTTGGAGCGCGTCTTTTGGCCCAAAAAAGCGGGATTCGCGTCTCTATCTTTAGGCCTATCACGCTTTGGCCTTTTCCTTCCCGCGCGCTGTCAAATTTTATTGACGGCAAACCTGTTTTGGTTGTGGAAATGAGCCAGGGGCAGATGATTGAGGACGTCAAACTTTCACTTTATGATTACGGGCGCAATACTCCGGTTCATTTTTTTGGATGCAGCGGCGGCCTTGTTCCCGGCGAAGAAGAAATATTCCGGCGGATTAAAGAACTTTCGCTAAAAAATGGTTGAAAACGGGCGGAGGCCGTGAGATTTTATGGAAAAAATAAAATATAAAAGGCCGGAAGCTTTTTTGGCCCATCAAACAAAATATTGCGCTGGTTGCGGTCATGGGATAATACAGCGCGTAACGGCTGAACTTATTGACGAGCTTGGAATGCGGGAAAAAACCGTTATTACCAATCCGGTTGGTTGCGCTATTTGGATGGATCTGGATTTTAACTGCGATTCGGTTCAGCCGCCGCACGGACGCACTCCAGCCGCGGCTACCGGGATTAAGCGGGTTTTAAAAGATCATCTTGTTGTGTGTTACCAGGGGGACGGCGATTTCGCCGCTATAGGCGCCGCCGAAGCCTTGCACGCGGCTAACAGGGGCGAGTTGTTCACCACTATTTTTGTGAACAACGCTATTTACGGCATGACGGGCGGTCAAATGGCGCCGACCACTCTTGTGGGGCAAAAGGCGTCCACAGCACCTTTCGGCAGAGACCCGGCGGAAGCCGGCATGGGGTACCCGGTTCGCATGGCGGAGTTGCTTTCCGCTTTGGAAGGGACGCGCTATATAGCGCGCGGCGCGGTGAACAGCCCGTCTAATATACGCCGTCTTAAAACATATATACGCAAAGCGTTTCTGGCGCAAATGAACGGCGTAGGCTCAACCATTGTGGAAATTCTATCTCCCTGCCCTACAAACTGGGGTCTGGATCCGGTTTCTTCCCTTAAATGGATTGAGGAAAAAATGTTTGAAATTTTTCCGTTAGGCGAAATCAAGAACACGATTGACGCGTAAAGCTTGTTTCAAAACGGAAAACCTCCCGCGGCGGCGGTTGTTTAGAAAACTTAAGTTTTTCTAATGATTTTATTTTAGTATAAACCGCTTTTAAAAAAGCGAAAATTTTTATAGGAGTGTTAGGGATGATAGAAAAATCTTTTTTTGCCGGTTTTGGCGGGCAGGGAATCATTTCGCTCGGGCAAATCTGGGTGTATTGCGGTCTAAAAGAGGGGAAAAACGTAAGTTTTTTTCCGGCTTACGGCGCTGAAAAACGCGGCGGGGCTTCCCAGGCCAACGTAGTCGTTTCTTCCGGTGAAATAGCAAGCCCTCTTGTAAACGAAGCCGATTCAGCCGTCGCGATGTCGGCGGAGGCGCTTCCAGTTTGCGAGCGGGCGTTGAAGCAGGGCGGGATTTTACTGGCTAATTCCAGTTTGATAAAAGAAAAGCCCTCGCGCAAAGACATACGCCTTTTTTATTTGCCGCTTCAGGATATAGCGCAAAAAATAGGCGGCGCTCGTTTCACCAACATGGCCGCCCTGGGCGCTTTGGCCCGTCTTACAGGCGCTTTGGCCCTAAACAAAATAGAAAACATACTCCAAACATACTTTACCAACGACAAACACAAATTTTTACCGCTTAACATAAGCGCGATACGCGCCGGCTTCGACGCCGCGGAAACCGCGTTGACTCCGGCGTAAAAGCCGTTTTTTCAATTTGCGGCGCTTTTTATTGACGAACGGAGCGAGATCGCGGCCGTGCTTGCGCGGGCATGATCGAGCGAGTGAGGAAACGGAGGCTCTAAGAGCCTATGGTTTAATACCCCGCGGCTTGCCGCGGAAGCCGCCGCAGGCGGCGGGTGCAGGGCTTGCCCTGCGGTATTAACACCCTTTATTTTCGGCGCGGGTTTACGCTCGCGCCGAAATCGGGCGGGGCTTAAAAAATGATTTTACGTTTTTTAAGCCCCGCGTCTTTTAACGGTTAAAGCTTTTAGACGGCGCAAAACAGGCGCGGCTAAAAACGCTATCTCCCATTTTTAAAAATGCAGGCCGCCTTTTATATCTGGAAATATAATCTCTGGTTTTAAGCAAAAGGCAGGTTGACTAAAAGGCGTCTTTGCCATATTCTAAAATAGATTCAAATCTTGTTATTTGCCGCGCTCAGGCGTTGTTATGCTTGTTTTGCGCGAAACTATAGTTTAAGGAGCAAAAGTCCATGAAACGGACGTATCAACCAAGCAAGGTAAAACGAAACCGCAAGTTCGGATTTAGGGCGCGTATGGCGACCAGGGGCGGGCGGCTTGTGTTAAAGCGCCGCCGCGCTAAAGGGCGCCGTAAGCTTACGGCTTCTAACGAAAAGAAGCCATACTAAAAATTTGCCGTATCAAAAAAGCCTTTTTCCTTCCAGGGAAAGGCTTAAATCACGGTTGGAAATCAGCGCCGTGTTCAAAAAAGGGAAAAAGGCCGCTTGTTCCGGGGCCGCGCTTTTTTACAAAAGCAATTTTCTGGATTACAATCGTATAGCTTTTACATTTGCGCGAAAGTTCGGAACCGCTGTAAAGCGTAATCGCGCCCGGCGTTTAAGCCGCGAGGCTTACCGCCTTCTTCGCGGCGGTCTAAAAACAGGCAGTGATCTTGTTTTGCTGGTTTATCCCGTAGAAGGCATACGGCTTTCGGGTCGTTTGGAGCAGCTTACAAAGTTGTTTGTAAGCGCGGGGTTATTTCTAAACCCTATAAGGCGTTTTGAACAATGATGCTTAAAAAAAATGAACTCAAAGCTTTGAGCGCGTTAAAAAAAATCCCAGCTTTTTGCGCCAGTCTTTTAATACGTTTTTACCAAACCGCGATTTCGCCGCATAAACCTTCAGTATGCAGGTTTTACCCCAGTTGTTCCGAATACGCCTATCAAGCGATAAAAATACACGGTTTTATAGGCGGTTTCCGTCTTGCCGCCGGGCGTTTTTTGCGTTGCCATCCGTTTAATGACGGCGGTTACGACCCTGTCCCGCTTCCAAAGCGGAAAAATCAAGGATTTTAATTTATGGAAAAAAATACAATATTGGCGATAACTCTTTCGATTGTTGTAATTACGGCGTTTTATTTAATCCAATACTCTTTTTTTACGCCTCCGGTTGCGCAACAACGGACGGAGATTTCGCAAGACGCCGGAACGCCGCCTGTTTCCGGCGTTCCGGCGCCGCGAGCGCAGCCCGCGCCTGGAATTTTTGGAGACGGCTCCGCGCTGGAAGATGAGCTTAAAGAAGAATATGTAACGCTGGAAACCAATCTTGCGGAAGTTGAATTTTCAAGCAGGGGCGGCGAGATGACGTCTTTCAAACTAAAAGAACATTCCGATTCGGAAGGCTATGTGGAAATGTTGCTTTCCGGGACTCAAAAGCCCAGGGCTTTCGGACTTTCTTTCGGAGATAAAAACGCCCCGCTTACGGACGCGGTTTTTAAGATGAAAAAAATCTCAGGAACCGAAATTGAATTTTCAAAAGATTTTGTTCAGACTTTTGAGAGCGGCGAGAAGGGCGCTTTTCGCATTACAAAACGTTACGCCTTACAACCCAATGAATATATGTTCACGCTTGATATAACGGTGGAATCCTTCGCCGCCGGCGGCTCCTCCTCGCCTATACTTCCAAACTTTGACGGGAAGACGTATACGCTGTATTTCGGCCCGCAGATAGGGCCTTCATTCGATGTAATTGATGAACGCAGCGAATTTAGGCGCTACCATACTTTTATAGAAGGCAAGCAAAAACAGCAAAAAGTAACCGCCGGATCGGACGCCGTTATAAATTCCCATGTTTCCTGGGCGGCTATAGCCGGAAAATATTTTGCTTTTTTCGCTTTGCCGGACGAAACTCCGTACACGTTTATCTTTTCGCAGCAGCCGCCTGAGCCCGGCATAAGCCAAAGCGCCCGTCTTTTTATTGAAAGGCCGGTCGTCAAGGCCAGCAAGACGACTGATTCATTTAAATTTTATTTAGGCCCTAAAACGCAAAAGGCTCTGGCTATATACGACAACGCGAACAACGCTTACAAACTTTCAGACCGGCGCATGGAAATTTTGGCCAACGCCAGTGGTTTTTGGGGCGTTTTCACGCCGCTGGAAGCGGTTCTAAAATGGATGCTTTATCTTTTTTACAAACTGGTTCCAAACTACGGCGTAGCGATTATTTTACTAACTCTTCTTGTAAAAATACTTCTTTTCCCGCTTACAAAAAAAAGTTCCGAAGGCACGTTGCGTATGCAGGCCTTGGCTCCAAAAATGAAGGAATTGCAGGAAAAATACAAAGGCAACCCGCAAAAACTAAACGCGGAGCTCGCCGCGTTTTATAAAAAAGAAAAGTACAACCCAATGTCCGGCTGTTTGCCCATGTTGATTCAGTTTCCAATATTTATAGCGATGTACAATCTTTTTAATAATCATTTTGATTTGCGCAACGCTCTCTTTATTCCGGGCTGGATACCGGATCTTTCCCGCCCCGAATCGATTTTGCACTTCGATTTTCAAATTCCAATCCTTGGATGGAGCGATATAAGGCTCCTGCCGTTTTTGTATGTAGGCTCGCAACTTTTATATACAAAAGTAAACCAAACGCCGGACGCGGCTATGAATCCGCAGATGAAGATTATGTTATATGTTATGCCGGTGATGTTTTTCTTTATTTTGTACAATATGCCTTCCGGCCTTTCCGTTTACTGGATCGCGAGCAATGTCCTTACGATAGTACAGCAGCTTGTCTTAAATAGATATTTAAAAGCGAAAAGGGCGGAGGCGGCGGCGAAAAACCAGCAAACGGTTCAAAAAGTAACGCCGCCGAAAAAGAGAAAAAGAAAATAATCGTGAGTTTGACGCCGCGGGCGAGTCTTTCGGGCGTTTTTGGATAAAATGTGATTGATGGCGCCGCAAAGCTTATAGGTTTTTTTAAGGCGCCTTTAAATAACGCAAACGCGATTCCATTAATGGAGCGATAAAACCCGTAAAAAATTTGAGTTTTGCGGGTTTCCATAAAATTAAAAGCTGATTCGGGCGTTCCGGGAGTGTATTCCATTTTTTGGATTGCGCGTTAAAGTTTTCTAAGTTTAGGAGTTTTGTATGACGTACGAATTTGAAGGCCATACCGAAAAAGAGACTATTGACAGGGCTATTAAAGAATTAGGACTTGAACAAGATTGTTTTGACGTTGAAATTCTGGAATCGCAGAAGGGCGGTTTGTTCAGGAAAGGTTATGTAAAACTGAAGATTCACACCGGCGACGACATTCTGCCGGAGAAAGAAGCGGCGCCGTTGAAAGTAAAACGTGATTTCAAAAAAGACCCCCCCTCAGGCGGCGGACAAAAGAAAAGCGCTTTGCCTTTAGAACCTCAAAACGATTTTGAAAAAAGCCTGATTGATTTTGGAAAGCAAATCTTAATCCTTATGGGCCATAAAAATGTGGCGATAAAAATTATTTACCGCGATGAAAACAAACTTACACTTGATATAATCTCGTCAGATTCTTCAATTTTAATCGGCAGAAAAGGCCGGACTTTGGACGCTCTTCAACTTTTAATTAGCAACTACGCCGCCAAAAACGGAGATACGCCGGTTCGCGTAATACTGGACTGCGAAGATTACCGTACAAGGCGGGAGGAAGCGCTGGTGCGCATAGCGTTGCGGGCCGCGGAAAGGGTTAGGCGGAGTAAAACCTCCGTGCTTTTAGAGCCGATGAATCCTTTTGACCGCCGTTTGATACACACCGCGTTGAGCGACATGGGAGACGTATCCACGAAAAGCGAGGGGGACGGCGGTTTAAAACAGGTTCGGGTTTTCTACCAAAAATAAAACCGCCGCCGTCCGCGGAAGCCGCGCCGCGTGGTTTCGCCCCGCGGCGCCGGCCCATTTATTCTTCCGTGCTTAATTCAAAACGTTCCGCTTCGTCTTTATCCAGTTTTGGAAGATCGCCTATGCTGTTTAAGCGAAATAAGCGCAAAAATTCTTTTGTGGTGCCGTACTGAATAGGGTGGCCGGGTATGTCTTTTTTACCGGTTTCTTTAATAAGGGAGCGTTCCAAAAGTATGCGCATCATGTTGTCGGCGGAAACGCCGCGTATAGCTTCAATTTCGTTGCGTGTAATGGGCTGTGAATACGCTATTATAGCCAGCGTCTCCATGGCCGCGCGGGATAAGCGGGCCTCGTTTTTTTTACCGTAGCGCTCTTTTAGCGCGTCCCAGTATTCTTTTTTGGGGGCGAGCATGACGCCGCCTCCCAGCCGCGTGATTTCCAGGCCGCAATCTTCCTGTTCGCACCTTTGAGACAGCTCGCTTAAACAAATTTCCACCACGTTTTTGGCTAAACCGGTGATGCGGCTTATGGCGTCTTCATCTATTGGGTCGCATTCTAAATATAAGACGGTTTCAATAAGCGCGGTTTCCTTGCTCAATTTTATCTCCATTTGTTTTTATTGTTTTTAATTTTGCGCGCCGCTCTCCGGCTGGACTTTGGCGGGATTTTCACCCGGCCTTATTAAAACGTCGCCAAACAGCTTGTTTTGAAATATAACTATCATTTTATATTTTACAGCTTCCAGCACCGCCAAAAACGCGCAGACTATTTCCATAAGCGAATCGGATTTTATAATTAAATCGGTGAAAAAACATTCTTTTTTAGTTTCCATAAGTTCATTAAGAAGCGTAAGTTTTTCGTTTATAGACACTTCTTCTCTTAAATCCATAACCCGTTCTGAAGTAAGGCTGTTGTTTGTAAGGGCGGAAAAAGTTTTAAGTAAATCCCACACGTCCAATTTTTGCCATACGTTCGGCTCATTGTTGTCGAAAGGAAGCGTGCGCTGGATTTTTTTACGTTCTATCACCCATTCGGCTTCTTTTTCCTTTTCTTCCATAAGGAGTGAAAGCTTTTTGAATTTTTGATATTCAATGAGTTTTTCCACAAGTTTTTCTCTGGGGTCTTCAATTTCATCGTCTATGGTGTATTCAACGGGTAAAAGCATACGGCTTTTTATAAGCAGCAAGTTGGCCGCCATAAGGTGAAAATCGGATAAATCGTCCAAATCAAAGCGTGTCGCGAAACGCAAATAGTAAAGGTATTGTTCGGTGATCTGCGAAACTGGTATGTCGTAGATGTTCACTTCATTTTTTTTAATTAAATAGAGAAGAAGGTCTAAAGGCCCTTCAAATTCTCCCAGCCTGTAACTAAGTTTGGAAGAGTTCTCTTCAGCTTCGCCGTCAAATTCGTTTTCCGGTTCCTGTATTTCCACAACAGAAATCATAGCGTTTTTATCGCCGAATTTGAAGACGAGACTGCTGTTTTTAACAGTTTTTTATTTTTGACGCGATTTTTTGCGTTTGCTTTATTCAAACGCTTGCGCGGCGGTTGCGGCGGCGGCGGAAATCATTCCGGCGGACGCGGAAATTAAAAAAACAACATGATTCCCACGCCAAGCTTGGATAGAGGCTTTTTTACAAAGGTTGTAACATCCTAAAATGAAAACGTTTGAAGAAGACTTAAAAGAAGCCGCTTTGTATCACGGGCATATTTGCGCGGGCCAAATACTGGGCGTGCGCATGGCCAGGCTGGGAGTTAGAAAACTGGCTCTGGAAGAGCCTCAAAAATACCGCGATCTTGTGGTGTTTGTGGAAAGCGACCGGTGTTTATCGGACGCCGTATCCACCGTTACGGGATGTAAACTTGGTAAACGGCGTTTAAAACATAAAGATTACGGAAAATCCGCGGCTTCTTTTTTAGACCTGCGAACCTCTCGCGCCGTGCGCGTATCCAGCATAGGCTGGGTGAACGCTCCGGCTAATGTAAATTTGCTTGAATATTTCGCCGCTTTAACCGATGAAGAACTTTTTAAAGTGGAAGAAGTTGAAATACCTTTCCCGCCCTGCGAGGCGCCGGGAAAGCCGGTTGAAAAAATTGAATGCGGCCTCTGCGGTGAAATGATTACAGATTCAAGGCATATAATAAAAGACGGAAAAGCGCTTTGTAAAAGTTGCGCCGGCTTTTCGTACTATAAACTTAAAACCGGCGAATAGGCTTTTGGGGTTGATAAACCCCAAAAACGGCGCCTGTTTCCGGTTGTTTTAACCAAAAGGATGTTGATGACTGAATGGAATAATAAAACTGTAAGAGCCCTTCTTTGGCCTTTGATTGTGGAACAACTGCTTGCCGTTACGATAGGAATTGTGGATACGGTTATGGTGAGCTCGGCGGGAGAGGCCGCGGTTTCGGGCGTTTCTTTGGTTGATCAAATAAACCAGCTTTTAATTATTATATTCACCGCCCTGGCTACGGGGGGATCCGTTGTGGCCAGCCAGTATATAGGCAGAAAAGACTCGAAAAATTGCGCCGCGTCTTCAAAACAAATGATGCTCGCGAATACGGTCCTTTCTGTTTTTCTTATGGTTGTGACGCTTATATTTTATAAATATATTCTATACGCCGCTTACGGAAAAATGGAAGATGAAGTGACGCAAAACGCGCGCGTTTACTTTCGCATAACATCTTTAAGCTTTCCGTTTTTCGCTTTGTACACATCCAGCGCGTCTCTTTTTAGGGCTATGGGAAACAGCAGAATCCCCATGTTCACCGCTGTTTTTATGAATGTTATAAATATAATTTTTAACTGGATTTTTATCATCGTGTTAAAAACAGGCGTGGCCGGAGCCGCGGCGAGTACGCTTATTTGCAGGATAGCCGGCTGCGTTCTTATCTTCATTCTGCAATGTAAAGATAAATACGCGCCTATATATCCTGAAAATATACACAAAACAAAGCTGGACGCTTTGGCGATAAAAAAAATATTAAGAATAGGCGTTCCGGCGGCGGTGGAAAGCTCGCTTTTTCAGTTTGGAAAAATACTGCTTGCGCGGCTGGTGACTGATTTTGGAACCGCGGCCATAGCCGCTAACGCCGTAACAGGGGCTATAGCCTCTTTTGTGTATATGCCCGGCACAGGCTTTGGCATGGCGATTCTTACCATAACCGGACAATGTTTGGGCGCGAAAGATTACGAAGGCGCTAAACTTTGGACTTTTAGGCTTATTAGGCTTACATATATAGTAATAGTGTCGCTTAACATTATGAATCTATTGTGCATGGATATGTGGCTTAAACTTTTTAATTTGCAAAGTGAAACGGTGGCTCTAACGCAAAAATACCTTACTTTGCACTGTATAACGTCTTCCATAGCCTGGCCTTTAAGCTTCGCCCTTCCAAACGCCCTGCGGGCCGCGGGAGACGTTAAGTTTGTAATGATAAGCGCCGTATGCACCATGTGGTTTGTGCGTATAAGCAGTTCGTACCTATGCGCGTATGTTTTTGGTTTTGAGGGCCTTTCCGTGTGGATAGGCATGGGGCTGGACTTTTTCTTTCGCGCCGTGATTTTTACAACAAGATGGAAACGCGGAAAATGGCGTTCAAAAAACGTAATTTAGGAGCGCTGTTGCTTTTTTTCCCGCGCTTTAACTAAAAACCAGGCCGCACGCTGTGTTTTTTAGTACACCCCATAGCCGCCGGTTTCTTCCAGCTTAACGCGAAAACGGGCCGAGGCTTCCCAGCGCCCGCCTTCTATTCTATAAACCGGAAACGCGGATAAAGCCGCCTTGCCGCGCGCGTTTTTGGGACGGTTTGTATATTTATCGCGCAACGCCGCCCGCACGGCGTTTTTTGCGGCGTCTTCAAGCGCGGCCCTTTTTACCATGACAAACGAGTCGTTCCCCGCCTTCCCTGTAAGCGCGCCGCTCCCGGAAGACTGCACCTCCCTTATTCCGGCGGTTTTCCACGAAGCGAACCGCAACGCCTGGTCTTTCGTCAATTTGTAATCGCTCCAAATCAAAAAATATCCGCCTTCTTTTACAGGGGTTTCCATTTTTAGGTTTGCGCCGGAGGGGTTTACGGCGCCGTTAGGCGTCAGATTAAAATCTTCGGCTATGGAGCGCGAGGCGTCTCCTATTTTGTAATCAAAATTCCAGCCGTAAATCATCGCCGAATAAGAAAGCGCGGCTTCTTCCGCCGCCCATTTAAGCGCGCCGGCGGCGCTTAACGGGAGTTCTACGCCGAATTCCAGCGCGTAAACAGGCTCGGAGTCAATGCGCACCTCGCCGCGCAAAGCGTCTTGCGCCGCCGCTAAATTTAAAACCGTAAAAAATAAAAAAATAAAAATATTTTTTTTTAGCTCCGGCGTTCTTGCTTTTGACGCCGTTTTTTTTGTTTTTTTAGTTGTCATGCCTCACCGTTATTATTGAGCGGTTTTTTTCCGCCCTCTTCTATTTTTGAAAAGAATTCTTCTTCGCTAATTATTTTAACATTTAATTTTTGCGCTTTCTTGTTTTTAGACGAGCCGGATAGAGGGGTGTTTGTAACTAAAAAAGATAAATCTTTTACAACGGAAGATTTTACCAAGCCTCCGTTACGGCGCGCGAGATTTTCGGCTTCGCTTCTTTTTAATTTTTTTAATTCGCCTGTAAAACAAAAAGAAAGGCCCTTTAAACGCTCGCTTTCGCCGCCCTCCTTTGGTTTTTTAATCTTTACAAAACCCAGCGCAAGCGTCGCGTCCATGTCTTCTTTTGTTTCTAAAAGCCCGTCTTTTATGGTTTTAGCGGTTACGCTACCTATGCCGTAGGCCTGGGCCAGGGCGTCTTCTTCCGCTTCCCTAAGTTTTTCCAGGGCGTCAAAACCGGCTTCCACGGCCTTTTCAAAAATAAGCTCCCCCACGCCTTCCAAATCAAAACCCGCCGCGAAACGCGAAAGGCTCACTTCGCCGACCGCCCTTATATTGCGTATAACTTTTGCCGCGGAAACTTCCCCCATGCGGTCGTATCCGGCCAATTCTTCAGTTTCAAGCGTATAAAGATCATGAATTGAACGCACGCGCCCTTTTTTAAAAAGCTGTTCAATAAGTTTTTCACCCGCTTCCTGTATATCCATAACCGACGCCCATTTTTGCAGCCTGTGCAAGATTCTTTTTGGGCAGGAAGTGTTAGGGCAGTAAAGGCGCGTCCCTTCATCCTTAAGTTGCGCGCCGCAAGAAAGGCAAACGGACGGATTTTCAATTTCGCGCACATCTTTTGAGTGCGTGTATTTTTCTAAATATTCTTGCGCAAGGCCCTCTATTTTGGGTATTATCTCGCCGCGTTTTACAATAATTACAGGCAGCCCTATTTTTAATCCCAGCGCCCTTATCGAAGCCGGGTTGTTCAGATTGGCGCGCTTTACGGTGGTTCCGGAAATGCGCACCGGATCCACTATTCCAATCGGCGTGTAAGTGCAGCCGCTTTCGCTCCATTCAACTTCCCTAAGAACGCTTACAGCCTCTAAAAGTGAAAATTTAAAAGCGATTTGTTTTTCCGGCCTGTTTTTTCGAAGGTCTTCTGAGTCTGTAACAAGGTCTTTTACAACGATCCCGTCTATGTCGTAAGGTATGGAATCCCTGTTTTCCGCAGTTTCGTTCCTGTATTCAATTATTTTTTCCGCCGAATCAAAAATTAGGCTGGGAGGCGTGTAAAAACCTTTTTCTTTAAGCCATTCTATTTTTTGGTTTTCGTCCGTAAAAAAAGCTTCGTCTTCCGGTTTGGCGGCGTCGTAGCTTATAAACATGAGGTTTTCACACTCATCCCCGTTTTTGCGCCGCATAAGCCCGTTGGCCGCGTTCCTGCAATTCGCTTTGTCTTTGTACTTGGTTTTCCATATTTCGCGCGTCATAACGACTTCGCCGCGCACCCCGCCTGTAAAGCCGCAGTTGAGATTGGCTATAACGCCGTTCATTTTTAGCGCGTTGGATGTAATTTGGTCTCCAATCAAGCCGTCTCCGCGCGTTACGGCTTTTTGCAAAAGCCCTTTTTGGTACTGCAACTCAAGGCTGGCGCCGTCCAGTTTGTGCTGAACCACGAATTGCGCGGCGGCGGTTTTTTCGGCCCAAACGCGGAATTCTTCCTCGTTAGCGGCTTTTTCCTGGCTGCCCATTGGTATAATATGACGCGCTTTTGGAAATCCATCGGCGTCTCTTTCCGTGTTTTCCATTTTCCCGCCGTTAAAAGCGGGAAATTCTGATCCTACGCGCTCTAAAACAGGGCTTTGCGGCGCTATTTTTTTTAGTTCGTCCCAAAGGGCGTCAAACTCCGCGTCGCTTATTTCAGCTTCGCCTCCGTAATATAGAATTTGGTGGCGAATTATAAGGTTTTCCAATTCGATTATGCGTTTTTTGTTCTTCATCGCCTAATTATGTAAGCGGCGCGGGTTTACCGCAATACTCAAAGAGCGTGTTGCGTCATGCGAGATTGGGCGGCGTTCCGCCAGGCTTAGGAGTGGGGGGGGGGGGGGCGAAAATTACCCTTTAAAACTCTATTCTTTTTTTAAATGAAAAACAGTTTTAGCGAAAAATATAAAGAAAGCGGCGTAGACGTAACCGCGGGTTACAAGGCTGTGGATTTGATTAAAAAACACGTGGAAAGGGCGCGGACGGACGGTTTTACAGGAGGTTTGGGGGGATTTGGCGGGGTTTTTACGCCGGATTTTAGCGGCTTAAAAGAACCGGCGCTTGTAAGCGGCGCGGACGGGGTGGGCACGAAGTTAAAATTGGCTTTTTTGCTGGACAAGCATGACACGGTTGGAATCGACTGCGTGGCCATGTGCGTAAACGACGTCGTATGTTCATTCGCCGCCCCGTTGTTTTTTCTGGATTATATAGCTTGCGACAAAATAACGCCGCAAAAAATAGAGGCGGTTGTAAGCGGCGTGGCGGACGGTTGCGTACAGGCCGGCTGTTCTCTTATAGGTGGCGAAACGGCGGAAATGCCGTCTTTTTACGCAAACGGTGAATACGACCTGGCTGGTTTCGCGGTGGGTTTGGCGGATAAAACCCGCCTTCCGGAGCCTTCTAAAATAAAGGAGGGCGACGCCATAATCGCGCTTCCTTCCTCCGGCGTTCACTCAAACGGATTTTCGCTTATACGAAAGATTTTTTCGCTCTCCTCCCCGGACGCTTTGCAAAGATTGGGCTCTCGCGTGGACGTTTTAGGTAAAACGCTTGGCGAAGAACTTATCACCCCGACAAAAATATATGTAAAAACAGTTCTTGCTCTGGCTAAAAAGGTGGAAATTTTAGGCGCCGCCCATATTACAGGGGGCGGTTTTTACGAAAACATACCCCGCGTTCTTCCCGCCGGAAAACAGGCTCTGATTCAAAAAAGCGCCGTAAGAACGCCGCCCATATTTGATTTAATAGCGGCGGAAGGCGGAGTTTCGCCCCGGGATATGTTTAACACGTTTAACATGGGCGTAGGCATGGTTTTAATTGTTAAAGAAAAAGACCTGGAAAAAGCGCTCGATGAGTTAAACCAGGCGGGGGAGGCCGCCTACGCGCTTGGAACCGTAACCAGCGGCTGCCAGGGCGTCGAACTGGCGTAACAAAAGGCTGTAAAAGGCCGCGCCGGCGCAAAAAGCCGCGTTAAACCACCGGCCTTTAGATTTTGAAGCGCGAGGCTTCTTCCACAAGCGTTTCTATCGTTTCTTTGTTTTGGACGCTTACATTCTTCACCACGCCGACCGATTCGTCTATTCCTGATATTTCGCGGCTGATTTCGCTTATGTTTTCTATTATTCCCAGCGTCATTTCTCCCAGTTTGCGGCTTTCCGCGATGACGCCGGCGCTGTCTTCCAGCATTTCCCTGGCGCCGGCTTTTACGCCTTCGCTTATGGCGGCTAGGCTTTTTGAGGCTTCCTGCATTTGACGGCTGACTTTATCCTGCTCCTCCATAGCGGCGCCCACCGCTAGCGACTGCCTGGAAACGGAGTTTACTCCAGAGCCAATCGCCTCAAACTTGTTTAGAACGCCGGCTGTAACCAGGTTCGTTTTTTCGATGGAATCGCGCATCTTTTTTAACGTCGAGCTTATTATTTTTGATTGCCCTTCGGAACTTTCGGCGAGTTTGCGTATTTCTTCGGCCACCACCGAAAATCCTTTTCCGGCCTCCCCGGCGTGGGCGGCTTCTATCGCGGCGTTCATCGCAAGCAGATTCGTTTGACTGGCCAGTGTTTTTATCACGGAGTTGATGCGCAAAAGCCCTTCCGACTCAACGGCGACCTCTTTTATATTCGCGCACGCCTCGTTAAGTTCGGATCTTCCAACTTCGGACGCGGCTGTAAGGTCTTTGATGTTTTCGGTGTTTCCGTTCACTGTTCTAGTTACGGATTTAACGCTTTCAATCATTCTTTCTATGGCGGCGTTGGAACGCAACGTCTCTTCCGATTGTTTTTCAACCAGGGCCCCCAGATTTTTTATGGCGGAAGCCAAATGTTCCATAGTTAAGTTGGTTTGGCTTACGCTTTCCTGCTGGTCTTTCGTTTTTGTGGAAATATTCTTGACGGCGGAACTTATATGATACACCGAAGACGCCGCGTTGCTTGTGTTTTGCGCAAGATCCCGGCCTGTTTTGTTTAGTTTTTCGGATATGTCTTTTATTGTTTTAACCATGTTTTTAATTCTTTTCATGGTGCTGTTGAAATAAAACGCCATGTCGCCTATTTCGTTTTTGGCCGTTATTTCGAGAGTTTTGGTGAGGTCCCCTGAGTCCTCCGAAATTTCTTTTAAGAAAGACGCCGCTATGGAAATCGGCTTAATTATGCGCCGCATTACAATAAACGTAATTACAGCGATGATCACCATGTATATAAACGCCAGAACGGCGGAAACGGCCGCTATCCGGTTTATTTCGTTTAAAAAGGCGGACGAGGGAAGCACGGAAACTATGCGCCAGTCGGCTGCGGGGATTACGTCCGAATAAATTATATATTCGCCGCTTTCGCCCCTAAAAGCGAAGCCGGAAAGCACGCCGGCGCGTAAGTTTTCAAAATTTTTATCTTTAAAAAAATCCTCGCGCATAACAAAACTCGCGTCGTCGTGCGTTATGTAAAGCCCGGTTTTATGCAGAATGTAGCTTTTCATTTCCGGTATGGATTTTTGAGCGTTAGCCAGCGCCGTTAGAGTGGAAATAGAAACATTTTCGGATATAACTCCCAGGTCTTCGCCGGTTTTCGGGTCGAAAACGGTTTTCGCCATAGCGAAAATCAGGTTTCCAGTGGCGGCGTCTATGTACGGGTCTGTGAATATGATTTTTCCGCCGGCGTTTTTCGCGTCGTTAAACCAGGAGCGTTTTGTGTTGTCCCAGTCCGCGTTTGGAATCCAGCCGACGCTCGCCGCGCACCAGCCGCCGGGCCCGTTCCACCGCACGTTGTTCGTGCTGTAAATCATCATTACGTTTTCAAGCGTGGATTGCATTTCATCAAAATGGGCGCTGAGCGCGTTTCTGTCAACCGGTTTTTTGTTCATGTAGGGGATGGAGCTTATCTCCACATGGGCTAAAAGGTTTGTGTGATTGTATAATTGGGCGTTAATTTCGTCCCGTAAATGGAGTACGCTTTCGTTTATATAATCCTCAACTTTGGAAGCCGCTAGTTTGCGGAATGGAACCAAAGAAATAATTATAACCAGCGCCGTTACGCCCATTAGTTCGAGCAAAGTTACAATAGACAACATGGAAGCTAAAGAGAGTTTTTGTAAAGTTAGTTTTGGCAAGATTTACTCCTAATCGCTCCGCCGCCTAAAACCGGTTTGGTTTGGGCGGGACTTTCAGTTTTCCGCGACCGCGCAAAAAAACGGCTGAATTGTTTTATTCCAGCGCGGACGAAAAGGTGAATTATTTAGAAACCGTGTTTTTTAAAACGCCCCTCTACAAAGTTTTTTAAAAATCCGCGGACTTTAAAAAATTGAACAAAATTAATATTAAATCTTTTTTTAAATAATGTCTTCACCGTTCCGCTATGCGGCGCGCCGGTTTAAATCACAAAGGGCCGCATTAACGCCTGTTTTAGTTAAAAAGCGGCTTTAAGCCGCCGGGCGATTTCCTATCTGGAAGCGGACGGCCCATGTTGAAAATTCAACCTAAAAACGCTATCATCAAGCGGTGAATTTTGAAGCGTTTATACTGGGTTGCGGTGGAATGGCGCCTTTACCCAACCGGCATCTTACTTCCGTGCTGTTGCGCCGCGAAGGCGAACTTTTTTTGTTTGACGGCGGAGAAGGGACGCAGGTGAGCCTGCGCCGCCTTAACCTGCGCTGGAAAAAAATATCCGCGATTTTTATAAGCCACACTCACGCCGACCATGTTACCGGAATCCCCGGCATCCTTATGCTGTCCTCGCAGGTGGACCGCGCCGAACCTTTGTACATATTCGGCCCTCCGCGCATAGCCGAGTACATAGAAACAAGCAGGCGCGTTCTGGATATGTATATAAATTATGAAATAATCGTAAAAGAAATTACGGAAGCGCAAATTGTCTACCAGGCGGAAGATTTTCATGTGCGCTGTTTCCCGCTTAAGCATACAAAACCTTGCATGGGTTACACGCTGGAAGAATACGAAAGGCCGGGGGAATTTCATCCGGAAAAGGCGCTGAATCTAGGCGTTCCGCAAGGGCCGCTTTGGTCCCGTTTGCAGCGCGGGGAAACCATAACGCTCGAAAACGGAAAAACCGTAACGCCCGGCGACATAATGGGTGAAAAAAGAAGCGGGCGCAAGTTTTCCTTCGTAACCGATACGCTTTATTTTCCGAGAATAGCCGAGGAAGTTGAAGGCTCGGATTTTTTGGTGTGCGAGGGTATGTTCACTCGCGAAATTGAAGACGACGCGAGGGATAAAAAACACATGACCAGCGAACAGGCCGCCTTTATAGCCAGGGACGCGCGCGTTAAAAAGCTTGCGTTGATACACTACAGCCCGCGCTATGCCGAGCGGGAGTTAAAAGAATTGTTGCGCGAAGCCCAAAAAATTTTCCCCCGGTCGGTTCTTTCCAGGGATAGGGCGGTTCATCCAATAGAATACGCGGATTAAAAAATGGCTTTAGGAAAAAATTTTGGAAAATCTATAATCCTTCTCATTTTAATCATTATGATTGCGGCCGGCGGGCTTGTATGGTTTGATTATTTAAACGTGATAGACGTAAAAACCGTTCTGTCTCCCGTTTACAAATTGTTGGGCCTAAACCGCCGCACCCAAAAAGGCGCGGAAAAAGGCGTGATGATAAACCTGGATTCCGAAAGGCTCGCCGTCCTTATCGAAGGCTTAGACCTTCGCAACGCGGAGCTGGATAAAGTTGAAAGCTCGCTTAAAACTCAAAAAGATGAAATCGCGCAGATGGCCGCCGAACTGGAAGATCGCCAGAAAAATCTGGACGACAGGGAAAACTCTCTTAACGCCGCGAAATCCGCGCAGGAAGCGAAAGACGAAAGCGTAGAACAGTTCGCCTCCTACCTTACCAATATGCCGCCTGATGCGGCGGTGCGCATAATAACGGCTATGGACGACCAGGAAATAATAGACCTTTTTAAAAAGGTGGAGGAAATCGCGGCCCGGGAGGGAACGGCCTCCATGGTTTCAGTTTGGCTTATGAACGAAAATATGCCGCCGCCCCGCGCCGCGGAAATTTCCAGAAAAATGAGCGGCAGGCTGTAAAAGCAAAAAGCGGAATATTCCAACCGTCTTTTTTAAATGGCGGCGATTGACAATACAGGCTTTTAGGGGCAGTATTATTGCGCCGTTGCGTGTGCGGCGGTTTTTGTTTTGGGCGCGTAGCTCAGCTGGTTAGAGCGCCACGTTTACACCGTGGATGTCCGGGGTTCGAATCCCTGCGCGCCCAAAACAAAATTATTTTTGGAGAAGCAGTGCTAAAAAAAAATCAGCTTTACGAAGGCAAAGCAAAAAAAGTATTCGCCGTTGACGACGGCGATCTTTTGATCGTTGAATATAAAGACGACGTCACCGCCGGAAACGGCGTAAAAAAAAGCGTTATAACCGGAAAAGGCGTTATAAACAACCGTATAACCAATCATTTAATGCAAATTCTGGAAAAAGCCGGCGTCCCCACGCATTTTGTAAAAGAATTAAGCCCTTCGGAAACGCTTGTTAAGCTTGTAAAAATAATTCCGCTAGAGGTGATTGTTCGCAACATAGCCGCGGGAAGCCTCGCCAAAAGGCTCGGCCTGGAAGAAGGAACGCCGTTGTCTAAAACAGTGCTGGAATACTGCTACAAAGACGACGCTTTGGGAGACCCGATGGTGAACGATTACCACATAGCGGCTATGGGTTGGGCTTCCAGTGAAGAACTGGAAAAAATAGCCGCCTATTCATTTAAAATAAACGAAACGCTTTCAGAACATCTTAAAGAAGCGGGGGTCCGTCTTATAGATTTTAAACTTGAATTCGGGCGTCTGCCTTGCGGAGACGTTATACTCGCCGATGAAATATCCCCCGACACTTGCCGTTTTTGGGATTTAAAAACGGGTGAGAAACTGGACAAAGACCGTTTCCGGCTGGATTTGGGCGGCGTAAACGAAGCCTACAACGAGGTTTTAAAACGTCTTTTAGGTTGCTGAATTTATTCGCCCCTGTAAAAATTTCACGCGCCGGAACGCGCCTTAAAATATGTTTTTTTATCTTTTAACCTTGCGGCGCCTGGTAAACGCCTTTTTCAGAAATCAGTTAAATTAATTATGATACACGAAGAATGCGGGCTTTTCGCGGTATACGCGGCTAAATCAGACGCCCATACGTACAGGCGCATCGCCAGAATCTGTTACACGGGGCTTTACGCGCTTCAGCACCGGGGGCAGGAAAGTTGCGGTATAGCGGTGAATTCGGAAACGGGCATTTCAAGCCGCCGGGACAAAGGCCTTGTCGGAAGCGTCTTTACGGAAAGCGCCCTGGATGCTTTAGGCGACAACGGCGGCGGGCGTATCGCGGTGGCCCACGTCCGCTACGGAACCACAGGCCTAAACCGCAGGGTGAACGTCCAGCCTTTCGTAGCCAAACATATTAAAGGCTCTATAGCCCTGGCGCACAACGGCAACCTGACCAACGCCGCCAGTTTGCGCCGGGCTTTGGAAATGCAGGGCGGTATTTTTCACACCTCAAGCGATACGGAAGCGATAGTTTATACGATAGTGCGCGAGCGTATAACTTCCGCCTCAATAGAGGAAGCCGTGGAAAAGTCGGCGCCGCTTTTGAAAGGCGCCTTCAGCCTTGTAATGATGAGCAAACGTAAGTTAATCGCGGTGCGCGATCCAAACGGCTTCCGGCCTCTTTGCATGGGAACTTTGGGAAATTCGGTGGTGTTCGCGAGTGAAAGCGCGGCGCTTTCCGCCGTAGGCGCCGTTTTTGAGCGGGATATAGAGCCCGGCGAAATAGTCGTTGTGAGCGAAGACGGAGTTAAATCCATAAAAACACATTGCGGTAAAAAATCATCGCTGTGCGTTTTTGAATACGTTTATTTCGCCCGCTCGGATTCAATAATAGACGGCGTATCCGTTCACGAAGCCAGGCTTAAAGCCGGGGAGCTTCTTGCGAAAGAGCATCCGGCGGAAGCGGACGTCGTAATAGGAGTGCCGGATTCCGGCCTGGACGCCGCTTTGGGTTTTTCCAGAGAAAGCGGCATACCTTTTGATTTTGGTTTTTTAAAAAACAAATACATAGGCCGCACTTTTATATCGCCTGACGCCTGCGAAAGAGAAGCCGCCGTGCGCATAAAATTAAACCCCATAAATTCCGCGGTTATGGGCAAGCGCGTCGTTATGGTGGACGATTCGATAGTCCGGGGAACCACAAGCATGAGGATAATAAAAGCGTTGCGGGACTCTGGCGCGCGCGAAGTTCATGTAAGGCTTTCCTGCCCTCCGTTTTTGTATCCCTGTTATTTTGGCACGGATATAGACGCGAGCGAAAATCTTATAGCCTATAAACATACGCTTTTTGAAATTAAAAGCATTATAGGAGCCGATTCTTTGGGCTATCTTTCGATAGATTCTTTGGAAAAGATAGCCTGCGGATGTTTCCGAGGCCTTTGCCGGGCCTGTTTTAGCGGCGATTACCCGGTGCAAATAGACGAAGCCCTGGATAAAGACTTGTTCGAAAAAGAAATAGACGGCGATTGAAAGCATCGTTGTAAAGTTGTATGATTAATTTAAAACGCAATCCCAAAGGCGAGCCGCGCCCGTCTGATTCCATCGTCAGATGTAATAAAGCAAGCCTTCCGGTTGGCGAAATTAAATTATGAAAGAATACGAAGTAAAAGATATTCCGTTAAATCATTTTTTTTCCGCTCCTCTTATGCTGGATGAAAACTTCATTTTAGCGAGCCCTGAAATAAAAATCACCGAAGATTTTATTTCACTTCTTAAAGAATGGGATTTCACCGTTGTAAGCAGCGCCGGAGAGCCGCAAGGTTATTACAGCGGCGGCGGCGAAGAAGAACGTCATTTTGTTTTAAATGACGCGGAAAAAGTGAAGGAAGCTGAACGTTACTACGCCGGGTTGCAGCAATGGACGGGCGCGGCGCTGGAAAAGGCCGCCGTAAAACAGCCTCTGCGGTTTTACGACGCGGCGGAAAAAATAAAAGAAATGATAGAAGAAATAGGAAAAAACAGGCGCTTTCTTCTGCAGATTCAAAAAAACGTGGCGGAAGTAAGCGACGAGGACTTTTTGATATCCCACGCGGTGAAAAGCGCCGTCATTTCTGTTATAATAGGGATGTCGATGAAGCTCCCGGCCCACAAACTTATAGAGTTGGGAGTCGCCGCGCTTTTGCACGAGATAGGCATGACCCGCCTTCCGCCTTACATTTATCTTGGAAAAGGAAGCTTAAAACCGGAGGAGCAGGATTTAATATACGCGCACCCAAAAATAGGCTATGAAATACTAAAAATGAACGATTTTCCAATGGCGGTTTGCGCTCCGGCTTTGGAACATCACGAGCGGGAAAACGGCTCCGGCTACCCGTATAAATTGCGTGGAAACGCGATAGGCCTTTACTCAAAAATAATAGCGGTCGCCTGTTCCTACGAGGCTATAACCACGAAAAGGCCGCACAAAAAGTCTGAGGACGGCTACCACGGAATGTTGCGCCTTCTAAGAAACGAAGGCAAAAAATACGATGAAAACGTGCTGAACCATATGTTGCGCTCGCTTTCAATCTACCCCATAGGCCAGTTTGTAATGCTTTCCAACAAAAAAAAAGCGCAGGTGATAGACGTCAATCCTGATGATTCGCGTAATCCAATAGTTCAGGTTTTTGACGAGCAAACCGTGGACGGTAAAAATAGAATTATTGTTACGGAAAGAAGAAGCATATACATCACCAACATCCTTACAGAGGAAGAAATTCAGGAATTGCAGGTTAATTAATGAAATACGAAAACCTCCCGGTGTATCAGAGCCGGGATTTAATTTTACAGGCGTTAAAAGAAAATCAAGTGATAGTGCTCGAAAGCCCTACCGGGTCGGGTAAAACAACACAGCTTCCGGTTATTCTGTATGAAGCGGGCTTTTCGGCGAGCGGGATTATAGGCGTAACCCAGCCGCGGCGTATAGCCGCCCTCTCCATATCCGAATTTATTACGCGCCAAATGAGCGGGGCGTCTTCCAGCCAGGTTGTGGGTTATAAAATGCGTTTCGCGGACGCCACTACGCCGGAAACCAAAATAAAAATTATGACGGACGGCATACTGCTTCAGGAAATGAAAAAGGACGCCTACCTTTCCAGATATTCCTGCGTTATTGTTGACGAAGCCCACGAGCGCAGCCTTACAATAGATTTCATTTTGGGGCTTTTAAAACGGGTTTTGTCGGCGCGCCGCGATTTTAAAGTTATAGTTTCTTCGGCCACCATAAACGCCGCCGTTTTTTCAGCTTATTTTTGGGAATGCCCCATAGTAAAAATAGACGCGGTGAATTATCCGGTGACGCTTGTTTACGACCCGCCGGAGAGCGGCTCAGGCTACCTGGAAGCAAATGAGCTTTTGCTAAAAAAAATATCCGCCATAATAGACAGGATTTTAAGCGAAAAAAGGCAGGGCGACATACTCGTGTTTTTGCCTGGCGAAAAAATGATAAAAGATTGCGCCTCGTTGCTTTACGCCTCGCCTTTGGGTAAAAAAACGCACGTAGTCCCGCTTTACGGCAGGCTTGGAAAGGAAGAACAGGAGCGCGTTTTTGAAAAAGCGCCCTGGGGTAAAACTAAAATCGTTCTTTCAACAAACATAGCCGAAACTTCTGTCACCATAGACGGGGTGACGTCGGTGATAGATTGCGGCCTTTCCAAGCTTAATTTTTACAATCCGCGCACTTTCACCTCCAGCCTGGTGGAAGGCCCTATTTCCAAAGCTTCGGCGGCTCAACGCAAGGGGAGGGCCGGCAGGACGCAGGCGGGAATTTGCTACCGTTTGTACACGCGCCGCGATTTTGAGGGCCGCCCCCTCTTTACCGCGGAAGAAATATACCGCACCGATTTAAGCGAGGTTGTTTTGCGCATGGCGGATTTAGGCATAACAGACTTTGAGCAGTTTGATTTTATTTCGCCGCCCGGACATGAGGGCCTTATATCGGCTATAGAAACGCTGAATATGCTGGACGCGCTTGAGCCGGACAACAGCCTGTCCAAAACGGGCGCCATGATGACTAAATTCCCGCTTTCTCCTCGCCAGTCCAGAATAATAGTGGAAGCCGTGCTTAAATACCCTTCCGTTGTGCGCGAAACCATTATAGCGGCGGCTTTTTTGTCTACGCAAAGCCCATACCTGTTGCCGCCTGGAAGCGAAACCGACGCGCGTAAAGCGCATCACTTTTTTAGAGACCCTCACGGCGATTTTGTTTCATACCTAAAACTGTACGAGGCTTACGCGCAGGCGCCTTCGCGTGAAAAATTCTGCGAAAAATACTTTTTGGACGAAAAAGCCATGCAGGAAATTTACAACGTGGAGGCCCAGTTGGAAGCCGTTGTAAGCGAAATGGGCGTTCCCATACTTTCAGGCGGCCCTACGGACGATTATCTTAGCGCCGTAGCGAAAGGCCTTATACAATTTGTCTGCGTAAGGCAGGGCAGGGAAATTTACAAAAGCCTCACCGCCGGTAAAATTTTAATACATCCGGGTTCTTTCATGTTCAAAATGGATCCGGAATATATAGTGGCCGGAGAAATTATACGCACGGGGCGTATGTACGCAAGCTCTGTGTCCCCCATATCTAAAAATGTGCTAAAAAGGCTGGGCGGCGGCGTTCTGGAAAGGTTTGAGCCTAGGAACGTGTTCGGAAAGCTTTCGTCTAAAGAGCCGCCCGCGAAAATTAAAAGGGATTGGACGAACAGCATAAAAATAGGCGCGGAAGTTTTTGAGTTGCAAAACGAAAAAGGCCGTAAAAAAGCGATTTTGGAGTGGGAAAAACTGCGTCAGGTAAAGGGCGAAGACTACAACGTTTTGTTCAAAAACCTAAAAGGCGTGGTGACGATACAGGAAAAATATATTCTTTTGGACGGCGAAAAAGTAAACGTGATTTTGTCCATAGTTCCAAAAATAGACGTAGACGGGGCTTTAAAACGCCAATGGAACGGTAAAAAGATATATTACGCCCAAAAAGACCTTGATGAAATTTTAGGCGTCGCGGCCTATCTGCTGCAGCCGGCTTTAAGGCGTTACGGCGGAAAAACCTTGGGTTTTTTATACTTTTCCTGCGTTCCAGGCGGCGGCTTCCGCCTTTCCTGTTCAAAAAGGTTTCATTCGGCGTTAAACGAAAGCGTAGCCGCGCTTGAAACTTTAATAGACGAGCTTGGCGAAAACGTAGATGTGGAAAAAAAGAACGTGGTTAATTTAACATACCGCAGGCTCGCCGAGTTTTTGGCTTAACGCCTGGAAAATTTCCGCGTAAAACCCGCGAAAATTATATCGCGCGAGAGGTTTTGCGCGCGTTAATAAACGCCGCATTAGGGCGGTGCGCCTGCGAGCCGTTTGTGTTGTAAAAGCGCGTAAAGGCGCGTTTTGTATTTTTGGAGGTTCTGTGTCAGATGAAATAATGCCGATAGACTATGTTTTGCCGCCTAAACTGCCGATTATTCCCCTTACAGGCCGGCCTATTTTCCCAGGAGTGTTAACCCCTATATTAATAGGCAACCCGCCCGACGTAAAGTTAATCGAAGAAAGCGCGTCTTCCAGCGCTATTATAGGGCTTGTACTGGCCCGCCGCGATTCCCGCCCGGAAACTATAAGTGATTTATATAAAGTTGGCACCGCGGCTAAAATAGTTAAAAAAATCAACCTGCCGGACGGCGGCCTTAACATTTTTATCACCACCCTTAAACGTTTCAAAATAAAAAAGACGTTGCGCGAAAGCGACCCTATGATAGCCGCTGTGCAGTACCTTGAGGAAGAATCCGATTCTTCCAGCGAAACGAAGGCTCTTACCAGGGCGCTGATAAGCGAAATGAAGGTTATATCAGAAAACAACCCGCTTTTTTCGGAAGAAATGCGCCTTAACATGGTGAATATAGATCATCCTGGAAAAATCGCGGATTTTATCGTAAGCATTCTTAATATAGACAGGGCGAAACAGCAAAAAGTGCTGGAAATTTTGAATGTAAAAAAACGGATGGAGCAAGTCCTTATTTACATAAAAAAAGAACAAGACATTATGCGAATTAAAACTCGCATCCAAAAAGAAATAAACGATAAAATAAAAAAAAGCCAGCGGGAATATTTTCTAAAGGAAGAGCTTAAAGCTATAAAAAAAGAATTAGGCCCTTCTTACGAGGAAGAAGCTTCCGAATACGACCGCCTTGCCGAAAAGTTGAAAGGCTTTAATTTTGAAGGGGAGGTGAAGGCCGCCGTGGACGAAGAATTGGCGAAATTCGCGTCCATCGACCCCCGCTCGCCTGAATTTGCTATTACTAGGAACTACCTGGACTGGATAGCGGCTCTGCCCTGGGACGCCCCCCCGCCTGAGGAATTCAACCTAAAAACCGCCGCCGCCGTGCTGGAAAAAGATCACTACGGGCTAAAAGACGTCAAAGCCAGGATTGTGGAGCATCTGGCGGTAAGAAAACTGCGAAAAGACAGCAAAGGAACGATAATCTGTCTTTTGGGGCCGCCCGGCGTTGGAAAAACTTCCGTGGGGCGGTCTATAGCCAGGGCCATGAGCAAACAATTTTACCGTTTCTCAGTCGGCGGCATAAGAGATGTGGCCGAAATTAAAGGGCATCGTAGAACTTACATAGGCGCCCTTCCCGGTAAAATAATACAGGGCCTTAAAACTGTTAAAACCAAAGATCCTGTCTTTATGCTGGATGAAATAGACAAAATGGGGGCCGGCGTATCAGGCGATCCCGCGAGCGCTCTTTTGGAAGTTTTAGATCCGGAACAAAACGTAACTTTTCGCGACCATTATTTAGACCTTCCTTTTGATATATCGCGCGTGTTTTTCATCCTTACCGCGAATACGCTGGACGGGGTTCCGCTTCCTTTAATAGACCGCATGGAAATTATAGATATACCCGGCTATATAGACTCGGAAAAACTGGAAATAGCGCGGCGTTACCTTCTTCCAAAAAGCCTTGAAAAAAACGGTTTAAAGCAAAGTCAAGTAAAATACACAAAAGACGCTTTTTTGTTCATAGCCAACAGCTACGCGCGCGAAGCCGGCGTGCGGAATTTTGAGAAAAACATGGATAAAATCCATCGTAAATTGGCTAAAGAACTGGTCGAAAAAGAAGAAACGGAGCTTCCTGAAAAAAGCAAAAAGACGGAGGCTTCACGCAAGGCCGAAATTCAAAAATTCACCGTTGATAAAACCCTTATAGAAACTTATTTGGGAAAACCTTTTTTCCCGGAAGGCGTTTTTAAAAAAGCCGAGGAAGAGGGGACTGCGCTGGGTTTGGCGTGGACGAGCATGGGCGGGGACGTTCTTGTTATCGAGGCCGCTTCCGTCGCGGGGAAAAGCGGCTTTACCTTAACCGGCAAAATGGGAGATGTAATGAAAGAATCAGCCGCCATCGCCATGACTGTGGCGCGCAAGGTGGTTTGCGAAAAATACGATGTGAATCCAAAATGGTTTGAAAGAAACCATGTGCATCTGCACATACCGGAAGGCGCTACGCCGAAAGACGGCCCTTCGGCGGGCGTTACTATGGCGGTAGCCCTTATAAGCCTTTTTATAAAACGCGCCGCCTCCCAGAATCTAGCTATGACCGGCGAGTTGAGTCTCACCGGCAAAGTGCTGCCTATAGGCGGGTTAAAAGAGAAAACAATAGCCGCTAAACGGAATAAAGTTAAACGGGTGATAATTCCCAAACAAAACACCCGCGACCTTGATGAAGCGCCGGATTATGTAAAAAACGGAATAGAATTTCATCCGGTGGAAACTTTTGACGAAATTATAGCTTTGGCTTTTCCAGATTAAAATAAAAAAATGAAAAACGCCGCCTGGTTTTTTTGTTTTTTTGTTTTTTTTTCCGTTTCGTCTTTTTCACTTGATTTTAACGACCCGGAAAATCCTGAAATCTTAGCCCGTTCCATTGTGGAAGCGATGACGGACGAAGAGGCGCTGGCGCAACTGTTCATGTTCGGCTGGAAGGAATGGGAGTCGGGCCCGGAGCCGGCGATTACGGAATGGATAAAGCGCCGCAATTTGGGCGGAGTAAAAGTTTTCGGCTGGAATTCCGCCGATACGGAGCGGCTCGCCCAAACCATAAGCGGCTTTCAGAAGCTTTCCGTCCAAAGCCGGTTCAACATACCGCTTTTGGTGGCCACAGACCAGGAAGGCGGCCTGGTGCGCCACGTAAAAGGCCAAACCAGCCAGACGCCGGGTTCAATGGCTATAGGCGCGTCCGGTTTTCCAGAAGACGCTTACCGTAGCGGCCTTTACATAGGCAAAGAACTTCGAGTTTTGGGGATAAACATGAATTTCGCCCCGACCGTAGACCTTTACACAAACCACGGCTCCGTTTTAATAGGCCCGCGCTCCTTCGGCGATGTACCCGAAAACGCCGGTCTTTTCGGCATAGCCTTTGCCAGAGGGCAGGAAAAGGCCGGTATAATACCCACCGCCAAACATTTCCCAGGGCATGGAGACACGGCCCTGGATTCGCACGGCGTATTGCCCGAAATAAACGCTCCTTTTGACGTTCTTTGGGAAAGAGAGCTCGTGCCTTATCGTATGCTCGCCAAAAACGGCGTTCCGGCCATTATGAGCGGGCATATCGCTTTCCCGCAAACGCAATCAAAAGACACGCCGGCGAGCCTTTCGCCGTGGTTTTTGCAGACTATTTTACGTGAGAAAATAGGATTTAACGGCCTTATCATTACAGACGATTTAATGATGAACGGCGCCATAATGAGCGCCGGCAGTTTATCCAGGGCGGCGCGGCAGGCTATTTTAGCCGGAAACGACGTGATTATGACGTCGCAAACGCCGGCTTTGGATGAGGCGGTGTGGGTGAGCCTGCTATATTCCGTAAAAAACGATGAAGTTTTCAGTAGCCGCGTGCGGGAATCGGCTTTTCGCGTACTGCTTGTAAAACTACGCTATTTAAAAGATGAAAACGCGGCCCCCCTTTATCCTGATTTAAAAGAAGTGCGCGAAAGTTTGCCGGGAGCGGAAGGCTCCGTGTTTTTTCAGGATTTGGCGGCGCGTTCTGTAACCGTTATTAAAAATTCGAATGAAACGTTGCCGTTAAGCGTAAAAAACGCCGGCTCTGTGCTTCTGGCCGGTCAAAACCTGGATTTTTTCGCACTGGGTAAAAGGACTTTTGATGGAGCCGCCGCCTACTGGTATACGGCTCCTGTAAACGGAGACCTAATGCGCCGCGCCCAATCATCGGATACAATAATTCTTTACCTTTCCAATGAGGAAGGAATACAGGTTTTGCGCTCTTTTAGGCCTCTTGGAAAACGTATAATCGTGCTTTCCGTGTTAAGCCCCGCGCTCCTGGAACAGGCCTCGTGGGTGGACGCGGCGGTGGCCGTTTACTCCGATTCTTACGAATCGCTCGTCGCCGGTTTTTCGGCCCTTGCGGGGCGGTTTAATCCTTCCGGCTCCCTCCCTTTCAAACTAAAACATTAACAAAGGCCGGAGAGCGCGCCGTTTTTGGGCGTAAAAAAAGCGGCGGAAAACTGTTTTCGCGCCGCTTTTTTAATCGCGTTGTTGGAATGAAGAAAGGAATGAAGAAAGGTTAGTTTTCGGAAATACGGCTTAGTTTTGATTTACCCGTTCTTGGAATTCGCTTCCAGGCCGTAACGACCGCGGCGCATAGTATACCCGCGAAAGCCGCTTCAAAAAGACCGTTTGTAGCCGCAATTGTGATTAGCACCATCCAGGGAATTATTTTAGAAACAGCCAGAGCTCCTAAAACCAGAACGGTGTTTGTAAGGCTTCCCGCAACGCCCGCCGCCGCGCTCGCAAGCGTTTCCCTAAAAGCCCATTTTTTTTCGGCTTTGACGTCCGCCGCTTCTTCTTTTTTGCGCCCTCTTACAAGTGTGTAAACAAAGTAGGCGGCCGGCCCTATAAAGAGCCGCGGCAAAACAGATATAAGCGGGTTGATAAAAGCCATGTCCGCTTCGGTGGTGGCGGCCACAGCCGCGCGTATCAAGGTGAAAACGCCGAATAAGGCGCCGCAAAAAAGCCCCACAATAGGGCCTTCCAAAACGGCGCCTATTATGACCGGAACGTGCATGATTGTAAGAGAGACGAAAGGAAGCGGAATAAGCCCAAGACCGGTAACCATCAAAACCAAACTTACAGCGGAAAGCGCTCCAGCCACCGCCATTTTTCTTATTTTTGAAGAAATCATAGTAAAAAAATATAGTTAATAAGATTATTTGTCTAGATTGGCGTAGGGCGGGAAGCGGCGAAAGAGCCGTTTATTACCTTGCGCTTGCCGCGCAAGGAGCCGTAAAAGAATAAAACGCGCCGTATTTTATTCTAATTGCTTGCGCAATAAAGAAATAACACGACCAAATAGTCATGTTATTTCTTTACGGCTGCTAAAACTACGGTGATAAACTTGAAAAAGACGCGGCGTTATTTTAACGCGAAATGAATTATAAACACCACGCAAAGCGCGGCGGTCGCGACGTTAAGTTTTTTAAAATCGCCTTTCGCCAATTTCAAAACCGTGTAAGAAATTACGCCCGCCGCTATTCCGTCCGCTATCGAATAGAAGAAAGGCATGGACGCTATGGTAAGAAAAGCCGGTATCCCCTCGGATGGGTCTTTAAAATCTATTTCTGTAATGGGCGAAATCATTAAAAAACCCACAAAAAGAAGCGCCGAAGCTGTGGCCGCGCTTGGGACAAGCAGAAAAACGGGGCCTAAAACCAGGGAGGCCAGAAAAAGGCCGCCTGTAACCAGGGCCGTCAACCCGGTTCTGCCGCCCGCCGCGACGCCCGCCGCCGATTCAACATAGCTTGTTACGGTGGAAGTTCCAAGCGCGGCGCCGCTTACGGTTCCAACGGCGTCGGCCAGGAGCGCTTGCTTAACGCGGGGTATCTTCCCGTTTTTGTCTAAAAGACCGGCCTGGGAAGTAACGCCTACAAGGGTGCCTATTGTGTCGAATATATCCGTAAAAAGAAAGGTGAACATTATGATTAAAAATTTAAGCGTTAAAATTTGCGAAAAGTCGAATTTGGCGAAAAGCGGCGCGTCCGGCAAACTTACAGGTTTAAAACCTTCAGGAATTATCGTAATTCCCATTGGAATCCCTATTATTGTGGTTATTATCATGCCCAGTAAAATGCCGCCCGGCGTTTTTCTTATATAAAGAACCGCTATTATGGCGAACCCTATTACGCCAAGCAGGGCGTTTTTATCGGAAAAAGAACCCATAGTAACTAGAGTAGCTGAATCCACCACAATTTTGGCGTTTTCCAGGCCTATAAGGGCTATAAAAAAACCTATCCCCACGGCTACGGATTTTTTTAGAGTGGCCGGGATGGTGTTGATGATGGCCTCGCGCACGTTTACTAAAGAAAGCAATATAAAAATAACGCCTTCCAAAAAAACCGCCGTTAAAGCCGTTTGCCACGAACAACCCATGCCGAACACGACCGTGTAAGTAAAAAAAGCGTTAAGCCCCATGCCTGGAGCCAGCGCTATGGGCAGATTCGCCAAAAAAGCCATTGCGATGGACGCTATGGCCGAGGCTAAAGCCGTCGCCGTAAATACGGCTCCGGCCGTCATGCCGTCGCCTATAGCTCCCATCATCAAAGGATTCACCGCTAAAATGTAAGCCATGGTGATGAATGTGGTGATTCCAGCCGCCGCCTCGCGGCGGACGCTGGTTCCATTTTGCGCGAGTTTAAAAAAATCAACCCTTTTAATCATTGAGTCCCCCTTTAATCAGGCGTTTTTGGTTAAAAATATAGATTTTCCATATAATCCGGATAATCCGGTAAAACGCCGTTGATATTTTTACCAAAAAAGGCTGGAAAAAAAAGCCCCGTCATGCGATAATGCGGCGATGAAAAAGAACGAGCCGTTTTCAATTGTTTTTGAAAACGGATCCGCAATAGTGGTGAACAAAGCTTCCGGGCTTTCAACTACGCCTGAGCGCCATGAGACGGATTGCAAGCCTTTAAGTAAAATGTTCGCTCAAAAAATTTATGTGGTTCACCGCATAGACAAAGGAACGTCCGGACTTGTAATTTTCGCCAAGACGCGGGAGGCTCACAGGGCCTTATGCCTTTGTTTTCAAAACCATTTGGTGGAAAAAACATACATAGCGGTGGTTCACGGCGCCCCTTCCTGGCGCGAGACTGAGATAACGCTTAATCTTTTGCCGGACGGCAACAAGAAAGGGCAAACTATAGTAGACCGGTTCCGCGGCAAAAAGTCGGTTACGCGCTTTAAAATGGCGGCGCGCGCCGGGAACTATAGCGCCGTTTACGCGCATCCTCTTACAGGGCGCACCCATCAGATACGTTCCACGCTCGCGTTTTTGAAACATCCGGTAGTTTGCGATTCGCTTTACGGAAGCGAAAAACCCGTTTTTCTTTCCCAAATGAAGCGCGGCTGGAGGGGGGACGCTTTTAACGAAAGGCCCATTATAAGCCGGACGGCGTTGCACGCGGAAAAATTGGTTTTTTTAAAAAACCCTTTCCCTGATGAAGATTTCCCGCTCGCCTTTGAAGCCCCTCTTCCCAGGGATATGAAAGCCCTTTTAAATCAAATGAAAAAAATAAACGGCTTTAGCAGCGCTCTTGAACTTGAGCCGCAATCGGAGTAAAAAATGGAAAAAATCGCCTGGCGCGAAATTGAACGCAAAAAAAAGTTTGAATCCAGAGTCTTTAATGTGTCGGAAACCCTCTGCGCGCCGCCGGATGAAAAAACCGGCCCGTCCAGATTTACGGTTATCGAAAGCAAAGAGTGGGCGGTTATAATTCCGGTTTTGGACGGCGATTTAGGCCGTGAATTTTTGATGGTTCGCCAATGGCGGCACGGCGCGTCCCGTGAAAGCCTGGAATTTCCAGGCGGCGTCATTGAAGAAGGCGAGGAAGTCGAGGCCGGGGCGAAGCGGGAATTGCGTGAAGAAACAGGTTTTTTGGCGCTTAAATTCACCAAAATAGCCGAAGTAAGCCCGAATCCCGCGATTATGAGCAACAGGTTGCATTTTTTTTTGGCGGAAGACCTGATTTTTGACGGCGAACAGCGTTTGGACGAGGACGAATACGTCTCCGTGGAAAGGCGGCGCGAAGAAGAAGTGTTCCGCGATATGGGAAGGCCGCCTTACATACACGTTTTTATGGCCGCCGCGTTGCACTTTTACAGAATGAGCAAAGAAAGCGCTCTTTAAAAACTTACGTTGCGGCGGAAAGTGTAAAGCCTGGTTAAAACGCGCTTTATTTTTTTCGCGTAGTCCGGGTCGGCGGCCCATTTTCCCGCGAGATCGTCTATAGAGGAGGCGCTTCCGCGTTTTACAAGGTGGTAACGCGGATCCGCAAGCTCCTTGTTAAGCGGCGCGTTTGTGGCGTAAGCCTTTAAATGCTGAATTTGGGCCCTAACTCCCATACGGGGGCTGGGAAATCTTTCGCCCGGAGTCCCGGGTCCTATGGAGCCAAGCCCGCAATAATTGTGCATATCCGGCGTAACAAGGCCGCCGAAGTTTAAAAAGCCTGTTTCCACGCACATTTGCGCGAAAGCTACGTCATGATTTACTCCCTCGGCGCCCGCCTCCTCTATATATAACGCGGCGAAGTCCAGCGCGTCTTTGGCGTTGACGGAAGGGTTGGCTTGCGTTAAAAACGCCGCCATGACGTTGCGGGAAGCTTTGCCGCTTCCCAGAATCGTTTGAGGAATGATTACGCTGGGCGGCGGGGCTTTGGGCGGGGTTTTGCAGGAATAAAACAGGAAAACGATTAAAAATAAAGAACCAAAACAAAAGGCGCGTTTCATTGTCTTATTATCGGCGTAGCTTATCGTCCGCAAAAACTTAGCGTAGCAAAACCGCGTTAAGCGCGGCGGCTCCGACCCCGCGGCCTCCCGGACTCACCAGAAAGGCTGAATTTTAGGGGGTCGAGGGGGCTTAACTTTTCGCAACGGAATTTGGTGCGTTTTTCCGCACGGCGAATTGAAACCGCCCTAATTTCCGCGCGGATAGCTTATCGTCCACAGAAATTTTCACGCCAAAACCCGCAAGCCTGTCCAAAAACGTTTTTTTTTCCGATATTATGAAACGGGAGAGGCGTAAAATGAAAAAAAACATATTGTGCGCGGCGTTTTTGACGGTTTTTACCGCCGTTAACGCTTTTTGCGCGGACGTGGATTTAAACATACGTTTATATAACAAAAAAGTGTATTATTCGGGAACAGATCCAATTTATATACAGGTTAGCCTTATAAACAATTCGGCGAACACTTTTTATTTCCGGCTCGCCGGCGATAGGATTTTTTCGCTGGATTTTGACGTAAGGACTATGCGCAACCGTCCGGTGGAGCCGTCGGACAATCTTCTTTCGCGCAGGGCCGGGAGCGGCCAGGTGTTTTTTCGCGATGTGGCTATAGAGCCGGGCGAATCTTTTTTGTTTGTGGAGAACCTGCTTGATTTTGCGGATATAAAGGAGCCCGGCTCGTACGTCGCGCAGGCCAAATTTTACCCCCGTTTGTACGCCAACGCTTCATTTTCAGACGCGAATGGAAGCGGCGGCGGCGAAGACTGCCTTGTTTCTCCGCGCTTAACCGTGAATTTGAGGCCGCCGCTTTTGGTGGACGAAGACGGGTTGCCGCAACAGCTTGACGTTGAAACCAACGCGAAGCTTGTAAGGGAGGGCCTCCCGCCTGATGAGGTGGTGGCTTTTACGCTCACCGCCAGGCAGAAGTCGCAATGGGAAAAATTCTTTTTGTATATCGATTTGGAACAAATGCTTTTAAGGGACGCCGCCCGTGAAAGACGCTTCCGCTCGGAAAGCGAAGAGGGCAGGGCGCGTATGGTTGAACGGTTCAGGAACGATATGCGGAATTCAATAATAGACGGCGATATATCGGCTATACCGTCCAGTTTTGAGATAGAAAGGACTTCTTACGGCCCTGAAGAAGGAACGGTTGTGGTTTTAGAGCGTTTTAACCAGGGCGGGTACACCGAAAAAAAAAGATACACATACCATCTTAAAAAATACGGCGATATTTGGAGTATAGTGGATTATGTGGTGATGAATCTTGGAACTGAATAGCATTCCTTTTAAAAACCGCGCCTCCTTTACAAAGAAGGCCGGTGCGCGAAATAAAAGCGTTGTTTTTTTACTCATCTTCTTTTTCATTTTCATGGCGCCTGAGCGCGGCGTTTTTTGCGAAGATGACGGCTCATCCGCGAATCAACCAAAGAGCCGTTTTGATTTGATTACCATAAAAGCGGCTGTGATAGGGCCGGGGGATGATTTCTTTTCGTGGTGGGGGCATTTAGGGATAATTTGCGACGACGCTTTTACCGGAGAATCGCGGTTTTACGACTACGGCGTCTTTTCATTTGACGAAGAAAATTTTTTTTCTAATTTGATAGCCGGAAACTGGTATTATTCCATGACGGTGAGGGACGCCAAATACGATATAGGCTGGTATATAAACAACAACCGCGACGTCGTTTATTACACGCTTAATTTGAGCGCCGCTCAGAAAAAAAAGATGCTGGATTTTCTTGAATGGAACGCCCTGCCGCAGAATCGCAGGTATTATTACAAAATATTCACGGACAATTGCGTAACGCGCCCTCTTTTGCTTTTGGACGATGTGCTGGACGGAGCTTTTTTGTCGCGTTATAACAACGAAAAGGGCCGTTTTACGGTGAGAGAACACGCGAACCGCCATCTTTATCCTTCGCAGGTTATGTATTGGATTTTAAATTTTGTTATGGGCGCCGGCATAGACGCGGAGTCTTCCAGAACGGATGAAATGTACTTGCCGCAGGAATTTGCCGGCGGCCTGGAAGATTTTACTGTTGAAAAGGACGACGGAAGCAAAGAAAGGCTTGTTTCGAATGTGGAAGTTATAAATATATCGTCAGGCAGGAACCTCGCTTTGGACGCGCCGCCGTCTTATTTCGCGCAAACGGCGGCGGCTGGAATGTTTTTGGCCGTTTTGTTTTTAATTTTTAATTATTTATACGCAATAAAAAAAATAAAATGGGCTTTTATCGCGTTTTACGCCTGTTGCGCCGTCTTTTCTTTTGTGTTCGGCGTTTTAGGAACGACGCTTTGTTACGCTTCATTTTTTTCGAATCATATATACACATATAATAATATAAACGTGATTTTCGTAAATCCGGTTTTTCTGGCCGCTTGCGTCATGTCTTTAATCGCGATCTTCACAAAAAATAAGAAAAGATCGCTTGCGGCGCGAAAAGCGGTCGCGGTGATATACGCTTTTGTGTTTATAGCCGCCTCTTTTGCGGCGGTTTTAACGATGTTTCCGCCGTTTTTTCAGGATTCCCGTTTGGCTATTCTTTTAATCGCGCCGCCGGCGGCCGCGCTTGGTTTGTCAGGCAGGCCGCCTAAAGTTTTTCAGGCTGTCGGGCGGGCGTTAAAAAGCCGTTTTAAAGGCGTTTAACCCGTTTAAAAGACCGAGCGGCGTGGGCGGCGGCGGGCGGCGGTTTTTTAAAAAGTTTTCGTAATTTTAAACAGCCGGCGAATGATTTAGGAGCCGTCAAACAATAAATGTTTTCGATTTTATGATTATCGCCCGCCCAATTTAAGAAAACAACATGACAAAAGCGTCATATTATCTTTTGACGGACATTTAAGGGCATTAACCATTTCCGGTTTTTCCGTTACAGTCAATTTTAGCAATGAAGGTGTATTCTTTTCTACGCGGCGGTATAGATTTAAGCGATAATTCCGCGCCGCTTCCCGAAAAAAGTTCTCTTTCTTTCCTGCCTCCAATCGCGGTTTTACCCATGATTCAACATAACGGCGTTCATTCATATCCCGTTGTATCTGTGGGAGACCATGTAGAGGAAGGCGGCCTTATAGCGCGTTCTCAGGGAGCCGGTTCCGCGAATATACACGCGCCCATACCTGGAAAGGTGGTTCAGCTTGTAAACTGGAAGTTGCCCGAAAAAATGACCAACGACGCCGTTGTAATAAAGCTGGAAGGGCGTTTCAGCCTTTTGGGAAAAGAAGCGCGCGGGCATGAGTGGAAAGACCTTTCGCCTTTTGAAATACAGGCTCTTATGGCGGAATACGGCGTGGTGGAGATGGAAGGGCGCGGGGCGCCTCTTACTGAAATTTTTAGTGAATTTACCGGCGTGAACGGCGTTGCGACTTTGGTGGTGAGGTGCGTTTTTGACGACCCCTGGCTTGCCGCCGACTACTGTTTGTGCCGCGAAAAGACGGAAGCGGTGGCGGAAGGCGCTTTGATAGCCGCTAAAGCGGCCTGCGCGGATCAAATTTGTATATCGGTTTCATCAAACGAAAAAAATATAGCTTTTGATTTGCTGGATGTATTAAAAAAATCCGGCGAAACGGAAGCTTTTGTCATACAGGTGAGCAACCTCTACCCTCAGCACGGGAAAATGGAACTTTCATTTGCGTTGCGCCAGGCGGAAAAAAAAGAAAACCGCCGCCTGGGGTCTCTTCTTTTTCTCGGCCCCGCGAGTTTGGAAGCGGTTTATACAGCCGTAAAATACCGCAGGCCTGTTTTAAGCCGCTACGTCGCCATAGGCGGTTCGGCCATAAAAGAACCTCGCGTTGTAAACGTCCGTTTAGGGACGCGGATAGCGGATGTATTTAAAGAATGCGGCGGTTGCGCCTCTCCAAAACGTGTAGCCTACGGTTCTCCGATGATGGGCCGGGCTGTTTTTAGCTTGGACGAACCTATAATAAAAACAACTTACGCGGTTTTCGCCGCGGCCAACGAAACTTTTTCCGCCGGCAATATGCTTTGGAATTCCAGGCGCGTGCTGGATCTGCGTTCCGAGGAAAGAACTCCCGGTAAAATCAGAAAAAAAAACAAACTTTCGCGCCGTTATTTGTCGGCGAATCATTGCATAAACTGCGGAGAATGCAGGGAAGTTTGTCCCGTAGGCCTGGACCCGGAGGATATTTATAAAAACATAAACGGTAAAAAGCACGGGCTTTCAGTTTCTTCGCTTGTAATGCAGTGTCATGGATGCGGCTGTTGCGAGGCCGTTTGCCCTTCGAATTTGCCTCTTTGCACTACTATAATAAATCCGGCGTTTAAGGGGGATTAGCGGATGAAAGAACGCGATATTACGCTTTTTGAAAGGCCGCTTTTAAATTTTTCCCTTCTTACAACAAACCGCATGGCTTTAATCGCTATAGGCGCGTTGCTGGTGACAGCGCAATCGGCTTTAAGCGACGGAGGGTTTTCGTTTGTTATAGCCGCGGCTTCTCTTTTGGGGGCGGTTTCAGCGGAATTTTTGCTTTCGATTTTAAGGCGCAAGCGTTTTATAAATGATCTTAGCGCGGCGGCTTCCGGGTTGGTTTTAGCTCTTATGCTTCCAAACGCCATAAATCCGCTTTTAGCTTTTTTTGCGGCTTTTTTTTCTATGGCCGTAGTAAAGGGCGCTTTTGGAGGGCTCGGGTCAAACTGGATAAATCCGGCGGCGGCGGGTTTCCTTTTTGCGCGGTTTTCATGGGAGGAAGCTTTTAACGAAGCCCTTGCGGAATCGCCTATTACAGTTTACGGCTCTATAGAAACGGTTTCTGTTACGGCGGAGCCTTTTTTGGAGCGCGGCTTGGAAGCCGTCGTTGGTTTTTTTAACAAAACGGTTTTTCAAATATTTTCGTGTGAGATTCCGTTTTCTTTCACCTCTTTTTTGGCGTCTTCTTCGCCGGATATAATAGCCGGCAGGGGAGTTTTGGCTCTTTTGGTTGCGGGAGCGGTTATTCTGGCTAACGGGCGGCGCATAATGCTTTTCTCGCTTTACATGGTTTTTTATCTTTCTTTGGTAAAAATCGCCGGCGCTTTGGGCGAAGGCGGCGGTTTGAACGAAGGGGATATGTTTTATTGCCTTTTTTCAGGCGGAACTTTAGTCGCGGCTTTTTTTCTTACGGCGGATCCCGCTTCCGGCCCTAAATCTTACGGCGGGAAAGTGTTTGCGGTTTTACTAGCCGCCGCTTTTAGTTTTATATTCCGTTATATAAGCGGCGAATTATACGGCGCGTTTTTTGCGGTTCTTTTGGTGAACGCGCTTTGCCCGCTTATACGCGACTACGAAACGAATAAAATTTACAGATGTTCTTGCGCCGCTTATGGAAAGAAACATGACGGGCGGACTTTTTCATGAATTTTACGGCCGGAAGCAAAAATGAACCGGAAGCCGCCGCCGGATTTTTCGATTTTGGATGCGAAATATGGATTTAGACGTTCAAAAAATTTTAGACAAAGTGATATGGTTTTTTCGCGTAATTCTTGGTTTTTTAAAAAGAGCGGGGCGTTTTTTTAAAAATTTGAACGACCCGTCTATATTCGCTATATGGATTACGACGGCTCTTTTAATATCCGCGCTTGTTTGCGGTTTAACCGAAAAATCCAAACAGGCCAAGATTTCTTTCATGGTGAACCGTATTTTAGACGAAGAAGGGAGCAGCCTTTTGATAGACAGGCCTCTTCCAGCCTGGCGTATGCCCGGCCCGGCGGTGGCCGCCGGAAAATGGTACATAATGAACAACCGTGATCTAGCCGTTGTTTTTCCTGTTTTTTACGAGGGAATTTTCACCATGTATTTCGCCGTTTTTACGGATTCGGCTAAAATGGACGTGTTCTTGCCGCTTTCAAAAACGGCTAAAATCGCTATGGAAAGAAGCCCCGAAGGCTACACCGCGATACAAAAAAAGCGCATTGAAAAAGCGGCGGCGCTTATCTTAAAAAAGCTTAACGGGAGCGCGTGGTGATGGGTGATTTTATAAAAAAATGGATGAATGTTTGGATTTCCGCGCCATTTTCGCTTCTTTCTTCTTCCATGATTCTAATCCTAGCTTCTTCTAGAATGGCTTACGCGCTTACTTGCGTTTTGGCTCTTTTATGGACGTTCACTTTTACGCGGGGGCTTTGTTACGCGCTTTCAAAAATTACGCCGCGTTTTGGGGCGGATTTAATAGTTGTAATTATTTCGGCTTTCGCCGCCAACCTTTTTTATACTTTATGGTTTATAATAAATCCTGTTTTGGCTTGCGAGTGCAGGTTGCTTATAATGTTTTCCGCGCCTGTTTTTTGTTTGGGCGGATTTATAAAAGAAAAAGAAAACCGCGAAATTTCAAGCCTGTTTACGGAGGTTTTGCGCGCGGCTCTTTCGATAGGAATTTTAACCGTCGCGGCGGCTTTAATCCGTGAGCCTTTGGGTTATGGAACGCTGTCTTTACCTTACGAAAAAAACGGTGAAATTATAGAACTTTTTAACGCGGACGCCTGGGAAACGCATCTGCCGCACATTGTTTCCAGCGCTTCCGGGGGGCTTTTAATTTTGGGCTACGCTTTTAGCCTTTTAAGAATAATAAAACGAAGGCTTGACAATCCTAATAAAAATAAACAAAAAGGAATAAAATGACGGGTTTCGCCGCGCTGGTTTTCTTTTCCGGCTTTTCATTAAATCTAATGTTGCAGATGGGCGTAGGTTTGCGCGATTTTTATTTTGAATGGGAAGGCTGGAAGCGCTCATATCTATTGCGTGAAATTTGCATGTTCATCACCGTTCTAATTATTTGGCATTTCGCCGTTTACGCGCTTTTTCCGCTTTCTTTTGGATTTTTTGTTTATTTTTTGCTTTTTCCGCTTTCTTTTTTACTTTACAGCGTTTTTGGGAGCCTTGTGAGAGCTTTTTTCAAACGCGGCCCGCGGGAAGATGAAGCCGTTGAAAAAGACGCCGTTAATGTTCCATACGCTGGGGAAAACGCTTATTTTTTAAGAGCGGTTTCCGATTCGATTTTTATCTTTACGGCGTCAGTCTTTACCATACAATTCGCTTCAAATTCTTTGGAAGCTGTTTTTGCGGCCGCCGGATTTTTTTCTGGCGTTCCTTTCGCCGTATTAATTCTTAAAGCGGTTCGCAACCGCACCGCAAAAGAAAAAATTCCTCTTTCAATGCGGGGCCTCCCTATTATGCTGGTTTCAGCCGGCCTTCTTTCTTTAATTTTTACCGCCGTCACCGAAATACTGTTAAAATAAGCCTTCGGCCTTTTTTCCAAAACCAAAAGCCTTAAAAAGAGTTGCGCGGAAAGCCTGGGCGCAAGGAAACAACTCTTTTTAAGGCTTCGGATTCACGCGGTGTTTTGAGCGCTTAAATTTGAATGTTAAAAACGTATAGCTTTTTCTTTTTGCACCCAGCCGGAATCCCCGCGTGTTGTAATTGCGTAAAGGGCGTCTTTTGTTTCCGCTTTTATTTTTACAAACTGGCCTTCTTTAAACCGGAAAGCGTATTTTTCACCATTTACACTCTCAGGAAGCGTGAAGGCGGGCGCTTCCCGTAAAACGGCTTCATTTTCTTTTATAAGAAGCCCCGCTAAAGCCGCCGCCGCGAGCGCCGCGGCTGGAATGAAACAGATGAAAAACTGTTGAAAGCCGCTTTTTTTTTGCTTTTTAGTCTCGTTTGAGGCGTCTTTAACCAGCGGTGAAAGTTTTTCCGCCGCGTTTGCGCGTTTTAAGCGTAAAAACAGTATGCAGCAAAACGCCGCCTGTAATAGCAGCAAGGCTTTGTAGAGGGAAAGCGGCTTCCATTTTTCGTCGTTGTCCGTATTTGTTTCCAAACCAAGACTTTCTTCCATTGCGGCCCTTACGGGGCGTAAAAACGGCCCCAAAAAAGAATTTCGTTCATAACGCCTTGCAACGGATAGGGCGGCGGCGTATTTTTTTTCACGCCAAAGGTTTTTTATTTCGTAAACGGCGTCTTTGTAACTTTTAAAAAAAGAAGCCGGCTTTTTATTTAGCGTTTTTTCAAAATCAGGGCCTTTAGCCGGCCTTAGCCGCGCCTCTTCCACAGCCGCCGCCGCTTTGGGGAGGGGAGTTGAAGATGCGCCTTGCGCGTTCAAAAAGTCGAGTCTTTTCCGTCTGTAAGAGGCTTCTTCCGCGCCTGTTTTACCGGTCGGCTGGTTTACGTACAGGCGCAATTCCGGCAAGTCGAAAACTGAACCGTTGTAGGCGCTTTTCCCGCGTATTATAAGCGTTCCGGCGGAAAGCGGGATTACGGAAAGAGACAGCGCGATTTTTGAGCGGGAAGGGGAGGAGTCCTGATTTTTTGGCGCAACCCTGTTTATAATCGCGTTTTCCGGCGTTTCTATGTTGAAAGGCGCGTTTTCGCCGTACGTTTTTACGGATTCGCCGTTTAATAAATGAAGTTCTACAAGGGCTTTTTCTCCGGTGAAAATACGTTGCGGGTGTTCCCAACGTGTAATAGGGGCGGGCGGGATGGAGGACGCCTCCGCGTAAATCTGCAAAGGCCAGCTAGCCGCCGTTTTTCCGGCGGCTTCAATCTTAAAAGGCCCTAACAGTATGGGGCCGCTTTTTACCGGTATAAGCGTAAAAATTACGACAGAGGTCTTTATAAATTCTTTTTTTGTTGTTGATTCATTTGCCTCCGTAAACAAGGCCGATTCCACGCGCTCGCTTTCTATTACAATAGCGCCGGAAAAATCCGGCGGTTCTACTTTTACGTCTTGCGGATACGGATGATAAACGTTGATGGTGACTGTAAAAGGCTCGTTTTCTTTAACCACGTAAGAGGAAACTTCTATGGCCGTTTCCAAAGGCTTTGCGCTATCTTCTTCCTGGGCGAAAATAGGCCGGTTTATTAAAAGAAAAAGAAAAAAGCCGGAAGATATAAAAAAATATAGCGTTTTATAAGATTTCGCGAGTTTAACGTAGAACATAAGCTAATAATCCGGCGAGTCGTCCCCGTTAGGGCCGTCCCATTCAAAACTTTTCCATTTTTCGGCTTCTCTTTGGCGCATAAAATCCAAAAGGACGCCGGAACGGGATTCTGTTTTGTTTTCGGTTATTCCGCCGGTTCTAGTTGATTGTACATTGGCCTGTTCTTGTTTGCGGTACGCCGAAAGCAGGCTGAGTTCAAGGTTGTGTTTTGCTTCTATGCGGGAGGGTTCTATACGAAGCGCGTTTTTAAAATCTTCAGCGGCTTCCAGGTACTCCCCGTTTTGAAAGTGGATTATGCCGGTGTTATACCGTATTCTGTACAAAAGTTCGCGGTTTTCTTTTTTCGCCGCCGTTTCTTCTCCGGCTTTTATAAAGTGCGACAGGGCGGCTTCCCCCTCGTCCATAGCAAGATACGAAGTTCCAATAGCGTATTCGGCGTAAGGGGCGGTTCCTTTGTATGGAAGGGCGTTAAAAAAACAACCCGCGGCTTGCGCGTAGTCGCCGTTTGCGTAAAATACGTTTCCTTCGGAAATTAAAATCTTGGCCCGAAAATCCGAGCATGAGCAAAATAAAAGGACTAAAAATAAAACGAAACAACGTATTCGCACTCTTATAAATATAGCATTACAGGCGTAAGACGGCAATTGTATCTGCAAGCCGAATCGAAGTATCATCGGTTTATGAGAGCGAGCGGAAAAAACGCCAAACCTGCTAAACACCCGTCAAAAAAGCCGCCGGCGGCCCTTCTTTTTTGGCTTTCTTTTTCTGTTGTAATAATTTTTATTTTTTTTATAAATATTCCAAAAATAAAAGAAACGCTGGAAAGCACCCGGTTTTTAGACCGTCTCCTAAACCGTCCGGCGGAAACTACAGCCGCCCCGCCTGCGGAGCCGTCTATTTTTAATCGTCAGTCAAGCGGCGAAGGCGGTTATGGCGGGAGCGGCCTTTTGCCTTTTGACCCGGCCTTTCCTTTTGGCACGGACGACCCGGCGGAGTTGCAGCAGCATCTTTTGGGCGAAAATTCAGGCGGTTTTTTAAATCCAGACGACGGAGCGTTAAGCGAAACTTTCACGTTCACGGACGCGGCCCCGTCCGTTGCGTCCGCGAATGAAGGCGCGGCGCCAAATACGCGGGAGCGGACGCTTTATTTTGTAAATATAGATTCAAGCGGCATGGTCTTTCTGTCGCCTGTAAAAAGAGAGTTGCCTTCAACCCAGGCGCCGCTTTCCGCGGCCATAACCAGCCTGCTTTCCGGCTTGTCGCGCGAGGAAGAAGCGGCGGGGACGTCCACTTTAATTCCATCCGGCGTAAAACTTTTGGGCGCACGGGTGCAAGGGCATACGGCGTATCTTAATTTTAACGAAAATTTTTTATTCAACAATTACGATGCGGAAGGTTATTACGGCCAGTTGCGTCAAATTGTATGGACCGCCACGGAATTTCCTAACGTGCGTAATATACAAATTCTTATAGAAAACCGTAAAGTGGAGTATTTGGGGCTTACAATAAAAATAGACCGCCCTCTTGGAAGGGAATCGCTGTAACTTTCGCCTTTTTAAGTTTTTTTTAGGAAAACGAGTTAGGAGCCGCGTTTTTGCGGTTTATCAAGTTTAAAGCCCAATGACTAAAAATCCTGCGAAACCGCGCCTTAAAGCCGCCGCCAGGAACCGCGCGTTTAAAAAAGCGCGCTTAAATTTGTAAAGGAACAAATTATGCCAGGAAGACGTCCGGTTCGTTTAGCGAATCTTATTCAAGAAAAAATCGCTTCTCTTATTTTAGACGGAAGCGTTAAAGACCCGCGTGTAGACTCTTTTATTTCTATCACCCGCGTGGAAGTTTCAAAAGATTTATCCTACGCCGATGTATTTGTTTCAAGTTTTAAATCCGCAGAAGGGCCGGAGAAAGGTGCGGCGGGGCTTCAGGCTGCGGCCCCCTTCATTCAAAAAACGATTTTTAAATCCATGCGTGTAAGGGTTGCGCCCCGGCTTCGTTTCCACGCCGATCGCGGGATACAGGAGGCGTTTTTTCTAAATCAAAAAATCGACGCCCTTGTAAAAGAAACTTAAGGCCGGCTGTTAACGGCGCCTCTCCCGCGTCCGGCGGCTTTTAACGCGCTCTTGTAAAAGGTGCGCCGGTTTAACGGGCGGCCTCCCAGCGGCCTTCTTTGTAAACGTAAAGCCCTCCCTTTTTGTTGCGCGAAACATAAAATTCAAAAAAAGAAGGGCCGTAAATTCCCAGGTCTTCCGCCTTGAATTTCACCCCCGATCCAATCCTTATGGAGGCGATAGGATTTGCGTAAAAAGCTTTTTCGCCCAAAGAACGAATCTCGCTATGAAGTTCTACGGCTAAAATGGAATTGTTTTCAAAAGCCCCTTCCCCTATGACGCGCACGGAATACGGCGTCCTTATTTTTGATATCTTATTGTTTGCGAAAGCTCTTTCTTCAATTTTGTATACGCTTTCCGGTATATTTACGGTTTCTATCAAATTGTCCGCAAACGCTCTTTTTTGAATTACACGTACGGTTCCGTTGGCGAAACGCACGGTTTTAAGTTCATTTTTTTCAAACGCGCTTTCGCCTATAACCGAAACTGAGCCGGGTATCACTATATTGTTAATTTTATTATCAAAAAAAGCTCCGGCTTGTATTGAAGAAATTCCATCATGCAGTTTAACCGATTCTATTTTGTTGTGCGCGAAACATTTTTCGGGTATACGGGAAATGTTTTTTGAAAGGGTTAATTCTTTTATTTCGTTTTTAAAAAAAGCCCTTGCTCCAAGAATTTTCACGTTTTGCGGCAAGTCTACTTTTTGCAGGGCGTTTTTGGAAAAAGCCCCGTCTTCTATCACGGAGAGCGAGGATGGAAACGCGGCCTCTTTAATCCTGTTTTGTGAAAAAGCGCCTTTTTCTATCGTTGTAAGGCCTTCGGGAAGCGTTATTTTTTCTATCTTGTTCGCCGCGAAACTCCACGCTTCTATTACGCGCACGCCGCGCGGTATGGACGCTTCTTCCAGGAGGTTTAACGCGAAAGCATAGCTTCCTATGCGTGTTAAAGACGGCGGCAGATTTACCGATTTAATTTCGTTGCCTGTAAAAGTTTTACTGCCTATGCTGGACAGTTCATCAGGAAGCGTTAAACTTTTTATTTTGTTTCCGGTAAACGCCCAGTCTCCTATTCCGGTGATGAAAGGCGGCGCTTTTAATTCTTCAATTTCGTTAAAAGCGAAGGCTCCTTTACCTATGAATGTTACGGAAGGCGGAATCGTTAATTTTTTTATTTTGTTGTACGCGAAGGCGCCGGCTTTTATTGATTTTGTTTTTGGGGATATGCGCGCTTCGGTTTTGGGCTTTTGCGTAAAATCCGGCTTTGCTATATCCTGAGCCCCGCGTATCAACCCCCGGAAATTGAGGTCTTCTTCCGTCTCTGCGGCGGTAAAAGAAGACTGGGACGCGCAGGATAGCGCCGAGGCTAAAATAATGGCGTGGAAAAAATAAAATTTCATTTTGTTTTATTGCGTTTGTTCAGAAAACACGGTCTCCTTGAGCCGGATTAAGGCGAAATTATATTCCGCTAAAAACCGCCCGTTACAATGCGGCGTCAGCGAAAAACGCCGGGGATTTTTTTATGGTTTCAATAGGCCGCGCCGCCTGTTGCGCGCGGTGAAACGTGTTAAAGCGTGTCCGGGGAATCCAGCGGCGCGGGAAGGCGCATGGTGGTTTCAAAGTATCCAGAAAGACGTTTTTTTACGTTGACGTCTAAAAGCGCGTAACCTTCTTTTTCTTCAATCTGAAGGCCCTGTATGGAAACCGGATCGCGCGGGGCTAAACCCGCTTCATCGGCTATGGAGCCGCGCACCACTTTTTTTATGATGTAAGACCGGCTTAAAAAACCGCCGGCCAGCGGCTCTAAAATTATGCCGAACAGCGGCGCCGTCATGCGCTCCCGCGTGTCAAGTTTCGCGGCCTCGGCCAGCGGCAGGGGCGGGCGCTCGGCGGTTTGCAGTATTCTGGTTTTGCCGTCCGATGTGAGCGTCCTTACAAGCTCGCCCGGCCTGCGGGGAAAAAGCGTATCTTGCAACGCGGCCACAACGGAACCGCTGCGGCCGGACTGCGTAACAGGCCGCCCGTCCAGTTCCAGCAGAAAAAGCCCTTCACGTAAATGCTGTTCGTAGGCCGGCGTGTAAGGCGAAACATAAATAACTTCTATTTCGTTTCTGGATTCGGATAGCGTAAGCCCTAGCCAGGGCCGTTTGGCTTTGCCGCCTTTAATCAAAGCCGGAAGCGCGGAGGCTAATCTTACCGCGGGAACGGCGAAATTAAGGCCTTGAAACTGTTCTATCCCCGCAAAGACTATCCCGACCAGGCGGCCTTTGGCGTCTATAACCGGCCCGCCGGAATTCCCGTGATTTACAGCCGCGTCTATTTGTATAACGTCGCCTATTTGTAAAAAGCGCCGGCCAAGCGCGGAAACTATCCCGCTTGTAACGGTTTTTTCAAGGCCGCCCGGCGAACCTATGGCCAAAACTGTTTCTCCCACAGCCGGCGAAGCGTAATCTATAATTGAAAAAACATATTCGCTTTTAATTTCTGTTTTTATTAGGGCTAAATCCATCGTTTTATCCCAGCCGATCACCCGCGCCGGAATCCTAGGGCTGCTTGAATCGCCGGTTCTAATCCACATTTTGGAATAACCGTTGTAGGTTGGGTCTACTTCGCTTGCTATAACATGATAATTTGTTATAAGAAGCCCTGAAGAATCCACAAAAAAAGCGGAGCCTAACACCCTGTCCGGCGTTCCCATGCCCCTTTCAATTTTTATGCCTCTGTCCACAAGGACTGTCGCTACGCCTTTTATCATATCTTGCGCGGAATCCGTCTTTTTCGCGAAAGAGACGGCGGACGGCGGCGGCTCGGCCCCCGCTTTAATGGCCGCCGCAAGGAAATAAGCGGCGGTTCCTCTTTGTTTTTCCTCCACCGCCCGTTCAAGGAACAAAAGCGCGTCCTCGCCGCTTACATCCGATATTTCGTTTGAACGGAACGCGTATAAAAAGGCGTTTAGATTTTTGCCTTCCCGCAAGTAGGATTTTGCTTCGGCCAAAAGAAAAACGGCTTCGTCCCCTGAATTTTCCACGGAAACATTCAGCGCGGAAAGCGAGCGGGCGAAAGAGGCGGCGTCGTCCCAGCGTTCTTCGTTTATCGCCGTTTTTTGCATCGTTTTAAGTTGCTCCAACGCTTCAGTTTTTAACTTTTCCAGTTTTTCCGCTTCGTCTTCAAGGAAATTCCCCGCGCCTTCTTTCCCGCCGCCCGTTCCATAAATTTCGCTAAAAACGCCGGCCAAATGCAAAGCCCTGGCGGGGTCTTCTGGAAGCGCTTTTTCTATGTCGTTAAGCCGTAAATTCAATGTTTTAGGGGGAGGCGGTTCAAGGCGGTTTTGGTTTTTTGAGCGCGCGTCTCCGTCTGAAGCGCAAGAAAAACATGAAAAACAAACAAAGAATACGACGGGCTTATAATAATTTATTTTTTGGAAACGGGTCTTCGTTTTTAAAGCTTTCATTTTCAACTCCAAATTTCATTAAAAACGCGAGACGCTTCTTTCTCGCATTTTTTGGAAAAATCACGGTATTTTTCCAAAAAGTCTTTCCCTTTACTGGTAAGGCGGGCTTCTCCGCCGCCTTTCCCGCCCTGCCGCCTTTCCGTAACCGGAAAACCCGCGCATTCTTCCACCGCGCGCAACAGCTTCCAGCCCTTGCTGTACGACATCCCCATATTTTCGCAAGATTTTCTTACGTTCTTTGTTTTATCTATTTCGTCCAAAAGACGCATCATTCCAGGCCCAAAAAATGAAGCCCCGCTTTCTCCGTTAGAAAGCAAAAAAGTTTTAACGGCAGGTTTAAATTTTTTTTCCATTTTTAATTTTCGCCTTTCAATATAGAAAGCGTTGCGGCGCGGGCGGCGCGTTTAGCCTTTTTAACAGGGTTAAGCGGAATTTGCGCGGACGGCCTTAATTTTATATACACGGCGTTTAAAAAACACACGCTTTGTTTTCCCGTTACGGGTTTGCGCCGTAAGGGTGAAGGCCAGCCAGGTCGTATAAGGCGGGAAGTTTCGCGGGCCGCCCGCTCGCGTCCACCGAAGCCCAGGTTACCCGCGCAAAGGCGATTTCTTCTTTTCCGCGCGTTATTTTTTGCTCGATTACGCCGCTTACCGCGCCCTTTTTTAAGGGTCGGCTTTCTATAACTATTTCATCATCCACAAAAGCCGGTTTTTTATATTCGATTTCTATTTTGGCTATGTATAAACCGCAACCCTCCGCGACAAAACTTTTGTAATCAAAGTTTATGTCTTTTAAAAATTCATACCTCGCCTGTTCCAAGTAGTTGAGGTAATTTGCGTTGTTTACATGATTATAGCCGTCGCATTCATAAGTGCGCACTTTTAAAGTGAATTTTGACGTCATATAAGCGCTCTAACCTAAAATATGCTCCAGCGAGTGAAGCGCATCAATAGCCTTTTGCTTACATTCGCCGCAACCGGTTCCTATTTTGGTGGCTTTTTGCAAGCCGTTCCAATCGCGCGCCCCGTTTTGAAACGCGGCTTCTATATCTTTGTCGGTGACTCCTAAACAATGGCAGATTTCCACCGCCTTAACCTTGTACAAATTCTGGCGTCCGGTTTTTTCCAGATAGTCGTCTATGGCGGCCCTAAGAGCTTTGTCCCCCAGCACCGAACAATGAAGTTTTGAATCCGGCAGACCCTCCAGTTTTTTTACGAGGTCTTCAGGTTTTATTTGATAAGCGTCTTTTATGTGCATCCCTTTTATCATTTCTGAAAGCATGCTTGTGGAGGCTATGGCGCTTGCGCAACCGTAGGTTTTCCACCGCGCGTCCGTAATGACGTCGTCTTTTATGCGCAACAGCATAAGCATTTGGTCGCCGCACCTGATGTTGCCGGTTTGCCCCCTTCCATCGCAGGGATAATTCGCTTCTTCTTCCATAAGCACGTTGCGCGGGTTTGTAAAGTGGTCTTTCACCACGTCTGAATATAACCAATCCATTTTAAAATCTCCTAAAAACAAGAACGCCCGCTAAAACGCGGGGTTCTAAATAAAAACGTCCGCCCGGCGGTTTCCCGGATTTAGACGGTTTGTTTTATTTTGCGCCTTTACGTTTTTAACGCAAAAGCGCAAAACTTATGCCCGCCCGCAAACCGTGGCTTCCGGGCGCCTCTATTTAATTTTTTCGCTTATAGTGCAACAGGCTATTGTGGACATAGAACGCAATCTTTTAATGATGGGCGGGACGGTTTCCAGCACATAGTCTATGTCTTCCTCCGTAATCCCCCAACCTAAACTAAAGCGTATGGAACCGTGGGCCAGTTCCGGCCATACGCCGATAGCCATAAGCACATGAGACGGGTCCAGGCTGCCGGAAGCGCACGCGGAACCGGTGGACGCCTCTATTCCCTGTATATCCAGCGAAAGCAAAATAGCCTCGCCTTCCGCTCCTGGAAAAGACACGTTAAGCGTGTTAGGCAGAACGCCGGTTTTCGGGCCGTTTATTTTTATTGTCGGAACCCTTTCCAAAAGGCCGTTCATGAGCTTTTCGCGTAAAGCGCCCATGGTCTTTCCATATTCCGGCAGTTTTTTTAAGGCGTCTTGCGCCGCCGCTCCAAACGCTATAATGCCGGAGTTGTTGTAGGTGCCGGCTCTGTAGCCGTCTTCTTGATGGCCGCCGTGAACTAGCGGAGACAGCGGAGCGCCTTTCCGTTTGTAAAGGGCGCCTACGCCTTTAGGCCCGTAAATTTTATGGCAAGACATTGTAAGGTAGTCGATTTTAAGCTCATCCACGTTTATTGGGATTTTCCCCGCCGCCTGAACGGCGTCCGTATGGAGCAACGCCCCCGCTTCTTTCGCCAAAGATGAAATTTCTTTCATGTCTTGAATTACGCCGATTTCATTGTTGGCCGTCATTATTGAAACAAGAAGCGTTTTTTCGTTTAACGCATTCCTGTATTCTTCCATTTTTATCTTTCCTTCTTCGTCTACGGGAAGGAAAACGACTTTTACGCCCATGTTTTTTAGCCGGCGCGCCGCATTCAATACGCACGGATGCTCAATTTCCGTAGTTATTATTTCCGCGCGCTCCGGGCGTTTTTCGCCGTCAAAAATAACGGCGCGCATTGTTTCGAACACCGTGTTGTTGGATTCCGAGCCGCCGGAGGTAAAAATAATTTCGCTTTCTTTCGCCCCTATTAAAGCCGCCGCATGGCGCCGCGCCTCTTCTATTTGACGGCGGGCCGTCCTTCCGCTTTCATGCATACTGGAAGCGTTGCCGTATAAAGAAAGGCTTTCTATTATTTTTGACTTTACCTCTTCGCTTATAGGCGTAGTCGCGTTATAGTCAAGGTAAATACGTTTTTTCATTGATTCCTCTTAAACTAATAATATAACTTTTGAAGCTATAATATCCAGATGTTTAAGTATTTAAGTGTGAATTTCAAGTTTTCTGGAAAAAATAAAGGCCTGAGTGTTTTTGTAAACGCGGCGGATAATCCGGCGCGCCGATGGCGCCGTTTTAGCCGTCATCCGCCGCTTATCCGCCGGCTTATAAACGGCTATAATAACGGCGTATAAGGTTGCCGGCGAATCTGTTGGCGGGAGGCGTCTGTGGAAAGAAGATCTACGAAGCAAAGGGGCGCGGTGCTAAAAGCCGTTATAAGGCTTAACCACCCTACCGCGCAGGAGGTTTACGAGTATTTGCGAGAAAAAGAACCGCGCGCGGACGAAAAAAGAATTAGTTTGGCGACGGTCTACCGAAATCTTCAAATTTTAACTGAAGACGGAAAAATTTCCTCCCTTTCCGCCGGAACCGCGGAAGGCGTTATACGTTACGACGGAAGGCTTGATCCGCACTACCATATAAGGTGCGAAATTTGCGGCTCCGTTATGGACGCCCATATCGGTTACATGGAGACTCTAAACAAAAGCGCGGGCGACGCGCGCGGGTTTGCTGTAAAAAATCATGTTATTACATTTAGCGGAGTCTGCCGGAGCTGTCAGGCCAAGTAGCGTTTTTTGGCGCTTTTGGTTATAATTTTTTGGGATGAAAGATAAATTTGACGCGGCGGCTTTCGATGTAGACGGTACGCTTTACCCGAATTACCGTTTCTACATCCGGCTTTTACCCTTTTTACCGCTGGATTGGCCGCTTATCGCTTCTTTTGGGCTGGCGCGCAGCGCCATCAGAAAACATCAAAAAAAAATATACGAATCGCCTTCAGCGGATGAAAAGCCTCCAAAACAAGATTTTTACAGGATTCAAAGCGAAATTATGGCGCGAATCCTAAAAAAAGACGCGGAAACGGTCTACAATCAGGCCCAGAGCCGCATTTACCGCAGGTGGGAGTCTATTTTTAAAAAGGTTGAACTTTACGAAGGCGTCAAACAAACCATCAAGAAGATACGCGAAAACGGTAAAAAAACCGCGGTTTTGTCGGATTTTCCGCTGGGGCTAAAATTAAACAACCTTGGGCTGGACGGCCTTTGGGACGCTGAAATATGCTCGGAAGAGGAGGGGATGTTAAAACCCGCGCCCCTTTCTTTTTTGGAATTGGTAAAACGTTTGGATTCCCCGCCGGAGCGTATATTGTTCGTTGGCAACAGCCTTAAATACGACGTAGGCGGCGCGAAAAACGCCGGCATGAAGGCCGCTCTTATAACATCCGATCCTTTTCTAAAATCTAAAGCGAAAGCCGCTGGAGATAAAAAACCAGATTTTATATTTTCCAGCTATCGTCAATTAGAGGCTTTTGTGTTAGGATAAACTGTGGTTTTTACGCTTGGAAATCTTCTAACGCTTCTAATAATGTTTCTTTTTTTTGTGCTTACACGCTGGCTGGATAAAGGAAACCGTAAATTAGACAGGGCGAGAGATTACGGAAAGCAATTAAAAGAACAGTTAAAAACAGAACTTTCTGATTATGTAAAAGAAAAAGAAAAATCCGTTCGCGACTGGGGCGTAAATTTAAAAGTAGAAGTTGACGCCGCCAAAAAATTAAAAGAAAGCATAAATTCTTCCCTCGCCTCTTTAAATGAAAAATCGCTTGTTCTGGACGCTTTGGGCTTAAAGGTGCGGGAATACGATGATTGCATAAAAGAACTGTCCTCCATGACGGATCGCGTGCAAACGAATCTTTTACGGATAGAAGAAGAATCTGTTTTTGTGGAAGACGCGTCCGGGAAAATCACTTTTGTAAAGAACGCGATTGACCAACTAGAGAACAGAATTTCTGGAATGAAAGGCCGGATAGAAGAAAGCGTAATCGATTCAATAGAAAAATCAGCGGCTTCGATAGAAGAAAGCGCGCAAGTTTTGTTGGAGCCTGTTAAACGCGCGATTTCGGAACTGGCGTCCGAGGCGGAAAGCATTGAAAAAAAAGTTTTGGGGCGCTGCGAAACAATCGAAAAAAACGTAAAAGAACAGCGCCTGGAGATAGAAAAAGCCGAAGCGGAACGGAAAGCCAATGTCGAAAAAGATATGCGGGATATAAGCGGCCTTTTGCGTGATGTGGCGAATAAAGCCGGCGAGAGAGCCAGCGGCATAGAAAACGATATGTTTGAAAAACTGCTGCAAGAGGCCGAAGAAAGAAGCAAAAAATTAAGTTTATCCGTAGATAAAAAAATCACTTCTTTGTTCGACGGCTCCAACGAGCGTATAGAGGACGTCTCCAAAAAATTCGCCTCATCTTTCGAGAGGCTCCAGCATGAAACCGCCGCCCTGACAGCCCAAAAGGAAGATCAAAACAAACAATGGAAAGCGGATATGGACGGCGTAACAGAATCTGTTAAACAGGAAGTTGAAAAATGGGAGGCGCTTAAAAAAGATATTTCCGCGAAAATGGAGGCGCTTAAAGAAGACGCGGAGGAAAAATTGCGCGATTTAAGCGTTGAATGCGCCAAAAACGCCGAGGGGTTGAAAAAAGACATAAACGCCAGGGCGGACGAAATAGAAGAAGACGCGCTAAAACGTTTTGATTCCTGGATTCGCTTGCGGGATGAAACTTTATCGGCCATACAGGAAATCACCATTTCCGCCAGGGAAGACGCGCTTTCTTCCTGCGAGCAAGCTAAAGAGGCGTCGGCCGGCGCGCGTTCTTTCGCCGCGGCCGCCGCTAAAGAAATAGAAGAGCTTGCGATAAAACAAAAAGAAAGCGTTATGGAACAGCTCGACGAGATTTCGTGCGAAATGGAAAGGCGCGCGCAAAACGCGAAAGAAGATGCGCTTAAAACCGCCGATGAACTTTTGGAAGAATATTCAAAAACGCAGGATGAGCGTTACAAGAATCTTAGCGCTATAGCTGAAGACGCTATGGCCCTGGAAGATGAACTGCGAAGCCATATAGATTCCGTTACAAACAGGATAGCCGCGGATTACGCAAAGTTTGAAGAGCTTGAAAAAGAAAAACGGGAAGCCCTTAACGAACAATGGGCTTCTTCCATAAACGAAACAGCGGCGAAAATAGAGAGCGTAACGGCGGGCGTCGCGAAGATTAAAACCGAAGCCGCCATGAACGTAAGCAAAAAGCTTTCGATTTACGAAGAAGAATTTACCGCCGGTTTGCAGAAGCGCAAAGAAAAAATTGACTCGGCTTTTAACGAATGGATGGAAGAAGCGTCCGAAAGGTTGCAGGCCCTGCAAAAAGAAACCGAAGCCGGCTACAGAAGCGCGGAAATAAATTCAACGGAAAACTGGAGGCGGAATATGTCCGAAATTGAAAACCGCTTCGTGTCCGACCTTAACCGCTTAAAAGATGAAACCGCGTTGTTTGAAAACGGCATACGGGATGAAATGCGCCTTGTGGATGAATCTGTGGAACAACTAAAAAAACAAATGGAAACCGGCCTTGACGACGCGAAAAGCAACGCGGAAATAGAGTTAAAGGCGGTGATAGCGCAACATACGGTTCAAAACAACAGCGCTCTTAAAGTTTACAAAACTGATTTTGAGGCGGCGCTTAAATCCTTAAAAACTCAAATTGAAGAAAGAACGGCGGAAATTACGGCCAAAACCGAGAGCGCCAAAAAAGAAGCGGAAAAATTGGAAGAAGGCTTAAAACAAAAAATCGAGCGTTGTGAAGACGAATACGAGCAAAAAATAAAAGCGCTAAACTCCGGCGTAGATAAAAAAATCGCGGATTTTACGGCCCTTGTTGAAATTAAAATAAACGAAGAGACCGAAAAATATAACGCCGGTATTTCGGCGGCCTCAAAAATGATAGACGGCTTGTTTGAAAAAAGTAAGGAAGTTTCCGAAAAAGGCGAAAAGAAGCTGGAGCGTTTTACGGCGGCCGTAGAAAAAATAAGAAAAGAAGTCCTGGACGATAAAGCTGAAATAATAGCGCATACGGAATCTTTCGCGAAAGAATTAAAAGAATCAATTAGCGCCGCTTCCGCCCGTATAGAAGAATTCTACAATCAATCAAAATTAATAGATAAATCTTTTGAAATGAAAGAAGATTTAAACAAAAAAATAGACGACCTTAAAAATGAAATGGAGCGTCTTGATCAGCGCAAAGCCGAAGTCGAGCGGCTTGAGACTCAGTTCTCTAAAATAAGGCGGCTGGAGGACGATGTTAACGCGAAAATGCAGCATTTTCTTACGGAAGAAGGCCGCATAACGCTTATAGAAAAGAATTTTAACAGGCTTTTGCAGACGTCCAGGTCTGTGGAAGAAAAGCTCGCCGAGGTTACCGGCTCCAACGATCTTTTGCAGGAGCTTGAAATCAAATTTAAACAGTTGGGCGGCTCTCTTAACGATGTGGAAGAAAAATATCAAAGAATAGAGAAGAAAAAATTCACCCTGGACGCGACCGCGGAACGCATAGATTCAAACTTTAAAGCGCTGGAAGAAACCGAAAAGAAAACCGCGAACTTTAAAGAAGATGTCTCGCAAATAGAAAAAGAACTCGCCGCGATAAAAGACTCTCTTTCTTTGGTTAACGAAGAAAACAAAAAAGCCGTTTTAGTTTCTGATAAAGTTTCAAACCTTGACGAAGAGATTTCGAATATTGAAGACCGTATAGCGCAAATGCAAAAAGCCAGGCAATGGCTCGCCGACATAGAAACGCGCCTTGATGAAAAATACAAACAGGTGAAAGGCCAGATTAAAGCGTTTGGAGCCGCCTCTGGAGGAATTAGAAGCGCGGCTTCAAGCTCAGGGAGCGGGTCTTCGATTCAAACCCAGGAATCTGTGCGCGCGTTAAAGCGTAAAGGCTGGACGGATTCCGAAATATCGCAAAGCCTCAACATATCCATAGCCGAAGTGCAGTTGATACTGGAACTGCCGGAACGCGAGTAGCGGCGCCCTGTCCCTTTTACTCTTTGCGTTGTGCGGCGCAACCTTTAATCAAGAAACGATTTAACCAACCCTTCTTTACGCTAAATTCCTGTTTATATAGGTTTTTACATAAAAAAGCCTCCGTGATAAACGAAGGCTTTTTTAAATCGGGCGTTTGCGCGGCGTTAAAAATCCAGATTTTTTATGAAGTTTTCCAATTTATAATCTGATTTTTCGCAAGCCTTTTTAAATCCATTTAAAGCTTTTTTAAAAAGGTTTTCTGGAACAAAGGCGGAAAGGAATGGCTGCGTTGTTTCAAGAAAATATTCAAAACATTCTTTGTTAAAATATACGGTTCCCTCAAAGACGTTTATGCCAAAAAGCTCTTTAAAAGATGGATCGGCGCGGTTTTTATTGATAAAGCCTTTTAAGAAATCGAGTAAAGAAGCGGCGTCTTTAAACGAAGCCGGTGATTTTTTTTTAGGCGAGGCCAGGTTTTTAAAAAGGAATTTAACGGTTTGAGCGGTTTTTTGCGTTTTAAAGTTTGAAGGCGCCGTGTTTTGCGGCAAAAGGGAGAGTTTTTTGTCTAAATAAAAATGTTCGCAAACAAGCGGCGCGTCTTTTTTTAAGGCGCCGGTTCCTTTAACGCTTTCCAGGACGTACAAAATCGCAAAAGCAAAAGCGCGCGCTTTTGCTTCTTTTTCGCCGGCGCTCTCCGGCGCTTTATCGTGGAATTTGATTGTTTTTAAAAAGGCGTTAAATTCTTTTTGTAAAATCTCATGTGAAATCTCTTTTTTTTCAATTTCCCTTGCGGAAGGGGCCGCGCCGCTCTTTTTTTGAGAGGCGGTTTTTTCAGTTTGTTGTTTTACGCCGGTTTCCGGGGCGCCGGGGCCGTCTGTTTCGGCGTAAAGCGAGTGGTAGGAAAGGAAAGAAGGGGTTCCGTTCATAAAAAGGACGGCTTCTTTATAAAAAGAAAGCGTTTCTTTTTCGTATTCCGCGCCGTTTGCGTAAGCGCCAACGCCGTTGACATAAGCGTCAACCGCTTTAAAAAAGGCGCCGTATAAAGGCCCCAGCAACATATCGCGCAAAGCTTCATCCGGCGAGGAAAAAGAAGCGCCTTTGGTTTCCGCGTTAAGACGCGCCCATGTATTGAATTCTTCATCGCGCACCTCCTGGAAATCCAAATAAACCTGCGCTTCGTAACCTTTAAGGATTACAAAAAGGCCTTTTTCGTGGATTTCTTTGCTGGATCTGATAAACCAGCGGTTCGTCCTATGCTCGCGCATAAGGATGAAATAAGGCGCTTCGTTGTGTAAAAGAAGCGCCTGGGCTAGAGAATCGCGTCTAAAACCGCCTTCTTTTTGAGGCGCGTCCACAGGGCTTTCTTTAATCCAGCCGGAAGCCTCCCTGTAAGAATTATTTACAAAAACAAGTGATTTTTCTTCGCCAGCCCTGTTTGTGTACGCGAAAACATTTTCATTTACGCAATTTCCTTCAGCCCAAAAATCAAACAAAAAGAAGTTCGTAGACCCTGAAAAAATATAGCGTTTTTTCATAAGCGGAAAGATTTCTTTTTCGTGGCGCTCCACAAGGAGTTGGTCGGGCGTTTCATCGCGGTAAGCCTTTCTGTATTCCATGCCGTATTTTTCTTCAAAGCCTTCAATTTGACCGTGGCCGAACATAGGGAGGCCGGGCATAGTAACCATAAGAACGCAAACCGCTATATATTTATCGCCTTTGCCGAACTGGGCTACGGCGGTGTCTTCATCGGGGTTGTTCATAAAGTTTACAAACCGTTTAAGGATTTCAGGATCGAACTGTAAAGTGTTTTTTATTGTTTCGCGGTATTTTTGATTTTCTTCTTTTTTGAGCATATTCATAAACGCGCTGTTGTAAACGCGGTGCATTCCCAAGGTGCGCACAAAATAGCCTTCCATCATCCAAAACGCTTCCGCCAAAAGAAGCGTGTCCGGCGCCTCCCGCGCGCAACGGTCAACCACTTCGCGCCAAAATTCGTTTGGGATGCGGGCGTTGAATTCTTCCGTGCTTATGGAATGTTCGGCGCGGCTTGCTATGCCTCCGCCTTTTCCGCCCTCAGGATACCAAAGCCGTTGTATATGTTTTTTAGCGAGAGTCATGGCCGCGTCAAAACGCACTATAGGGAACTGCCTGCAAACCTCGATAATAGTTTGAATTACGGCCTCGCGGGCTTCCGGGTTTAAGAAATCAATTTGAGCGGTGTCGTTCCAGGGCATGGACGTTCCGTCGTTGCCGTGGTAGATGTAACGCCTGCGGCCTGAGCGTTTGTCGTAGTGATGAAAAACAACGGCGCAATCGGAATTGTCGTAGTAGTGGTCTTCTATTTGAACAACTATGTTTTCATCGGCTGAAAGGTTGCCGGAATTGTACGTGTATCCTGGAAAAGGCGGGTAATCGAGCTGTAAAAATCTGTCGGGGTTTTCCATAATCCAGCGGGAGTCTATTCCGGTGTGGTTTGGAACCATGTCGCTGCCAAGCCGCACGCCGCGGCGGGCGCATCTGTCGCGTAAATTGAACAAGGCGTTCCAGCCGCCGAGTTCTTCCGCTATGTTGTAGTCGTAAAGGCTGTACGCGCTGGCCGCGGCTTCGCTGTTTCCCTTCCACTGTTTTATGACGCGCGAGGCCCGGCTCCGCTCCCAAAGGCCTATAAGCCAAAGGCCCGTAAAGCCCCGGCGCGAAAGTTCGTCTATCGCCTCGTCCGGTATTTGGTCCAGGCGCTTTATATCGCGTTTGTACAGCTTGCTTAACTGATCCAGCCATACAAGCGTGCTTTTAGCTATAATAACACAACTTGGCATCCATTCACGGTCGCTGGAAAAACGCTCGTATTCCGAGGCCAGATAACCGAAATCGTAAACTTCCGAGGGCCCAGGGGCGCCAAACCAATTTGGTTTTTCTTCTTCGGCTATTATATCAATGCTTGTATGCAGACGGGAGATGAAGCGGCCTAAATAACTTCCCCAGTTTTCCATCATCCATCGAAGCTGGCCTGTAAGCGTGGAGGAGGCTAGGGCCGGCGCGCGAAGTAAATCCCACAAGCTTTGAGAAGTTCCGGCTAAAGACGGTAAAGAAGACAGGTGCGTTTTTAATTCCGCCATCGCTTTTTCGTAAACAGTTTCTTTTTTTAGTTTTTGATCGTCAAAGAAAAACTTAAAAGGGTTGAACGCGGCGTTTAAGTTGGCCAAAAAAAGCAATAAAATTTCTTCCACCGTCATAGGCCGGCGGCTGTATCCCGCTTCCTGCCCGTTAAGGTAGTTTTGTACGGTTTCACCCTCGCCGTATACGGCTCTGGGAGGGAAAAACTCGCAAAAAGAAGAAAGCAAATTTTCCGTTTGGTTTTCGCCGGTCTTTTCTTTAAAACGGTTTAACGCGGTTATAAAAACATCGTTTTTCCCCTGGGAGCGGTATAAAAAGATCATGTAGTGCAGAATTTCGTCTATAAGGCCCATGGCGATAAGGTCGCCGGCTTTTACGCTGCGTTTTTTTCCGTCGGAGGCGGGGGTCGTTGATATACGAAACGCGAGATCTCTCGCGGTTTTAAAATCCGCGAAAATAACATCGCCTGTTATTGAAAATAAAGTTTTATTTATTTTGTATTCGTCTCGAATTTCCCGCGCTATATGAAATTCAAATGTTGGGTGTTTTTTCATGCCAACTCCTTTTTGTGTTTTGATCAACCAGTTCCGCATCCCGCGGCGCTCAAAAAAGAAACGTTCATGGAAACCAGAACGCCTCCGCCAGTTCCGCGGGCCGCGCCGCGCGTTACGGCTTTAGCGCGCGGACTCGCCGGTTTTTATGTGGTTTTACCGGTGAAAACTCATAAAAACGCGCTTTTTAATCCTGGTTTATAAAGACCGCGCCGCCGGCCGCCGAGCCTACAGATTTCGCGTAACGGGCTAGATACCCGCTTACTTTGCGTGAAACCGGCTTCCAGAGGGCTTTACGTTTTTTAATATCTTCTTCGCTTATTAAAACTGATATGCTTCTTTGCGGGACGTCTATGGCTATACGGTCGCCTTCTTGCACTAGCGCTATAACACCGCCGTCCGCGGCTTCCGGCGAGACGTGGCCTATGGCGGCGCCTTTTGTAGCTCCGGAAAACCGCCCGTCCGTAATAAGCGCGACCTTGTCGTCAAGGCCCATTCCGGCTAGCGCCGCTGTTGGGGCCAGCATTTCCTTCATGCCCGGCCCGCCTCGGGGGCCTTCGTAGCGTATAACCACAACGTCTCCGGCTTTTATAAGGCCGCCTGTAATGGCCGCGAAAGCGTCGTCTTCGCCGTTAAAAACGCGCGCCGGGCCTTCGTGCTTTAGCATAGACGGCGCCACCGCGCTTTGTTTTACTACGCAACCGTCCGGCGCCAGGTTGCCCCACAGGGCGGCCAGGCCGCCTGTGGCCGAATAAGGCTTATCTATGGGGCGGATTATGTTTTCGTTGTAGTTCGCCGCGTTTTTTACAGAATCGCCCAAAACGCCGTAAATTGTGCGTTCTTCTAAATTTAGCAGGTTTTTTTTGGCGAGTTCGGCTAAAACGGCGCTTACGCCGCCCGCCGCGTGAAGGTCTTCTATCGGCGTTTCGCTTGCGGGCGCTAGGCGGCAAAGATTGGGCGTTTTGGCGCTTACTTCGTTTAGCAGTTTTAAATCAAGGGTGAAGCCGGCTTCGCGCGCTATGGCCGGAAGATGCAACGCTGTGTTTGTGGAACAGCCGAGCGCCATATCCAGCGCGAGCGCGTTCATAAAAGCGCCCCGTGTAAGTATATCTTTGGGACGAACGTCTTTTTTTAACACGTCCATTATTTGGAAGCCCGTCTTTTTCGCCAGGCGCAGGCGCTCCGCCATGACGGCGGGCGCCGTTCCGTTTCCCGGAAGCGCCATGCCAAGCGCCTCCGTAACGCAGTTCATTGAGTTGGCGGTGAACATCCCTGAACATGAGCCGCAACCCGGACAGGCCGTCTCTTCCAGCTCCGAAAGGGCTTCTTCGCTCATGGCCCCTGAGCTTACTGCCCCCACAGCCTCGAATATTGTTGTAAGGCTTAACGCCTTGCCGGAGCGCGAGCGTCCGGCGAGCATGGGGCCTCCTGAAACAAACGCGGAAGGCAGGTTTAAACGAGCGCAGGCCATGAGCATACCCGGAATGATTTTGTCGCAGTTCGGTATAAAAATAAGGGCGTCCAAGGCGTGGGCTAAAGCCATACATTCAATTGAATCCGCTATAAGTTCACGTGTAACCAGCGAATATCTCATGCCGTCATGCCCCATGGCTATTCCGTCGCAAACGCCTATTACGGGAAATTGAACCGGAACGCCGCCCGCCATACGCACTCCGTCCGCCGCGCGCTCGGCCACCGCGTCTAAATGAATATGCCCTGGAACTATTTCGCTTTTAGAAACCGCTATCCCTATGAGGGGCTTTTCGAATTCTTCGTCTATAAATCCAAGCGCTTTAAACAACGAACGGTGCGGCGCTTTCGCACGTCCTTTTTTTACCGCGTCACTTTTCATAGTTTAAGATTATAAACCAAAAAATGACTTTTTTACATACCTGTTTACAAATTCACCAAATCCAATCCGCGCTTCCTTTGGATTTTTACGCGAAGGGTTTTTTATTGACGTTCTTGTAAAAGGCCGTTAAAAAAGATAACGTTAGAGTTAAATATTTTTATGACGCTTGACGAATTTGAACTTTGGTATAAAAAACGCTTTAACCGCACTACTTCCGCGTATAACATTATCGCAATGATTATATCAGACCTAATATCCGTAATGGTTTCTTTTGGCGTTGGTTTTTTTATAATAAACATTTACGATATGGGTTCTATAAATTTCCGCTCTTTCGTCACCTATTGGCCTTATCTGCCGATTTTTATTATTGTTTTTTGGTTGCTTGCGCTTTACCCGGGCATAGCTTTGGCGCCGGCGGAAGAGTTGCGGCATTTTATTACGGGGTGCGCCATAATTTTTTGCGGGATTATTTTTTCGCGGTACATAGAAGACAAAGAATTTGATTTTATATCGGCGGCTTTTTTTATTAGTTTTGTTTTTTCAACGTTTATTTTACTTTCGGGCCGTTCAATTATGCGCCGTTTGCTTCGCCTTACAAAGCTGGGCGGCATTCCGGCTGTAATTTACGGTTGCGGCCCTTTGGCCCAACGGCTTGTGGACAAACTCCTGGAAAATAAATCTTTAACCTACGTTCCGGCGGTTATATTGGACGATAAATCCACAATAAGTGAATACAAGGGCGTTCCGGTTATAAAAGACACGTCTTTAGGCCCGTATCTTGTAAAAAAGCTTAATTTAAAGATGGCTATGGCGGCCATGCCGGAACTAAAAGAAGAAGAACTTTCGGCTTTGCTTTTGCGTTCGGTTTCGGCTTTTAGGTACAACGTTCTTTTGCCGTCTTTTTTGAATGTAACTAATATTTGGATGAATATACGCGATTTTAACGGTATGCTGGGGTTCGCAAGCACAAACCACCTGCAATTGTGGTGGAATCGAATGTATAAACGCGCCCTGGATTTATTCGTCGTTATTTTCGGCGGTTTGGTTATTTCGCCTTTTTTGCTGCTTATCGCTCTTTTAATAAAGATTTCTTCAAAAGGGCCGGTTTTATACAAAAGCAAACGGCTGCTGCCTAACGGAAAAGTGTTTTACGCTTATAAATTCAGGTCTATGCATCAGAATTCCGCCGAACTTTTACAAAAAATACTCGAAAATGACGCCGAAAAACGCAAAGAATGGGAAGAAAACCGGAAAATTAAAAATGATCCAAGGGTTACAAAAATAGGCGCTTTTTTACGCAAAACAAGCCTTGACGAATTCCCGCAACTTATCAACATCTTAAAAGGCGAGATGAGCCTTGTAGGGCCCCGCCCACCGCTGGACGAGGATGAGGTTAAAAAATTCGGCGGCAACTTCGACCGCATCTTTTCCACGGCCCCTGGTTTAACGGGGCTTTGGCAGGTTTCAGGACGTTCCGACGTCAATTATTTTGATAGGACGTCCTTTGATATGTACTACCTGCGAAGCTGGTCTATTTGGCTGGACGTCTGGGTGCTTTACAAAACCATAGGCGTAGTTCTGGGCGGAAAAGGCGCCTATTAAAACGCGCCAGGCCCTCCGCAATGGCCCCCCCCCCCCCGGGGGGTGTTGGGGGGATGGGGGGGGTTTTGTGGGGGGGGGGGGTGGTTTTGTTT
>JAITER010000057.1 GCA_031281945.1 Spirochaetaceae bacterium | reverse complement strand
CGGCGGCTTGGAAACTTGCACCTTGAAACGGTGGCCTGGAACGGCCGCTTGAAACGGGCGCTTGGAATGGCGGCTTGAAAACGGAGGCTTGGAACGGAGGCTTGGAAACTTGCGCCTTGAAACGGTGGCCTGGAACGGCCGCTTGAAAACGGCGGCTTGAAAACGGCGGCTCGGAACGGTGGCCTTGGAACGGAGGCTTGGAACGGCGGCTTGGAACAGCCGCTTGAAAACGGCGGCTCGGAACGACGGCCTTGGAACGACGCTTGGAACGGCGGCTCGAAACGGTGGCCTTGGAACGGTGGCTTGAAAACAGCGGATTGGAAACGGACGCTTGAAACGGAGGCTTGAAAACGGCGGCTTGAAAACTTGCGCCTTGGAACGACGGCCTGGAACGGACACTTGAAAACGGCCGCTTTGGAACGGTGGCTTGGAACGGCGGCCTGAAAACGGCCGCTTGAAAACGGCGCCTTGAAACGGACGCTTGGAAACGGCGCCTTGAAACGGACGCTTGGAAAAACACGGCTTCGTAAAATTAGCCGGAAAACCGCAAGAATTTGACCAAACCAATCGTGTTTTGAAAGGCTAAATACGCAAAATTTGTGGATTCTGAGCGAAATTCAAAGGTTTTACAACATTTTGACCGATTGACGCAACTTTATTTTTTTTCTTAAAATTAATTGTTCGACAGTCCGTTTGGTTTCGGGTTTTTACAGTTAAAATTAAAGTCCGCCAAGTATTGGTTTTATTTCTGTCAAAAAATTATTTCAATAAAAACAAGGAAAAAGCATGGCTAAAAAAATTGTTGTTACAGGAATGGGCGCAATATCGCCAATTGGAAACTCAGTTGAAGATTTTTGCGCCGGGTTAAAAGCCGGAAAAAGCGGCGTCTCTAGAACAAGCTCATTTGATACAGACAAATTTTCTGTAAAAATTTCGGCGGAAGTAAAAGACTTCGACGCCAGCCGCTGGATAGAACGCAAAGAAGCCCGTAAAATGGCGCGGTTTGTTCAATTCGCGGTTTCGGCGACGGCTCAGGCGCTTAAGCAGGCCGGCCTTGTTGACGACGCCCCAGGCGCCAAAATAAAGAGTGATCCAGAAAGAACAGGGATTGTAGTCGCCAACGGCATAGGCGGGTTCGAGGTGATTTCGGAAGGGTTTAACAAACTGCTTAACGCCGGCCCCGACCGTATGCCGCCGCTTACAGTTCCAATGATGATAGGCAACGAAGCCGCCGGAAACATTTCCATGATTTACGGCGTTAAAGGGCCGGCCTTAACGCAGGTAACAGCCTGCGCGTCTGGAGCGGACGGGCTTGGGCAATCTTTGGATCTTATCCGCAGCGGGCGAGTTGACGCGGTGATAGCCGCCGGCACGGAAGCCTGCATAACGCCATTCGCCATAGGCGGATTTTCCATGCTAAAAACACTTTCTACAAGAAACGACGCTCCCGAAAAAGCAAGCCGGCCTTTTGATAAAGACAGGGACGGTTTTGTTTTAGGCGAAGGGGCGGGCGCGCTTATTTTAGAAACCGAAGAACACGCAAAAGGGCGCGGGGCGAAAATCCTGGCGGAATTCGCCGGATACGCCGCAACCGCAGACGCATATCATATAACCTCGCCCGACCCTAGCGGCGACGGCATGGCGCGCGCCATAAAACTTGCTTTAAAAGACTCAGGATTAAAACCGGAAGACATTGGATATTACAACGCTCATGGAACTTCTACAGCTATAAACGATTCCACGGAAACAAAATCATTTAAAATCGCGTTTGGGGATTACGCAAAAAAACTTAAATTTTCCAGCACAAAAAGCATGATAGGTCACTGCGTAGCGGGAGGCGGCGTTTTAGAAGCTATAGCCTGTATTCTTGCAATGCGGGACGGCTTTTTTCCGCCCACCATAAACCTGGATTCCCCTGACCCTGAATGTGATTTGGATTACGTCCCCAACAAAATGCAAACAGGGGTTATAAACGCCGCCATGTCGGGCAACCTCGGATTCGGCGGACACAACGGCGTAGTCGTTTTTAAAAAATATTCATAGTTTTAACAAGGCCGCCGCCCCAAACCTCCATTGCTGGAACAGCAACCTTACGAAACCGCAAGCGCTGTCAAAACCAACCGGATTTTGACAGGCTCAAACAAAAAAAACGCCGCAAAAGCAACGCTTGCGGCGTTTATCGCAAAATGATGCATTAGACGTCATTTTTCTGCTAAAAACACACGGATTTAAGCTTTTACGGCGGTCTTACCGGAATCGGGTTTTTGAAAGAAACCGAACAAACTGCCGCAAGCGCCGCCTATTATGTGCGTAAACTGCGATATGTTATCTGAGCGCGTCATTCCAAGCAAAAGTTCATTGCCAAGATATATAACGACCACCAGAATAAAAGTAAGCGGTATTTCGCCTTTGTGAAAATTGGTAAAAGAGGCCAGCAGTATCATCATAAAAACTATGCCTGAAGCGCCAAGAAGGTAGCCGGGGCCGAAAAGCACATTCATAACGCCCGTAACCAAAGCCGTAATCAACATCATTATAAGAAGCGGAATGGATTTGTAAATATCTTCAAGCATCGGCCCTACAATAAGCACCAAAAGCAGGTTGCCCGACAAATGGTCAAAATTCGCGTGGCCAAGCACGTGCGAAAAAAGATTAATCCAATTGCGCGGACTATTGATGTGAAAATCAGCCCTGGGCGGAACCGCAAACCATTTTTCAACAAACCCGGGGATAATGCTACCCAAAAAAAGAATTGCGGCGCAAGCGAATACAAATGAAAGCAGTACCGGCGCGTTATATTTTACCCTCATATACGTTCCTTTCCGGTAAACCCGGAGTTTATATAAGATTTGATTACAACTTACGAACGTCAATTTAATATAGCCGTAGACGTAAGCAAATCTTTTAAATCCAACTATATGGATTTAATTTTTTAACACCAACTCGACGGGGCAATGATCCGAACCATATACTTCAGGTTTTATAACGGATGCGGCCACAGCCGGCATGAACGCTTCGTTTACGCAATGGTAATCTATACGCCAGCCCGTGTTTCTTTCACGCGCCCCGCCCCTGTACGACCACCAGCTATATTTTCCGGTTTCTTCAGGATGCAGAAGACGGAATGTATCACAAAACCCGCCGGACGTCCAAGCGTCCATCCACGAACGCTCCTGCGGAAAATAGCCTGGAGTATTTTCGTTTTCTTTGGGGCGGGCTAGATCAATCGGCTTATGCGCTATGTTGTAATCTCCGCATAATATAAAATTTTTTTTATGTTTAACCAGGTTTTCACAATGTCTAAAAATCGCGCCGCAAAAATCAAGTTTATACGGCAACCTGGCGCCGCCTTCTTGCGAATTTGGAAAATAAGCGCATATCACCGTAAAGGCGGGATATTCGGCCTGCAAAACGCGCCCTTCAGCGTCAAAACGCTCATCATCCATCAAACTTACTTTTAGCGGCTCTTCTTTTGTGTAAATAGCCGTGCCGCTATAGCCTTTACGTTTGGCCTGCGACCAATAAGAAAAGTATGGTTTTCCATTTTTATCTACCGGAAACTTTAAAGCGTCCGAAAGTTGATTAGGCGAGGCTTTTGTTTCCTGTACGCATAAAATATCCGGATCTTCTTCTTTAAGCCAGCCAAGAAAACCTTTTTTTTCCACAGCCCTGACGCCGTTCACATTCCAGGAAAGAATTTTCATAGCGCGGAAAAGTATAGCGGCGGAGGCCTTACTTTTCAAGACCGTTTTTGCTAAACTTGTAACGTGGGATATTTAGAGCGTTTCTTGTACATTTACAATGCTATACGGCCTGTTTTGGATATTCTTATATTATCGTTTTTGATTTACAAAGCGTACGAATTTCTTGTTAAAACACAAGCGATTTTAATAGTCCGCGGAGCCGGATGGCTAGCGCTCATATTTGGAATTGCATATATATTCAAACTGGAAACATTGCAGTGGCTGTTGCATCTTCTGGCGCCCGGTCTTTTTATAGCCTTAGCCATAGTATTCCAGCCTGAGCTACGCAAAATTATAATAAAATTGGGTCTTACAGAAATTTTTAAACCGGACAGAAAAACAAACCTGGGCCAGCTTGAAGCCGCCGTAACCGCCGCCGAAATTTTAAGCGAAATGCGCCGCGGTATGCTTATTGTGTTTCCGCGCCGAACTAATATTAAAGACGTAATAGAAACAGGAACTCGCATTAACGGCGAAATCACTTCAACCTTGATTGTTACGGTTTTTCAGTTTGACGGCCCTTTGCACGACGGCGCGATGATAATACAAAACGGAAGAATCGAAGCCGCCGGATGTTTTTTGCCGCTTTCTGAACAGCAAGACATAAAAAAAAGTTTTGGTACGCGGCATAGGGCGTCGCTAGGGATGTCCGAACAATCAGACGCTGTTGTTTTGGTGGTTTCTGAAGAAACGGGGGCTATATCCATAGCCTGCGACGGGCGGCTGTTTTACGATCTTTCCCCGGAGGAAATCCAAAAAAAATTACGTTCGCTTTTAGATAAAAGAAGCATAAAAGAAAATCTAAATAAAATGGAAAGAGACGCCGTAGACGGAAGCGCCGGCGACTCCGGTAAACAGACGGATGAATCCTCGCCTGATACAAAGGGGCTTTTTGTTGAACGTTAAAAAGATAATTCCAATGATTGTAAACAACTGGCCGGTAAAAGCTCTTTCTCTTGTCGCGGCCATACTTCTTTTTCAGTTTCACAGAATAATGACGCTTGATTCGCGCACCATATCCGTGCCGTTGCGCACAGAAAATTCCGGCGATCTAATAGCCGTAAACAACTACCCAAAAACAGTGCGTGTAACATTACACGGCGAAAAAAAACTGATAGACCCTATCACGGAAAACGACGTCGACGCTTTCCTCGACCTTCTGTACTGCAATCTTCCGGGAGCGTACACTCTGCCTATTGGAATTGTAAAAAAAGGCTCCGCGCTGGATGTAGACCCGCTGGAAATCATCCTTGAACCCAATGAAATTCGCTTGGAACTGGACAAAATAGCCAGCAAAACCGTGTCTATAACGCCGAATATTACAGGCTCCCCTCAAAAAGGATACAGAATCGCCTCCACAAGAATTTTCCCGCCCGCTTTAAGAGTCGACGGGCCGGAATCACTTTTAAAAAAGATATCATCTTTACAAACCGAGCCTATAGACGTAAGCGGGAAAAACTCATCTTTTTCCATAAGCGCAAAAATCCTAAACCAGGAGCCTCTTTTAGAACTAATAGGCAGTAAAACAGCGGAATTTAGCGTGGAAATACGCCCGGAAGCGTTAGTCAAAAAGATTGAAAACATCGCGATTCAACCCATTAATTTAAGCAAAGATTTTACGGTGGAACTAAAAGAAACCACCGGAACAGTTACCATACATTTGACGAACGGAGCGCCGCGCCCCAACATTACAACGGCGGTTCTTACAGTAAATTGCGCCGGGATAATCCAGGAAGGTTCTTACACACTGCCGGTAAAAGTCATTCTACCGGCAAACGCCGGCCTTTCCGAGGATAAAAGCGCGGCGGAATCCGGCGATGATAAAAATTACCAGCCGGAAGATTTGCTTTCTATAGTTGTTGATCCAGAATACGTAGAAATTACCGTAAAAAATCCAGACAATGGCGAAAATTAAAAAACAGGAGGCCAAAGAAAGCGGCCCTTTAAAAGTTTCATTTTTTTCCAAAGAAGAAATAAGTTGCCCTGTATGCACTGAAAAATTTCGACGGGAAGAACTGCTTACAGGCGGAGGCCGTCAAATAGCGGGCGGCCTTACAGACGATCTGCACCGGCTTTACGAGACTTCCAGCAAATACGGCGATTCATACCCGCTGATATACCAAGTTACCGTCTGCCCCAAATGCTGGTTTGCGGCTATGGCGGAAGATTTTTTGCAACTTCCAGGCAACCAATACGACACAGCCATATCTGATGAAAAAAAAAGAAAACTGGATGTTCAATTAATTTTTCCAGCCGTTAATTTTAATGAGCCAAGGACGCTTTTTTCCGGCGTTGTCGCGCATTATTTAGCTTTATGGTGTTACCATTATTTTACCCCGGAATTTTCACCCACAATAAAATCAGGCATAACCGCCCTTAGGGCCTCGTGGCTATTGGACGAAATCAATAAAAAGCAACCTGGTCAACACTGGGACTGGGTTTCCGTTCTCTTTAAAAAGAAAGCCCGTTTTTTTTATACTCACGCCGTAAAAATGGAGACGTCCGGTAAAGAACCGCTTGCGGGTATTAATCTTGGGCCGGATACAGACAAGAATTATGGCTATGAAGGCGTTTTGTACCTTGCGGCGTATCTGGAGTACCATTATGGCGAACATAACGACCCGGCGTTGCGTGTAAAAAGCATTGACGAACTTGGCCGCAATGTGGCGAAAATGTTCGGCATGGGGAAATCATCCAAAGGCAAACCCGGCCCGCTCCTTGAACGGGCGCGTAGCCTATACGACCTAATAAAAACAGAAACCAATGAATTTGACGGCTAAAGCAAAGGTTTGGCGCGGAAAAAGAACGCGGGCGTTACCGGTTTTACACATAAATACGCACAAACCGGCGGTTTTCTTATTTTAATTGAGGCTCCTGTACGCAAACCGCCCTTCCTGTGCGCATATAATATAAAAAAAGCATAGGCTTCTTATTCCATAATCCGCCCGCCGCGCCGCCATAAATCAGCATTTGAACGGCGTGTTTTTCGGGTGATTCCTCGCGATCCGTTTTAAAATCAACAACATAAACTACGCCGTCTTTTTCAAAGGCCGTGTCTATAACGCCGCTTACCAAAGGCCGGCTGACGCCGCAGTCCGGCTCAAAACATACAAAACTGGGAGCTTTACAGCAAAAAGGGTGTTCGTTTACACGCCAGTCCGCCTCTTTAGCTATATGGCCAAGCGGCGAATCCAGAAAAGACGCCGCTATCCTTGTCCCGCAACTTAAAACAAGCGCTTCTTCATCTTCCTCCAAAAACATGGAAACCGCGGGGGGCAACTGGGGCGTTTCATTATTAAAAAGAGATTCAACGCAACGGTGAACGACAGTCCCAAAATCCGCCGCGTTAAATTCACCGCCGTCTTCCGCCCCATTCTGTTCCAGCAGACGGTATTTTGAAAACACGCCGTCCAGCTCGTTAAAAACGTCCTGGCAAGAGGCGCCTCTGTATTCAGGTTTTTCAAAAAAAGTTAAGCCTGAAGGCGGCGAAATCTTTTTTAACGCGCTTACAGACTGCCGCAAAAGCGGCAGCCGGGGAGTTTCCAAAACAGCGGCGTCTTTGTAAATCGCGGAAACGTCCGCCAAAAAATCAGATAAGCGAATGGCGGGTAAAACCTTGCGCGAAACGGGGACAGGCTCCGCCGGCGTTATGCGTTCCAAAGTGAAAAGATTTTCGTTTTTACGCACTGCGACTGCGGGAAGCAAAAGGCCCATAAAAGAATCGTCGTGAATAACCGAGTCCCCGTCTATTAAACGCAATTCGCCTTTTTCAATTTTTTCTATTTGTCCGCATCTTTTATCCTCATAAACAGCATCTATAATTTCGGACAACGGAGAGTCCGGGCGAATGGTTTCAAACTGTTTTTTTTTGCACTTTAGCAAACCGGTGATATACAAACTTGATTCCGCGCGCGTCATCGCGACATAAAGCAATCGCCGGAGTTCCGCGGCGTCTTTCGCTTTTTCCTCCAGGCGCCCTTCCTCGTAAAAATAGTTCCTCCGCAGTTTTGAGGCTTCCGTCCCGGCAAGCTCTTTCGGAAGCGGCGGGTTTATAGACAAGCCGCGCTTCTCCGTCCGCGAAACGTCTTCTATCAAAGCGTTCCTGCCCGCGCTTCCCGCTCCGCAGATAAACACCACCGGAAATTCCAGGCCTTTTGATTTATGTATAGTAAGGATGGAGACCGCGCCTTCGCGTTCAACCGGGACGTCTAAACCGTCCAGCCAGCCGCTGTTTTTAGCAAAGCGGTTAAACCCGCCGGAACGTTGCATAGACCTAATCATATCGGTCCAGGAAGCAAGGCTCATCCCGTTTGAATCAGCTTTAACCGCAAGCGCAAACAGTAAATCAAATAATTCCCGGTAACCGGCGGTTTCCGGATTCCACTCAATTTCGTAACAGTAGCCCGCATCATACCACAAAAAACGCAACAACTGCGCGATAGACATTGTTGCTGTTTTCGCGCATATTTCCCGGTACAAAGCTTCAGCCTTTTTAAAACGCCTTAAATCGTCCGCATTAAGATTGGCGGCGGATTCAGGAAGAAAAAGAACAGGCCGAATTTCCGTAATTTTAGCCGCGTCTTTTAACCCGCGCATCTGAAAATGATCCATTATGGACATTGTGCCCGCCAAAGAAATTCCGGCGAAAGGCGAGCGCAAAAATGACGCATAACACAAAGCGTCCATCGGATAAACGGAAATCCTAAGCGCGTTTAATAAATCATTTATTGGATCGATTGATATGACGCCGGAACGGTTTTCGTTTATGTATGGAATATTCAATTTTCGCAGATGTTTTTCAAAAATATATTCTTTTGAATGCGCGCGCATCAAAATAGCGAAATCTTCTGGAGCTCTACCCGCGTCAATTAAATCTTTGATTTTTTGCGCGACAAAACACGCCTCGGCTTCCACGCCGGGCGAATCTTCTTCTTCGCCGCCCTCTGGAATTTCGCTGGAATTCCAGGGTAAAAAACAAAAAGTAACGGCGCCGCCGTCTTTTTCCTCCGCTTTGCGTCCGGCTGAAAGCGGCTCATACACCGCCTCGTAAAGCGGGGGGCCGGAAAAAGAGCCCGTGTTTTCCGCTGAAAGTGAAGAAGCGGGAACGGCGCTGTTTTTTACCGGAATAAAAATTGCAGGAAAGGCGGCGTTTTGAATCTGCGTAGTTTCGCGGTAAGCCTCCCCGCCAAAAAGACAGTTAAACACGTCCACAAGATGGGGATGTGAGCGGTAATTAGCAGAAAGCGGAAAATTGGCGTTTTTAAACGCAGTTTGCAGGGAACGAAACACAGAAACGTCCGCCCCTCTAAATTTGTATATGGACTGCTTTTGGTCGCCCACAAAAAAAAGTTTGCCTTCTTCCAATTCCTCCGCCGGCGGAACGCCGTCCGAAGCGCGGCTGTATTTTTCGGCCAGCAAAAAAAGCAAATCCTTTTGTTTTGCGTTATTATCCTGAAACTCATCTATAATAATCGCGGAAAAAGATTGTTTTTCGGTTTGACGTATATCCTTATGCTCAAGAAGTATTTTTCCGGCTATGGCGGCTACGTCTTGAAAAGTAAGCAACCCATCGCGCCTTTTTTTTTCAAGCGCGGCGTTTTGAAAACGCGCCTGTAAAAAAGAAATCGAAAGTATAAAAGCCGCCTGGGATATAAAAACAAAAAGGGCGGAAACCGTCAAAAATAAACGTCTTATTTTTTTAACCGGTTCGCGCATTGTTTTTGGAAAAGAAATTAGACTCATTGCACATAATTGATATAAAGACAGCAAATAATCAATTATTTTTTTTCGCACTGGATGATTTAAAGAAATTTCAATACATTCAGTTTCTGAAGCTTTTTCCAGGGCGTTAAAATAATTAAAAACTTCTTGCGCGGTTAATTCAACAGGATTTATAAAATTACAATTATTTTTTTCATCTAATGATTGTAATTCAACAATACATTCATTTAATAAATTTACATTATGTTCTAATATTTCAGGTTTTAATATATATTCAAATTGTTTTTTTACATCGCCTGTAAAATCCGCCTCATCTTCTATTACGCCGTATTTTTTTACGGGCTCCGCAAAAAAGTTTCTGGCTATTTCGTCAGGTTTTTTATCTATATAAAACGCCTTTAACGCGGGGTGATTCCGGTTCCCTATAACAAAAGATAGAGCGGCTTCGTCAATCAATTTGCCGGCGCGTTCAATGTCTTCGGTAAAATCCGGCGAAACCCCGTAACGGGAGGAAGCGGAGCGCACAAGAGAGGCGCAGTAAGAATCCAGTGTTTGTATATGCGCTCCATAAAAGTTGAGCAACGCCCGCTCCGCCCGCGTTTTGTTTAAACCTTCTTCCCTGTGTACGCAAGCGGCAAGTTCACGGTAAATTCTGTAATACATTTCGTTTGCGGCCTTTTTTGTAAAAGTAAGGCACAAAATTTTTTCCACCGGTATGTTTTTTTCCATCACAAGATGCAAAAAACGCCCCGCCAGAACCGTGGTTTTGCCGGAGCCGGCTCCAGCGGTTATCACCGAATTTTTTTCGCTATAAACAGCCGCTTTCTGCTGTTCGTTTAAATTCACAGACATACGGCCTCCCGCCCGCCCCCGGCGGCAAAAACATTCGCCGCCGTAAGCTTTTCTTCAAAAAGACCGTCCTTTTTAAGGACGTTACGCCGCCGGCAAATATTTTTGTAATCGCAAGCGCCGCAAGCTTTATTTTTTTTGTTTATATACGACGCGATGTCGCCGGACAATACAGCCTTCGCGTAATTCACAGTCTGGATTTTAAAAGGATCCAACACCTCCGCAAAAGGAACGGTTCTTTCGCGCCCTTTTTTGCCGGGCGAAAAATAGGTTTTTACATCGCCTTCATTAATGTTTACAAAAACGCCGGAGCCGGCGTTTTTTTTATAGTTATCACCCAAAAGTTCGTAATATACCGGCATTTGAAAATCAAAAAGCACGGAATCTTCGTCTCCAAAACAATCGCGTTTTTCTGGAAGAGTGGAGCTTTTAAAATCCACCAGAATGTAGTTTTCGTCTTTGTCTTTTAAAACAAGGTCTGGCTTACCGTCCAAATAAACAGAAAAACCGTTAACCGGGATTTTGGAAAAATCAGTTTTCAAATTTTCTTCCACAAGAAAAACATAACATCCGTCAAAACACGCGGCCATTTTTTTTATTACTTCTTTAATTTTAACATACAACTTTTCTTTTTGCGGGTGCATTAACTTTTTCTTAAGGACGCTGGTGTAAAGAATTTCATCCATATTAGAAAAATGTTCGTCAATTATTTTAATTAAAACTGAATCCCATTCATAACTTAAATTATCATCATGTGATTTTTCAAAAATCCTATGATTATCTTTTATATATGTAAAAAAAGAATTGAATACGGCGTGATATAAAATGCCCCAAATGGAAGGATCAAAAATGGAAGCCTCCATTTCCAGCGGCCTTACCCGCAAAATCCGCTGAAAAAACCATTTAAGCGAACATTCGTAAAAAGGTTTTAACACGCTTGCGGAAACAAAAAAAGCGGGCCGGCCTTCTTCTTCACGAAAAAACCTGTTAGCCGCAAATTTTACGATTTCCCGGCTTTCATTTGTAAAACGCTCTTTTAATCCGGGCGCTCCTTCCGGCCCGCAGCCCGTTACGCCGGAGTTTGCGTCCGCAAACGCGGCGAATCCCGTTTTTTGCGCCTTATGCAAAACAACGCTTTTTTCATCAAACGTTCCAGTCCGGCTCCAGCGCAAAAAACGCTCCCTTTCCCGCATCGCAAGATCGGCGTAAAAAAAATCTTCGCATCCTTTACATTGCGCGTAACGCAGACGCGGATTGGAAAGATTAAGCAGACTAAAAGGAATGGCAAAACCGGAAAAAGTTTGTTCGGAACAAAAAAACACAGTTTCTTTTTGCGCGGAAACTTTATGCAAATTAAAAAAAACTTCACTTGTATTTTCACTTTCTATATTTGCGCTTTGGCGAAGGCTTTTCGGCAAAAAATCAAAGCGCGTGTTTACCTGAGCCATATCATTTTGATTTGCGCCCAAAACAATATGGTAATCCGCCGGAAGCGCGGAGGCTATTTTATACGGCAACAATACAACGCCGTCAAAATTGGATTGCGGCGTATAAATAGTTTCACTTAAATGTTTAACCCAAAAAGAATAACAATTAGAAATTTTTACATCAGGAAAAGCGCGGCTTATATTTACAAGAGCGGAAAGCTCGGAAACACACCGTGAAATAACGGCGTCAGCCGGAAGCCATTCTTCAAACGGCCGTATATTTAAAAAACGTTTACGAAAGGCGAAATAATATTTTTTTACATCCGCAAAAGTTTTGGAACGGCATAAAAGAGAAACCGCTTTTTTTAAATCGGAATAAAAAACGGATATATCTTCCGAAGAAAATCCGGCGTTTTTCCAAACGTCAACTGTTTCGCCGTTTTCCTCCCACGAACAAATGCAGGTGTTTTTAAGGCCAAAATCTATTAGTTTGTCAATTAAAGACGGCTCTTTCCACGGCAAAGCGCGGTTTGTAAGAAGGCTTACAACCGAATCAAACGAAAATTTTTTTGTATAACAATCTTGTATGCATAAAAAAAGCCGCCCCGCGGGATATGCGGTAAGAGGCTTGCCGTTTTTGTTTACCAGAGGAACGCCGCGGTTGTAAAATTCTTTTTCTATATACGGCTGATAATCATCAACGGCTGGAATGGAAATTAAAATATCGCGGTAAGAAACTCCATTTTTATGCAATTGCAGAATATACAACGCGGCTTCGATGATTTCACTTTGCGCGCTTTTATAAAAAAAAGATTTTTGCGGCGCGCTGGTTTTTGGAACGTTTATAATTTTTACATACGGTTGCGCGTTTTCCAGCAATTCTTTGTAGTCAATAAAATCGTCAATCGCTTCTGGATAAAAAATAAAATATGTATTGCCATCGCTTACAAACGGCGGACGCATCCAGGCGCTTTCAAAAAGATTGTTTTTATCCAAAAACAGTTGATATTGAATCGTCAGAGTTTGTAAATCTTTTTGTATTCCATCGTTAAATATATTTATTTTTGAGACGCCGCTCACCGGGGTTTTGGCGAACTTTTCGCTCCACAAAGCCAATTGCGGCAAAATTCCCGCCACCCAGGAGGAAAACGAAGTGGAATAACCGGCGTAAACACCTGGAATAATCGTGGTAAAAAAAGTGTTGCGCCCTTCCTGTTTTTTAAGCCTGTTCGCCTCAAGCAGTTGAACCGCAAACATTTTTCTCATAACGGGACTGATGCTTTTTTTTCCGTCCTCCCCATTCGCCGCATATTTTATGGAACGCTTTTTAAAAGTATCCCAGGCGATAAAACGGTTGGCGCAAACGGCTTCCCGCCCTCCCGCCGTAACCGCATATACGGCGTAGGCCTGGGCCGCGCTTTCGGAAGGAAAAACAAATACGCAACGCTCATCGCTTAATCGCTCAAGAACAACGGCGGCGGCGTTTTGGCTATTACAAAACATAAGTTACGCTACCAAATTAACGCCGCATCCGTCAATCTAAAACACAAATTTAGTTTATTTCAACAACTCTAGTTTCTGAACAACTTTCTATTAAAAAGGGCGCATTTTCGCCGCCAGGCGGCGAAAACCGCGCTTTCCATTCCAATTCCGCAGAAAGCCGCAAGCGGCTTTTTGCGGGATTTCCATTCCAATCGCTTGCGCAAAATCAACCGCCGCCGCATGGTTAATTTTGCTCCAAATCCGGTAAAAACAGCCGGTTTCGGCGGCCAATACGGGCGGCAAGCTCACATTCGGCGTTCCTAAGCTCACATTAAAGGCCAAACGCGGCCTGTAAATTTTTAAAGCGAAAAAAAGAAAAACCGCTTATTAAAAGCATGGGGGTTTTTATGGAGAAAACAATCAGCTTATTTTATAATTCTAGTTTAAAAATAAACAGGGCTTTTTTTGCGGCTGCGATTTTAACGCTTTTTTTACCGCTTTTTTCCTGTAACAGCGAAGACGGCGTAAACAAAATTTTATGCGCAAACGCGCAGTCTCCGGTTTTTATCTCTTACAAAGTAATATCCGGCAAACAGGTGGATTTTAATTTTTCAATCCCTGTAAGCATTATGGACATAAAATTAGAGCCGGAAACAGCGATAAAAAACTGGCAAAACGGCGACACCATCAGTCTTGTTTTTGAAGACGACCACAGCGCGGGGGAACAAATCACAGTCGATATGTTAGTGCAGGATGCGGACGGAAATACGCTCAACTTGTTATTGCCTTTCAGAACCAGAAACGACCGCATTCCACGCATGGTTATCAACGAAATACGCACAGAATCCGGCAGTAGCGGCTCCAACAAAAAAGGCGAATTTGTAGAAATTAAAACAATCAACGCCGGAAATTTAGGGGCGGTGCGCCTTTTTATTTCCCGCGCAGGCATAGATCAGCCCGTATACGAGTTTCCTCCCGTAGAAGCCGCCGCAAACGAGTACATAATTTTGCACGTACGCACCTACAATGAAGACGCGGCGGTTGACGAACTAGGCGGCCCGGAATCGTTTGCGGCCACTAAAACAACGGCCAACGCCTCCGCTTCCGCCAGAGACCTTTGGACGCACGTAAACTCGGAAGTATTAAGGGCGACGGATGCTGTTTACCTACTTAACCAGGACGACGAAGTTATTGACGCGGTTATGTTTTACAAAACGCCGGAAGAATGGGCTAAAAACAAAGTTCTTACGCAAACGGCGGAAATGCTGGCAAAACAGAGCGCCTGGCTTGGAAAAAACGGAGAACTTATAAAAACACCGTCAGAAAACGACGCGGCGGCCAACGTTAAACCCACAGCCACAAGAACTCTTTGCCGCGACGAAACGGTTAAAGACAGCAACACGGCCAACGACTGGTACCTTACAGACACCAGCAACGCAACTCCAGGAGCGCCGAACAGCGAAAAACGTTTGCCGGGAGTATAGCAGGCTTAAATTTAATTAGCGTCTGTCCGTAATGTAGTATGGACAGACTTTCTTAAAAACCGCGTTTTCGCAGCCTTTAGACGAAAAATGCAAGGCCTGTCCACAAAACAACCGGCTTTGCGGACAGACGCTAATTGGCCGGCCTTTCAAAGCGCACTATAACAACCCCGTTTGCGCCGTTGGAACCCAGCCCGTTGTTGCCGCCGGCCCCGCCTGAACCGGTATCCGGCGGCGCTTCAAACGCTTCGGTAGCGCCGCCGCCGTAAACTGGGCCGCCTTGCGCGTAAACAACGCCTTTTTTGATTCGCTCCACCGTTATCTTAGATTCCCTGCCGCCCCCGCCGCCCGCAAATTCACCCGGCGCGGGAGAAACCCACAAGCCGGGCGTCCCGGCGCCGCCTCCGCCGCCGGCCTTGACGCCGCCCGACTCGAAAACCAAGGTGGAGCTTTCGCCGCCGGCATTACCGTAAAAAACGCCGCCAACACCGGGACGCGCCCCGCCCGCCGCAAGAATCGCGGTGGAGGAGCCGCCGCCTGAGCCGCCGAAATCGGCGAAACCGCTTAACATATCCGGCCCCAACTTAGGCGCCCCGCCGCCGCCGCCATAAGCCAAAATAAAACCGCCTTCCTCATCGTTTGAACCAAACCAGGAATTTTCGCCGTTAGCGGCCAGATTCCCATCGTAAGAAGCGCCGCCGCCGCCCACTTTTAATTTGTAAACCTTGCGCCTTACATTAAAATTAAATTCTTCCTGCAAACCGCCGGCCCCGCCGCCGCCCGCGGGAAGGTTCACAACGCTTTTCCCGCCTTTGCCGCCGCCGCCCGCAACCAAAATCCAGGCGGAAGGAGGCTCCGGCATTCTTTCAAAAATCAGATTCTTCGTTTTCCCGGAAAAAACAAACCGGTGAATCTCGTAAAAGCGGCCTTCCTCCTGAACAAAAAGCGCCTCGCCGCCGCTCGCAAAAAGCCCCCGGACAAAGCCATAAGAATCAATGTAGTGAAAAGGCATATAGCCCGGGCTGGCGGCGCTTATAACGAATTTTCCCGATGCGGCCTCCACAAAACCCGAACCTTCCGGGCCTGCCAAAATTTTGGAAAACCCGTCCAGCGGCGGCAAATTGTACGCCGTTTCGATTACGCCCGCCGTATCTTCGCTTAAAAAAGCGTTTATTTCTATTTTTTTACCGTCCCCAAGGATAATCTTTCCATCTTTAATACTGGCTTGAGGCGCATCAAAAACAAGGGATTCACCGTTAAAATCAACAAATCCGCTGTGAACTTGATTTACAAAATACTTCGCGCTTCCGGTTATTACAGTCCCGCCCGCCGCAAACACATCCCCAACCGTTCTAACCGCGCCGGAGTCCGCAAAAATCCGGCCTATTTTCCCCGTCACGGCGGCGTTCCCGCCGCTTACATAAAACGTTCCCGTAATTTCAGCGCCGCCGGAAACATTCACTTCTCCAAGGTTTCCCGCAAAAACAGAGCCGCCTATTACGGCGGCGTTTCCCAGCGCAAGCTTTGCAAAAACGCCGTCTTTGCCGGAAACTTTTACCGCAAAATCATCTTCGCCGCCTTTTACCGCGATATTTTCAATAACAAGAGACCCGCTTTTCAGTTCTATGGACGCGCCGTCATCCAAAAAAATTTCGCGCCCATCGCTTACAAAAGTGATGTTTTTTCCAGCGTCCCACTTAACCGAATTCAGGCGCTGACCATCCGAAGTTACAGCTAAAATATAGTCCGTCTTTTTCGCTTCCGGTGTGTTCAACCAGCCGGCGGCGGCGTTGACGTCCTTAAACACAGCTACAGCCTGTTCCGCCTCGTCAACAATTATAGCGGCCCGATCCGCCGGCTCGGCGGCGCAAGGTTCGCTCCACCCGCTAAAAACGCCGTCTTTGTTCACCGATCGCGCATAAAGCCTGTATTTTTCACCATTTACAAGCTTTTTAACGTTAGCCGTAACCGTATCGCCGCAAGCGCTTACAGACGCCTCCGGCCAGGGAGCTATGTTTTCTGGCGTTAAAGAGCCGGAAAGCAGGGCGACCTCGTAATGATGGGCGTTTGCGGCGGCCTTCCAGCGTATTGCAACCGAAGCGTTTCCGGCGAAAAACAAGGAGACGCCTTGAGGAACCTCCGGCTCTAAATTCGCGGTTTTAGACGCTTCCGGTTCGCCGCCGGCAGTCTCCTGTAAAAAAGGTTTATCGCAAGCCTCTAAAACAAACGCCGCAAAAACCGCGCAAACAGCCATCCGCAAAAAGTTTATGTGTGTATTTTTTTTCATAAAAACGGCCTCCGCGCCGCATTTCGGGTGTTTTTCTAAAGAAACGCCTTGCTTACAGGGAAACGCGCAAAAACGGCGTTTAATCGCGCCTGTGTCAACAACACCGGGCTTGTTCGCCAACCGGATGGCCGCCTTAACCTGCGAAAGCGCCGGCTTTGCCAAGCCGTTTTTAAGCGGAAATCGGCCAAACCCAAGCCTGGCTTGATTCAGCTTGCGGAAATTGAAGTTTCCGGGCGGCTCTATTTAAAAATAACAAATTAAAGACTAAAATAAACGCCTATTCCGCTGTTGATTATACAATTTATTTATGATAATTTGAACAAAGAGGTAAATTTGAATGGCATCTAACAATAAAAATTTCAGGCTGGTTCCGCAAAAAGAAACCAAAAACGATTCAACTAGTGAACTAAAACGGCGCTTCCACTCAAATCCATTTGTTTTTGTGGGAACTTTCATCACGCTGGTAATTGTAATAATCGCGTTTGTACTCGTTCCCGCAATCGTACCTAACGCCGGAACTCTAGATGCAAATAAACTAACCTTCGGATATTACAAAAACAACCCTATAATTTATACAGGCAGCAATTATTTCGCCCAGGCGCGTCAGCAATACAACGCGGAGGCTCCAAATTACGGGTGGGACGAATACACGGTTTGGCAACAGGCTTACAAGGCCCAAGTTATACGCACAGCCGCTCTTTATACGGTAAAAAAAACCGGGTACAAACCGCCGGAATCCCTGGTAAACAAAAAAACCTCGGAACTGCCAATATTTCAGGATGAAAACGGCAGATTTTCCAGGGCGTTATACACTCAAATGCCGCCGTCTGAACGCCTTGCGTTAATCAACGACGTAAACAACAACCTCATCCTCACCCGTTTTTGGGATGATATGTTTAACATCCGCATTTCTGAACAGGAAAAAGAGTTTATAGGGCGAATGGCGCAAAGCCAGCGCAACTTTTTACTGGCCGCTTTCCCGTACAGTTCATACCCGGACGAAGAAGTCGCCGCTTTTGCGGAAAAAAATCCTGATATTTTTGTTTCCGTTCATTTTTCCCAGATTTCAGCCGCAAAAGAATCCGAGGCGAAAAAAATCCTAAAAAGCATAGAAGAAGGCGCCTTGACTTTTGAAGACGCGGCCAGAAATCAATCAAAAGATCAATACGCAAGCCGGGGCGGAGACGCCGGAGCTAAATTATTTTACGAAATAAAAAATTTCGTAAAAAACGCGGAAGATGCTGAAAATTTAGCTAAACTAGAAAAAGGCAAGTTAAGCGCTGTTATACAAACTTCTGACGGCTGGGCTATTTTTCGCGCGGAAGAAGACGCAAAACCCATTGACGCATCCGATTCAACCGCTATTTCTCAAATTCGCAGTTACATTGATTCTTTTGAACGCGGGCTTATAGAAGACCATCTTTTTGCAAAGGCGCAGGAACTTTCTGATAAAGCGCAGGATTTGGGCAAAAACGGTTTTGAGGAAGCCGCGGCAAATGCGGGAGTGACGGCGGTAGATTTCGGCCCGCTCCCAATCAATTACGGCGATGCTTCGCTTTTTTCAACGCTAACATCGTTTGGCGCGGAGGCCTTTCAAAGTCCTTACAGCGACCCAAAAGCCGGCGCTTCCTACGATGAAAACTTTTGGAAAACCGCGTATACAACGGCGTTAAACGCCACTTCCCTGCCAATAGCGCTTAATGGACGGCAAAATTACGTCGCTTTAATTTACCCTTACGAAGAAACCAAAATGGATTTTAGCGCAAAAGAGAATTCAAAATCCATGTTTGAAAGCTGGTCGAAAAACGTAATCGCGCAAGATATGGAAGATACGATTCTTTCAAGTCCGCAACATGAGGACAACTTTGAAGAAACCTTCAAATACCTTTTCCCAGAAATCTATTACCAGCATTCATTCTCCAGCTTCAATTACTGACATACGGAATTCAGCAGAACTGGAAATTAAGGTTTTCCCCGCCAGGCTAGGCTTTTCGCTACGGTGGGGGGAAAAAAACCTGCTTTCACAAATAGACCCGGCAACGCAGGCGGAAAAAGCGGTCGCGGCGGTTCCCGTACAGTCAAGAACGCTTTACATTTGCCCTTCCCCGCTTTTTGGATACGGTCTAGACCGCTTCTTGCAACAACTTCCAGAAACCTCGGCCATTGCCGCCGTCGAAGCCGAAAAGCCGCTTTTTGACTGGACGGCGGCGAATATAAATCAAAATCTAAAAAAAAACGCCCGGTTTACGCTAACATTCGCAAAAACGCCCTTTACAGCCGCGTCTAAAATTTTAGGCGATTTCCACCCGGGGCGTTTTCGTAGAGCGGTTATGCTTACAAACTCCGCCGCATGGCAAATAAACGCGCAGTTCTACAAGCAAACGCTTGATTGCATACAAAACGAAATCGCGCTTGAGTGGGGAAACGCGGCTACTATTACAAAACTTGGCCGGCTTTATGCGCGAAATACAGTCCGCAACCTGTCTTTGCTCGCATTTTGCCCAAACGCCGGCGACCTAAACTTTGGGCGTGACAGCATACTTGTAGCAAGCGCGGGCCCGTCTTTACCCGCAACTTTGGAGAATGCGCTTTCAAAAGGCCTTTTACACAGAAACAGCGAAGAAGGAACTTTTACAGGCGAAAGGATGCGCGTGGTCGCCGTAGACACCGCTTTGCAAACCTTGGCGGCGTACGGAATAAAGCCGGATTTGGCCGTCGCGCTTGAAGCCCAGCATTGGAACATCGCCGATTTTACCGGGTTAAGCGGTAAAAACATACCGCTTGCAATGGATATTTCCGCCCTGCCGCGCACGGCGTACGTGTTTGAAAAACCGCCTTACCTTTTTTGGACGGAATGGGCCAGGCTTAACTTTTTAGAACGCCTAAAAACCCAGAACGTTTTACCGTTACAACTTCCGCCTTTAGGTTCTGTAGGATTAACCGCCTACGCGCTCGCCCGCCGCCTTACCGCAGGGCGGGTTATATGCGCCGGGATGGATTTCTCGTTCGTTCCCTGCCTTTACCATTGCAGAGACAGCCCGGGGCACAAAAAACTGTTGCGTGAACTTAACCGGCTAAAAAGTCCTTACCCTCTTGGCTCTGTGTACCGGAAAGGCGCTTTTTGGCTTTCTTCCGGCGGCGGAAAGGCTTGCCGCAGCGATCCCGCCTTGGAAAGATACCGCAACTCATTTTCCAAACTGCAAGCCCAAGAAAATAACTTTTTTACAAGAAACGCCCTCGAACAAAAACGCCTTTCCGGCCAGGAACGAACAGCCGCTGTGAAAAATATTGTACAGGAAGAAAAAGACAGGCTAAACCGTCTTTTCGACATTCTAAACATGAAAACCCCTCCAACAAGCGATTTAGAGCGGCTTATAAATGAATGCGACTACCTTTGGGCGCATTTTCCAGAATGCGCCGGAAAAGACGGCTGGCGTCCGCCAATAACTGACGGCGTTTTTTTAAAACGGGTTATAATGGAAATTGAGCCGTTTTTAAACCTGCTAAATATGCGTTAAGCAAGCCGGCCGGGTAAAAACAAGCGCGGCCTAAAATCTTAATTTGAAACCGCAAGGACGCCAATCAAACGCCCGCTTTGAAGCGAAAGCAAATGCTTACCCTAAAGCCGTTTTTTGATTAAACTCAACGTATGCCTTATGAAGTTACCGCAACAAGACGCCGCCCCAAAACTTTTGACGACCTGGCCGGGCAGGAATTTGTAAGCGCTACATTAAAAAGCTCGATAACAAACGGCAGCATAGCTCACGCATACCTTTTTTCCGGCCCGCGCGGTTGTGGAAAAACAAGCGTGGCGCGTATACTCGCCCGCTCACTAAACTGTGAAGCCGGCCCCTCCGCCATCCCTTGCGGGAAATGCCACAATTGTACAGAAATAAGCAAAGGAATAAGCCTTGACGTTATAGAAATTGACGGCGCTTCAAACACAAGCGTAAACGACGTCCGGCAGATTAAAGATGAAGTAATATTCCCGCCAAATTCATCCAGATACAAAATATACATCATTGATGAAGTGCACATGCTTTCAAACGGCGCGTTTAACGCATTGCTAAAAACCATAGAAGAGCCGCCGCCTTACATCGTATTCATTTTTGCGACAACAGAGTTTCATAAAGTTCCAGCTACGATAAAAAGCCGTTGCCAACAGTTTACGTTCAAACTAATTCCCATAGAAACTATCGTTAAAATACTAAAAGAAACTTGCGTAGAAATGGGAATAGAAGCGGAAGAAGAAGCGCTTTTTTGGATAGCCCGCGAATCAACCGGTTCAATGCGAGACGCTTACACCCTGTTCGATCAGGTTGCGTCTTTTTCGGACAAACATATACGCGCTTCGCTTATACGTGAAAAGCTAGGCGTTGTAAGCCTGGACAACTTAAATCAACTTTCCGAAGCCTGTTTTTCAAAAAATCTAAAAGTTGCGTTTGAACTGCTTGATTCAATAATTTCCAACGGCGTGGCTGTAGAACAATTTGTAATTGATTACACGGGATATTTTCGCAGCCTGTTGCTTTTAAAAAGCGGCGTTACACGCGAAACTCTTTTGGGCCACCCCAAAGAACGATTTTCGCCTATCGTCCAGGAAAGTCTGGATATACCGCGTATAGAACACATTCTGGAATTGATGTTAAATTTGTACAGGAACATTCGCTACTCAGTTTCGCCGCGTTTTGAATTAGAAACAGTGATAAGCAGCCTGTGCGCCATACCCGACTGGATAAGCCACGCCGCTTTACGCGATATGATCATTAAAACCCGGGAAGCGCTTGGAATAAGCGCGGAAGAAGGGGCGGCCCGGCCTTCCAAACCGCAGCTTTCCAGTCCGCCGCCTTTCCCGCCAAACCCGCGTCCGGCCCCCATGCAAAACGGCCACGCAGACGAATACAAAGAGGTTGTAAACAAAGTAGCCGCCATATTCAATGCGGAAATAGTGCCTAATAAGAACGCCAAAACCGGTTTTTAATGAAAGTCAAAACGTTATAACAGCCTTGAAACCTAAATTAAAAACATGGATAATTAAAAGCATCGTTTTTATAAAATAAGTTTCCAGGCGAAAACTTAAATTTCTTGACGGAAGCTTGAAAAGATTTATTCCTAAACCAGAGAAGTTGGTGAATAAGACCCAACGTTTAAAAACGTTCTACTTAAAGCCGCCAGACTTTAACTAGTTCCATTGGGTCTATTTTCACATTGGAGATACCATGGATATTAATCCTTTTGACATCTTAAAGAATTTTCAAGTTATACAAAGCCAATTAGACGAATTCAAAAATAAAATCGGCAGTATAACGGTTACAGGATCAGCCGGCGCGGGTTTATTAGAAATAGACTTAAACGGAAAAATGGAGATAGTAGACGTGCGCATATCTCAAGAAATTGCGGGAGACTTAGAAATGTTGCGAGATTTAATAATATCAGCGTATGCGGACGCATTGGAAAAAGTCCGCGCTGCGTTAGCTTCTGGGGTTGGGGTCTCCGACATAAACAACCTAACCAGCCTTTTGGGAAAGATGTAAAACAATGGAACAATATACCGGATCACGCATACTCATCGAAGCTCTTCTTGCACAAGGCGTTGACGTTGTTTTTGGTTATCCAGGAGGAGCGGTGCTTAACATTTATGACGAGCTTTACAAACACCAAGACCGTATACGCCATATCCTTGTAAGCCACGAACAACACGCGGCTCATGCCGCAGACGGTTACGCCAGAGCCACCGGTAAAGTTGGCGTCTGCATAGCCACCTCCGGGCCGGGCGCGACAAACCTTATAACTGGAATAGCTACGGCGTACATGGATTCTTCACCTGTAGTTGCGATAACGGGAAACGTCTCGACAAACCTTCTTGGGAAAGACAGCTTTCAGGAAGTGGACATAGCCGGAATTTCAATGCCCGTGGTAAAGCATAATTGGATTGTTAAAGATGTAGCCGTTCTTGCGGAAGTTGTACGCGAGGCTTTCCTCGTAGCAAAATCAGGCAGACCCGGGCCTGTTCTAATCGACATCCCAAAAGATGTAACGGCGAATAAAACCGGCACATCCTCGCTTTTTGTAGATTCAAAAATAAATAAAGAACGGGCTGAACGCCTTTCGGAACGCGCAATACGAAAATCTTACACGGAAGAAGATATAACGCGAGCCGTAGATATGATAAAAAACGCGAAACGCCCGTTTATTTACGCGGGCGGCGGCGTAATTATTTCCGAAGCGTCCAAAGAATTGCAAGAATTCGCTGAACGTATAGAAGCTCCCACCGCGTTAAGCCTTATGGGAATAGGCGCATTCAATCCGGATCACAGACTTTACACAGGAATGATAGGAATGCATGGGACGGTGGCGTCCAACAAAGCCGCTCAGGAAGCCGATGTTCTTATCGCAATAGGTTCGCGTTTTAGCGACCGTGTAACCAGCCACACAGGAATTTTCGCCAAAAACGCAAGCGTTTTGCAATTTGATATAGACAAAGCGGAAATAAACAAAAATGTAAAAACAGTAACCTGCGTAACGGGAGACATAAAACCTGTTTTAAAAAAAGTGCTTGAAAAACTGCCAAAACAAATAAAAAACGAATGGGGCGATTCCATACAAAAATGGAAAACCAAAAGGCCCCTTTCCCATGAAAAAAAATCCCCACTGCATCCGCGTTTTGTAATCGGTTCTGTGGCTAACAAATTTTCTTCCGAAGCTATTATCGTTACCGATGTAGGCCAACACCAGATGTGGGCGGCGCAATTTTATCCGCTCGCCAAACCGCGTTCATTTATAACTTCCGGAGGTCTTGGAACAATGGGTTTTGGGCTTGGAGCCGCTATGGGAGCAAAAACAGCTTTCCCGCAAAAACCAGTGGCGCTTTTTACCGGAGACGGCTCATTCCGTATGAATTGCGCCGAACTGGGTACGCTTTCCACATATAAAATGGGAGTGCTTGTAGTAATATTGAACAACGGAATGCTTGGCATGGTGCGGCAATGGCAAAACCTGTTCTACGAAAAGCGCTTTTCTCAAACGGTTTTGAACAGGCCGCCTGATTTTGTAAAACTTGCTGAAAGCTACAACTGCGCAGGTTATCATGCTTCAGACAAAGAAAGCTATCTCGCGGCGCTGGATGATGCGTTACAAAACATCGCGAAAGGCAAGCCGGCTGTTATTGACGCGGAAATAGATCCTGACGAAATGGTGTTGCCTATGGTGCCTAGTGGCAAACCAATTGACGAACAGATTTTAAATATATAAGTGAAACTCAAAGTGTTTTAAAAGGCGGTAATTATGGAAACGTCAAGCGCTATTATTTCTGTTGTTGGAACGGACAAAGTCGGCATTATTTCAAAAATAAGTTCTTTTTTATCGGAACGAGACGTCAATATTGTCGATATAAGCCAAACAATTTTAGACGGCAACTTTGTAATGATGATGATGGTTGACACGACAAAACACAGCAAGAATTTAGACGCGCTAAAAACAGAACTAAAACAGCTTGGCGAATCAATAAACGTATCTATAGATATAATGCACGAAAAAGTATTCAACGCAATGCACAGAATTTAGCGCATAAAATTAGTTATGCGATATAGGGCAAATTTTTTAAAAATGACTTGATATAACTATCATAATATGATATTATAGTTTACATGAGTGGTCAATACTATAAATCGCTTTATTTTGCAGATTTTTCTGCAAGAAACGCTAAATCGAAAACCATAACTATCGCATTTAATGCTTCTGAATACCCATATTTCCAGAAAATCAGAAAAATGAGCAATCAGGATCTGCGTGATTTAATCGGTATCGACACATATTATCAATTAAACATATTGGCAGAAAAAGAAGATCGTACCATAAATAATCTCATAAAACGTCTACTGAAAAAAAATATATCCTTTGACGTTGAAGCCACCGATCCCACGTTTGCAACAAGTAAAACTATACCGTTTCAAAGATGGTATCCATATATAGAAGGCTACTCCCCTGATTATGTTCTTTCTCTTATCAAAACGTATTTACCACCGGAAACAGATGTAATATATGACCCTTTCGTTGGAACGGGAACGACTATATTCAGCGCCGATGGTTTAGATATTACAACGGTATATTCAGAGATCAATCCAGTTTTACAATTCATAATTGATACAAAAATATCCATTTTAAAAACATCAAATACCATTCGGCAAAAAATTTCAAATGATTTAAGAGAAACAGCGAATCACCTATCAAAAACACTTCTTAAATATGGCGTCGAACACCAATTGAATGAGAACTATAAAACACTTTTTGGATCCAGCGTCTATTTTGATGAAATCACCTATAATAATTTGCTTAAATTGCGTAGTTTTATTGATGCTATTAAACTATCAGATACACTGCTTGCTGATGTAATTACAATAGCTGTTTTGGCAAGCATTATACCTATATCGTTTCTCAAAAAGCAAGGTGATGTGCGATTCAAAACCACAAAAGAGCTACTCCGTGAAAAAGTAGATTCCATCGGATATTTGTCAATGAAAATCAATGAGATGGCTGACGATATACTAAACTATGAGTATAAACTCAATACAAACCCAGTTTTTCTTGTTGCAAATGCAAAGAAAATTGGATTTGTTAAAGATATAAGTATTGACGCAATTATAACTAGTCCGCCGTATCTTAACGGCACGAATTATTTTAGAAATACTAAATTGGAATTATGGTTTTTACGTTATATACAATTTGCTGATGACTTGCGTTTCTTGAGAAATCAGGCGCTGACAAGCGGGATAAACGATGTGACTCAAAGTGCATCCGCCGTTATTGATATTGGCATATTCAATCGAAGTGATTTATTAAAAAATGTCTATGAGAAACTAAAAAATAGTGCGTATGATAAACGTATTCCAGTCATGATAAATAATTATTTTAGTGAAATGCGGACTGTATTTAGTGAATTATCATCGTTTTTGTCGAATAAAGCAAAAGTTATAATTGATATAGGCGATTCAATCTTTGGCGGTGTTCATGTTCCGACTGATGATATATTAATAGACTTGTTGAAAGACTATTATAATTTTGTAGAAAAAAAAGAAGTACGAAAACGCCGATCAAAAAATAATATGTTTCTTCGTCAATCTTTGTTGATATTCGAGGCAAAGTCAATAAAAAAAACTGTTAAAGCGCCGCTTGGTTTTTACTGGCAATCTGAATGGAATATATTCAAGACAACGCTTCCACATCAATCGCTTCCGTATTCAAAAAAAACATGGGGGCATCCTAATCACTCTCTGTGTTCATATCAGGGAAAACTCAAGCCTGCCATTGCATATCATCTGGTAAAAATCTTTGTTCCCAAGGGTGGAAAAATACTGGACCCGTTTTCTGGTGTTGGCACTATTCCATTTGAATCGGCTCTTAATGGTTGTGTTTCTTATGGAATTGACATAAGCCTTCCGGCTTTCTATATAGCAAGCGCGAAGGCGTCAAATAATGCTTTGATAATATGTGATGATTATATTAAAAAAATGCAGTTATATATCGCAAACAATGCTTGTGCCGCAGGCGAATTGGAGGAGGTAAAAAATTTTGGTTTTAACAAAGCAATAGCGGAATATTATGAGAAAAAAACACTCAGGGAAATAATACTGGCCCGTAGATTTCTGAAAGAAAATAAACCGCAAAATTCAAGCGAAATGTTGGTTATTGCATCGTTGTTGCATATTTTGCATGGTAACCGTCCCTATGCGCTAAGTCGGCGTTCACACCCTATCGTGCCTTATGCGCCGCAGGGCGAGTTTGAATACAAAGACATTATTGAAAAACTAAGATGGAAAGTCGAAAAATATTTCAAAGATGATTTGCCTGTTGATTTTGTGCCTGGAAAAATGTTTAACCAGGATAGCGCCTCTGTTTGGCCGCAGGAAATTGACAATCTTGATGCTGTTATTACCTCGCCTCCCTTTTTTGACAGCACTAGATTTTATTTAGCTAATTGGTTGCGGATTTGGTTTACTGGCTGGACCGAGGACGATTTTAACAATAAAGTAAATTTATTTATAGAAGAAAAACAAAAAATAAATTTCTCGGTTTATGAAAACATATTCCGTCAATCGCGGGAACGATTAAAGAAAGGTGGAGTATTGGTATTACACCTAGGGAAAAGCAAAAAATGTGATATGGCGGAAGAATTACAAAAAGTCAGCAGACACTGGTTCGCCAAATCCGACCTTTTTTTGGAAAATGTTGAACATTGTGAATCGCATGGCATACGCGATAAAGGAACCGTAACATCACATCAGTATTTGGTATTGGTTTAAAGAAAACCAAGCAGTTTTTTGTTATCTTCAGATAAATTTTCAGTCAAATCATAAACCTGTAAGATTTTCCTTATCTCACTAATTCGCTTTTCTAAATCTGATGTTTCACGAACTTGTAAATATCTTTCAACGCCCTTATTAACGTTAATATGTTTATTGACAACAGGTTCTTTTTGTGAAATTAAATTTAAATCTGCTCCGGTGATTTTGGCAAGCTCAATCAACTCATTATTTGTATAAAATTTGCTTGGCCACCTATCACGTTTATTTGAATTTGCCTCTTTACATAACAATGCGGCATTTTCAATCTTCATTGAGTATAAATACTTAGAAGGCAAAATATGATCCACCGCCCATGATGATCTATTATTAATGTCGAGTTGAATTTTTGTTTTAAAACATTTGGCATCAAATCGCTTAAACAGGTCTTGAAAATCAATGCCTTCATTTTCATCGTCCACAAACAAGTCGGCAATTCGACGCCTGATCGAAGATTCATATAGCTGTTCTTTACTCCGTTTCGGGTTGAGAATTGCGTTAATGGCGCCCTTGCAACTTCGACATTCCATCTGGCGTTTAAGCGGACCCCAACCGGAATGTTTGCTAAAAGCATTGAAAGGGAGTATCCGTCCGCAGACATTGCATTGTTTCCAATAACTTTCTTCATTTTCTACAGATGTTCTAAAAAATCCTTCCCAGAAACGCAAAACAGGAGTTGATTCGCCTTCTAAATATGTATCTTCCCAATTTTCGAAAGGCAGTTCGGATTCTTTTGAATGGATATAACCACAATGTTCACATTTCCATACGCATGAATCGAATGCATCTTTTGGCGTAAGTAATTTTTGACCTATATGAACGTAATTTACAGATTTGCATTTGATACAAATATATACAACCCAAGCATCGTGATACAGTATGCCTTCGATTCGCCTAATTCCGGCTTCATTTGTTATGGTTCGTCTTGGCATACTATTATGCATCGGCGTTTTTAATTAATAGTTTAGTTAAATTTATTAGATAATGCACAAATTCTTTTATCTGGCTGGCAAAACGTCGTAAATAACCGGAACGTTATGTGCAATTGGGTAAATTTTTTGAAAAATCAAAAAAATCACTTGAAAAATATAATATATATGGAAGTAACGAATATACCCCAGAAGTATCAAAATGATGTTGAAGTGGCTGTAAACTATCTCAAAAGCGAGGGTTGTTCAGCTATTTATTTGTTTGGTTCAATAGTTACTGGAAGAACACATGATGATTCGGATATAGACATCGGCGTGAAAGGGCTGCTTCCAAAGAAATTTATTAGAACATACTCAATATTAAATAGAGTTGTTCGGAAACTTCAAGTTTCCGAACAACTTCCGCTTGAAAACGCAAAATGCGTAGCATTTTGCAAGACTTGGGCGACAACCAACCGGGTTGGCGAACAAGTCCAATGACAAGTTGTCAAATAAAATCGATCTTGTCGATTTTGATATACATGTTTCTTTTTTTGAACTTCTAAATTCATTGGGAGAGGTAGAGAAAATTGGATGAAAATAGAAAATACTATTTGAAATATCACAAATTAATGAAGTAATTGACAGCGCTAAATTGCTTCGTGATTTATGTAAAATAAGAGTTCCTGATATAATCGAAAAATCGGCAATGGCGTTATTATTGCAATCATTTTATAACGGCATAGAAAATATTCTTATAATAATTGTAAAATATTTTGATGGGAAATTGCCAAATAGCAGTAAACGGCATAAAGAGTTGTTGAAAACAAGTATTTGAAGAATCATAAAAACATAAGCAAATTTTTAGATACAAGATAAAAATAATTTTGAACGACTACATAAGCATGAGACATTATAGATAATACTTGGATTATGGCAAAGAACGATTTAAATAAATTTATATAAAATGATTTGTAAGCGCCTGATTTCGCACTACAGGTCTGTATGCGCCTTCACCGCCAGTAGGCGGCTCGGGCTTCCGTTCACATAGCTCGTTGCTCCGACAAACTGTAGCATACTGCCAGAACGTTATGTGAAATCCAAATGAATTTGCCGAATGTGTATAAAAATTATTACTCGACATAAATATTTCATGGAAATTGGCAAAGACATTAAAACTAATATTTTGGGAATGTAGTCATGTTGATTTAATAGGCATCAATCTCATGGCGCAATATATAAACATTTAGAATTATGCTCTAAAAATGGATGCATAATAATAACGAAGTAAATAATTTCAGTCAAACATCTGTTTCACGCCTTGAAAAGGCAACGAAATATAAAAATATCAACTTTAGTTGAATAGAAATGAAAGAAAAAGTATTATTAAAGATATAAAAAAGCCAACGTCGCCTAACGTTCCCTGCTGTATGCGGCGATTTAGCGGTTAGAATAAGCGTTTACGCAACAAACGCAGGGCCGCAAACTGTGGATGCAGGCTGGCTTGGGAGCTAGGCCGCAGACCGGCCTTCCTAGCCGACCGGAAGCCTGTAGCGACAGTATGGAACGGAACGCATACAGTCCTGTTAGGCGCAGTACTTATTATCTTTTTTCAACTAAATATAAATACTCTTTAACATGTATATTTCTATTTTTTAAATTTCTACTAGCGCGGAAAGTATTATACTTGGTTTCTAGAATTTCTAATTTTCCAATCTTTTTTAATAAATTTATCATTTCATTATGTGTAATAAATCCCTCGGAATTAAACGATATTAATAAAAAATTCGCCTTTATTTTTTCAACGAGTTCTTTAAAGGCATTATAGGCATAAGCTTTTTTATTATAAAAAGATCGATTCCAATTATCAGGGATTCCTGAAATACTGCTTATATTTTGCGGCTCAATATAGTCAACGATTAAATTTAACATAAAATAATTTGACCCATAAGGATGTTGGTTATAAGGTGGATCAATATATGCTAAATCTATATTATCTATAGAATCAATAATTATATTAGAATCTCCCCTATGGATCTCATATTCACATTCAAATTTACTAAATACTGGAAATGGCATAGTGATGTTTCCAAGAATTCTTGTCAAGGCGTCTTCATTATTTCCGCCAAATTTTCCAATATTTGTCCTTGAATCTTTATAAAAACCTTTAAAAATACCGGAAGTATTTGAATGTATTGATGCTTCCGATAATAATGGCGCCAAAAAATAGTTTTTATATTCACTCTGAATTTTTTCAATATATTTTCTTGCTGTATCAATATAACAAGCATTTCTATATGTATAAAAAACACGATCATTTTTTCGAATGATATTTTTACTTCGTGGAGCATATAATTTTGTAATAAACCCCGGTTTTAACGTTTCATCTTCCAAATGATTTAACAGCTTATTGTAATATTCTAACAATTTTTGCATATCAATCTCTGAAAAGTTTGATAGATAACAACTATTAATAATTTCAGAATATTTTTCCATATCGTTTACTACAATTTTTGAAGAATATATTTTAAAATAACGCGCCACAATGCCAGACCCTGAAAAAACATCGAAAGTTCTTATTTTCTTTCTATTAAGTCTCATTAATACTTTATTTAATCCATCTTTAATAAATGGTAAAAGCGCCCTTTTATTTCCAAGGTAGGTAATAATTTGCTTGTTGAGATAATCTTCATTTTCTTTCACAACTTCATTGTTAATAAAATAATTAGTTGCGGTTAACATATATTAGTCCCTTTTAGCCTCGCGGAATATATTAAGTTGTTCGGAAACTTCAGTTTACGCAAGCTGAATCAAGCCTGGACTTGATTACAAAGCATAAGCTTGATTACCAAGCCTTGGCTTGGTTCAGCCAACTTCCGCTTAAAAACGCAAAATGATATTTTATATAATGCTTCATATTATCATTTACAATTATACCTAATACATTGCCATTGTTTTTTATAAATGCTACAATCTATTTATCTAAAAATATATCATCATCTGAGTATTTTACATTTGTATCAAATGAAATATACCCTCTATTAAATAATACATCATGCAGGGAACATAATGTTAGTACATTGGACTTGTCCGCTAACCAACCGGGTTAGCGAACAAGTCCAATGAGTTAGCAGGGAAGATGACTTATCAAAGGATGACCCTTGTAGAGCGGATGGATATTTTCAGACTGTTGTATGTTGAAAGGCTTAAGCCCTCTGCCATAGCGTCGGCGCTGAACCGAGAGCCGTCCAGCATCACCCGTGAACAGGAAAAGGGCGTGGACGCGGGGTATGTATAACCCGATAGCCGCCGAAGTCAGACGCCTTGAAGCCGGAAGGAATCAACGCCCGCGCCTTAAAATGACCGATGAAGCGTGGAATATGGTCAAACCCCAACTGGAACACAGATGGTCTCCGGAAGAAGTTGCCGCATAGCTTAAAAAGGAATATCCTGAGCGCGCTATGTCCGGCAAAACTATGTATAACTATGTTTTTTCCACATGAAAGGGGAGCTGAAAAAGCCGGCTTTGCGGAACCTCCGCCTCCGGGGGAAAAAGAGAAAAACTGAGAATGTGGTGGAGAAACGGGGGAAAACACCGGAAATGACCCTTTTCTGCAAGCCAAGCCAAGCCATTCTTGGATTGTACAGCTTGGCCAACAACCGCTAAAAACCGCAAAATGCGTAGCATTTTGCAAGACTAAAGCAAAACTTAAACCGCAGGTTAGTAGGTAACCAACCGGGTTATTGAACAAGTCCATATCCTCAAAAATAATTTCATGTATTTTAGATAGCGCGTTCCAAAATTGAATTCCTCACTTGTCAATCTATTATAAAGTTTTAATAATTTTGCGGCAATTTCGCATAATGTTCCGGCTGTATGCGACGGTTTGGCGGCCCGGATAAGGGCTTTGCGCAGCATCGCTTCCCGCGAGAAGCGCGACCAGGGCTGCAAAAATGTGGGTGGAGGCTGGCGTGGGAATGTTCCCCAGCAAGCTGGGGCGCGTAGCGAGACCAGAGCCATTGCGTAGGCCGAGGTGTCTTTAGGCCCCGAAGCGGCGTGAGACCCGCGTTGCGGGTCTCACATACAGTCTCGTTATGCGACATTTTTTTGCTTTTACTAATTTCTTAAATTCTCAATTGTATCTTTTACAATATTATTTACTTTATGCGCTAATTTATTAATGTCATCTTGATCCATTTTTAAATCAAGTGTCTGTAACCATTCCATTTGATGATGACCAAAATATCGTTGTATTTTGATTGTTGTTCTTTTGTGTATTGATTTTTGTAATTGTTTTATCTTTAATTTTCCATAAATCATTTACCTTTTCAAAATCATCACCAATAGATAAATAGAGTTGTTCGAAAACTTCAAGTTTCCGAACAACTTCTGCTTGAAAACGCAAAATGCTACGCATTTTGCAAGACTTGGGCGACAACCAACCAGGTTGGCGAACAAGTCCAATATCTGCCTACAGAATTTTTTGGCGTTTTTGTTCCCCATGCCGAAAAATTAATATTTTTACAAATATCGTCAAATGATGCTTCTCCACCCAGATTTTTAAGTGTAGCTAATACTTGTTGGTATTGTGTCATGTTTACATTATATTACAATGTTTCTAAATTTGTCAATATGATTTAAATTTTTTCTATCTCAAAAAAATTTCGCATAACAGGCCCATTTACGCTTTTGTAGCCTAAAACACCCGAAATATCCGCAACGGCTCTGGTCTCGCTTCGCGCCAACGGCAACCTACACCCGCATTTTGCCGGCCCGAACAAGCCGTCGCATATAGCCGGAACGTTATGCGACATACCGCAATCAAGTTTTTGTGGAGAATGTTTACATAAAACAACTCCCGCAATGGCGGTTGATTATGCGCATCATATATGTCAAAATCATCAATGTATTATTGACTGGAATAGCGGCGCTTCGCACAAACTTTTTGAAGATATAATAAAAAGCGTTTATAAAAACCTGGAAAAAGTCAACATAAACGGCGTTGTGCGAAAATCAAAATATCCAGAACCAAAATAAATTTTGGCCGAACTTGCTTTTAAAATAAGGATTTATACATGAAAAAAAGAGCGTTAATAAGTGTTTATAAAAAAGACGGCGTTTTGGAACTAGCTCGTTTTTTACATGATTCAAACTGGGAAATTATTTCTACAGGCGGGACTGCTGATTACTTTAGAAAAAACGCATTAACAGTTACAGATGTAAGCGAAGTTACAGGATTTAAAGAATGTTTGGACGGACGTGTAAAAACACTACATCCGGCTATACACGCCGGCATCCTCGCAAAACGGGACGATAAAACTCATTTACAAACACTTGAGGAACTTGGTTTGCAAACAATAGATCTTGTATGCGTCAATTTGTACCCGTTTTTTGAAAAATCACAAGCAGGGCTCGGAAAAGCCGAAACAATCGAGTTTATCGACATAGGCGGCCCAGCCATGCTTAGGTCGGCCGCTAAAAACTTCGCCGGCCTACTCGTTCTTACAGATTCTTCCGATTACCATCTTGCGATATCCGAAATAAAAAGCGGCGAGCCCAACGTTTATTTGCGCCAAATGCTGGCTGGAAAGGTTTTTAATCTAACGGCGGCCTATGACGCGGCTGTTTCACGCTATCTATTAGAGACAGCGCGGGAAGAAACGCCGGAAAGCGGGGAAAGCGAAAAATACGATTTCCCCGCCTATTGGCAAACGCCGTTTGAAAAAGCCTCCGTCTTGCGTTACGGCGAAAACAGTCATCAAAAAGCGGCGCTTTATTACAGGGCTGACCGCGCGGGTGTATTTAAAACAGCAAAAACCTTAAACGGCAAAGAATTAAGTTACAACAACATACGCGACGCCGATTCCGCCTGGAAAGCAGTTTGTTCATTCGGGCTTAACGGTAAGCCGCCGCTTGGAGAAACAGAGCTTAAAGACATATCACCCGCTTATTGCGGCGCGGCCTTGCCTTCTTGCGTGGCCGTAAAACACAATACACCCTGTGGAATGGCTTGCGGCGCCGATTCTTTGCAGGCTTTTCTTAAAGCCAAACTTTGCGATCCGGTTTCAATTTTTGGCGGTGTAGTAGCTTTTAATTGTACGGTAACAGAGCGAACCGCCGAAAAATTGAATGAACTTTTTTTAGAAATTGTAATTGCGCCGGATTTTGAAAGCGCCGCGCTTTCTATTTTGAAGCAGAAAAAAAATTTACGCATACTTCAGATGGAAGCTCCCCCGCTGGATGAAACCGAATCTGTAAGCATAGACGGCGGTCTTTTGGTTCAAGAAACAAGCCGGCGCCTTTTTGAAAAATGGGAAGTAGTAACCACAACCGCCCCAACCCCAGACTGCATACCCGATATGATTTTTGGAATGCGCGCCGTAAGCTGGGTTAAATCAAACGCAATAGCCGTAGTAAAAGACCTTACGCTTTTAGGTTGCGGAGGCGGGGAAACAAACCGCATTTGGGCGGCGGAACTGGCTGTAAAGCGGGCGGCGCAAAGAATCGCGGACGCCAAACAAAATCCCGAATACAGCAGTCTTTCAGCGGCATTACGGGACGGTTCACCCGCGCCGGTATTGGCCTCGGACGCTTTTTTCCCGTTTAGCGATATTGTAGAGCTTGCCGCCGCGAACAATATACGCGCTATAATACAATGCGGCGGCTCCCAAAACGACCAGCTTTCAATAGACGCCTGCAACAAACATGGCATTGCGATGGTATTTACAGGCGTCCGGTGTTTTAGGCATTAATAATGCGTATCGGGATCTTTAACGGCTTAAAGCGGCTATAATCCGCTTTTCAAACTCCACGGTTCTTTCCGAAATAAATTCACGCTCTTCAAACGGCGCATCGTGGAGTTCATCAAACGCAACAAATGCGGAATCCCGAAAGCCGCGCCCCAGTACAATTATACGTTTTGCCAAATACAACGCTTCGCGGGGTGAATGTGTAACAACAATTACAAGACGCCGTTCTTCCCGCATCAAAATCCGTATAGAATCCATCATTTGAATGCGCAGAGGTATATCTAAAGACTGAAAAGGCTCGTCCATAAGCACAATCGGGGCGGGGTAAGCCCAGGCGCGCGCTATGGAAATACGGCGTCTTTGCCCGCCGGAAAGTTCAAGCGGCAGAGCGTCCGCAAAAGATTCCATACCGCATAATGAAAGAAAACGCCGTGATCTTTTTTCCGCTTCCGCCGCGCCTAACAAACGTTCCACAGGAAGCGTTACATTTTTTAACGCCGAAATGCGCGGTAAAAGGCGTGATTCCTGAAATACAAAAGAAATATTCACCGCGCCTATTCCGCTTACGGAACCCGCCTCTGGTTTAAGAAATCCGGCTATTATACGCAATAGCGTAGTTTTACCAGAACCGGACGGCCCAAGCAAAGCAACAGGGTTTCCGGTTTCATCATCTCCGCCTAAATTAAGCGAAAAATTATTAAAAATTAAATCTTGCGTAAAACCAAACGCCAGGCCATTTATATTTATTCGCAACGGCGTTTTCCAGTATATTTTCGTTTTAAACTGTATATTTTAGCGCACATATTCAAAGCGGCGTCCGAAATAGCGGCGGCGGTAATTACAGAAAGCGTCCAGGCGAACAATTCCGGGGTTTCCAGGTTTGCTTTTGCGTTCTGCATACCGGCGCCCAGCGAAAAAACCGGCTGAACAAGCACCTCAGCCGCGACAACCACTTTCCAGCCAAGCGATATCGAGCTACGCAAACCTCCGGCCATAAAAGGAATCAAAGCTGGAATATAGAGACGCCGCAACCGCTCAATAAAAGAAATCCGGTAAATATCGAATACTTCTTTCATTTTGGGGTCTATGCTCTTCATTCCTTCTATAGTGTTAGAAGCCATAACAGGAAAAACCATCAAAAAAGCTGTAAAAATAGGTGTGCGTTCCGAACCAAACGCAAGGTACGCGATAAGAATCACAGCCATAACAGGCGTAGATGCTATTGTTGTAAAAAAAGGCTGTAAAAACGCTCTGGCTACGGGTTTAAGCCCCGCAAGCAAGCCGGCAAGCGCTCCTATTGGAACGGAAATCGCAAGCCCCGTCAGAAGCCGAAAAGTCGAAGAACACAGAGCGCGGTAAAAACTTTCGCTTTTAAGTAAAATGATAAATTGGGTAAAAACAGAAAAGGGCCCTGGTAGAATCAGCGCGCTTCCCACAACGTAAGCCCCCCAAATCCAAATACCAAAAAAGACCGCTAAACCCAGCAAAAAGCTAAAATTTAGGCGGCCTTTTTTTTTAGGGAAGTTCAAGGTAAAAAGAATCATCCGGCAATTTACCGCCTATTGAAGAAGGCTCAAATTCCAAAAAGATTCTGTAAAGGGCGTCTAAAGATTTACGGGCGGCTGGAGCGGCTGCGTAAACATAATTGCTTTTTGGAACAGAAGCTGCAACGACAGCGGCCTTTAAACCAAGCGAATGTTTTTCAACAAGGTTTCCGGCTTCAACAGGGTTGGCTATAACCCAGGCTACGGAATCTTTTATCGCGCTCAAGATTGATTTTACAACCAGGGGATTCTGTTTTGCAAAATCAGAGTTTACAACAATAACCGTCATTGGATAGTTTGCTTGCTTAACCGCCTTACGCCATTCGTTTTGAATATCGCCTATCTGCCGGATTTCTTTATTTCCTTCCCTCGCCATAGACGCAAAGGGTTCTGGTAAAAGCGCGGTTTTAATTCTACCGGCGATTAAAGACGCGGCTATTTCCGGGTATGCGAGCGAAAAATCCATTTGAACGCTTTTCGCGTCAACTTTGTTGTTTGCAAGTATTTTACGAAAAACAAATTCCGGTACAGCGCCCTGACCCGCGACAGACAAAGTTTTATCTTTTAGATCTTTAATGCTTTTAACAGTTAAATCTGTTGAAAGAAGGCTTAACATCCCATTACCGGTAACCGCGGCTACTTGAATCGCTTTGCCGGAAGCGGCTATTTTTGCGGCCGTATTACTGGGAAGCACGCCAATTTTAATTTCACCGGCAATAATACGCGCAGCCATTTGGTCGGCTTGGGCCAGGGCTTCAACTTTTATATTAAAACCGGGAACTACAGGGGGTTTTTCAAAAAGCTGTATTAACGCGACTCCTGAAGGGCCTTTAATCGCGTAAACCGTAAGCTCGTTTTGAGCGTAAATTACTCCGCCGATGACGGCTAAAAATAAACATAAAATATTTTTTTTCATATCTTAGTTATAACACTCTAACAAATTTATTGCAATTATATTAAATTGAACTGGGTATTTCTTTTTTTAAACAACAGCCCTTTAATTAAAGATAAAGCTACAATATTTGTTCAAAACACAATCCGCTTATTTGTTAAACAAGCCCATAGTCCAATAAAACAAACAGTTTTTATTGTGGGCGTCAACATCTAATTTGAATGTATCTTAACCCACGTCCAGGATGAATTCATTTTCCATGTATTCATCGTATTTTCTTGTGTAGCCGAAACCGTAAAACCATTAGAATCTTTTATAATATCGTAATGAATCCATTGGTCGCTTAACGGCGGCTTTACACAGCTATTTGACGCTACAGTTATATGCATATAACTGGTGGGCATTAGTGGAAATTGGGCGTTAACAACCTCTATCAAACTTGACTTAAGGGTATCTCTGGTTGTGAAATTAAGCGTTACGTTTCGAAGATGCCTTGAAATAGTGTAACTGTACAATTCCGCTCTCAGGCTCGCAACGTCCTCCTCCAGCGCGGCCACGCGGTCCGTAACCGCCGTTATATTGTCCCTTATCGTGGAGAGCTCCCCGTTTGCCCCGTCTATCCGCGCAAGCGCCGTTTCAAGTGCCGCGACTCTATCCGCAACCGTCGAAGCCGCCCCAACCCCGAAAGCCGCCTGTAGCGCCGCTATAGCCTGCGCGTTCACCGTTATAAGCTCTTTAACAGGCTCCAAAAGCGCGTTCGTCCCGGACTTATCGTAATAGCCGTCCAGCGCTTCTTCCAGCATGGCCGCCGTAACGTAGTCCCCGTGCAACAGGTCGTACATCAGCGTTATCTGCTCCTCCATCGCCTTCAGCGTCCGGTAATCATCCTCATTAAACCCGCCGTACAGCTTCTCAAGCGGATCCGCCGTCAGCGAATCCCCCTCCTCCTCCGCCGCAACGCTTAAAATACCGTCAACAAGCGAAAAAGACGCCCCGTCATAACTTACAGGCCCAGTCTCTAACTCGGAAATCAAAACAGCACGGTACGCGCTCGCGCCGGCAACCTTAAAGTATAAAAACATGTATTCATCGTTCAATTCCTTCTCCGTCTTATACGTCCCGTCCTCCCCGTACACCGTCTCAATCGGATCCAGGTCAGTCGCCTCTATCAACTCCTCCTGCGCGTCAGAGAGCGACACCATAAGATTCATCAGCTCCGTCATCTGCCCTTCAAGCGCGGCGGCCCGCGCCGCAAGCTCGCCCCTAAGCGCGGACGCCAAATCCTCAGCCTCGTCCTTCCCGTACAAATAGTCGTAATAATAGCGCGGCCCCGTGAACACAGCCGTTATCTCAGGGTCGCCGTCCAGCACGCGCACAGAACCGTCTTCCGCCGCCGCCCACCTGCTCGGCAAAACCGACCCTTCGGGCCTAACCTCCAACACCCCGCCGCCCTCTAAAGCCGCCGCCCTCACCTCGGAAAACAGCACCTTCTCCAAACGCCCCAGCCCGTTGAACTCAACGTGCGCGAAATACGCATCGCTCACGTACTGGGCCCCTATCGTGAAAGCCTCGCCCTCTTTTACAAGCGGAACCTCCCTCATGCCGGACTGCGAAGTCGAAAACGGCTCCATGTCTATGTAATACGAAACCGAAGACGCCGCCCCGCCCACCTTTATCTCCACAGACCGGCCCAGCGAGCCGCTAACCACAGGCGCCGCGTAAGAGCCGCCGGAGCCCGCATTCAGAGGCCTGCCGTCAAGAAGCACTTCCGACAAAACGGCGCCGCTCTTAACCTTAAAGTTAAAGTAAACGGCGCCGGCCTCGCCCCTCGGGTACGGCGCCAGGTAATACTTTCGCTCAGGCGAAAACGACTTTGGGTACACATACGAACTCACATCAACGGAAAAGCCGGACGAGCTTATCGAAAGGGTTTCGAGCTCCGCGCCGCCGCCGTCTCCAGAGCCGGAAGGCCCGGACGGGTCGGAAGGCGCCGTGGTTATTTCCGGGGAGGCGCAGGCGAAAAACAAAAAAACAGATGCGGAAATTATAGCGGCGGCCCGCTTATCTAAAAAGCGTGAAAAGCGGCTGGGGGGGGGGGGGGGGTCTTGAACGTTTATTACGGTTGTATACGCCATCTTAGTCATCTCCCAAAAAATACGCTGGGGCTTCGCG
>JAITER010000089.1 GCA_031281945.1 Spirochaetaceae bacterium | reverse complement strand
ACACACAATAGAGGAATGATTTCATTGTATTTGGAAATGCTGGGACGGGAAAATGATTATAGCAGGTTTATTGATTATATATAAAATAAATAATAGAGTTGTCCGGAAACTTCAGTTTTCGCAAACTGAATTAAGCTTACGCTTAAAAACGGCTTGGGCGGCAACCAACCGGGGCGAGCGAACAAGTTCATTGTAAGCGTCTTGTTTGTTATGAGAACTGGCAAAACGCTTGATATAATTAACAATAGAGTTGTTCGGAAACTTCAGTTTCCGAACAACAACCGCTAAACAACCGCAAAACGCTTCGCGTTTTGCAAGACTTGGGCGACAACCAACCAGGTTGGCGAACAAGTCCAATGTAATATATGATTAAAAAAATTATCATCTAGATGGAGGTAAAATATGAAGATTAAACGCATTGGAATGGTTTCTTTTTTTCTGTTAATTCTTATTGGTTTTACCGGATGTTCATCAATAAGACCTATTACGCAAAGCATTATAAATGACGTTGGAGGTAGTTCTGAAATAGAAAAATTTCAATATTATGTTTCTTCACGGTTAGTTTTAAATGACGCTAAAAAAATAAGAGATCAACAAAATATCACAAAATATGGAGCGGCCGCGATAACAGATATATTCTATAAAAACAGAATTATAATTAATAAAAATACAATGGGCGTAGTGTTAAACAGTTTTCGTGATGAAAAGGGAAATTTAACATTGGAAATATGTTTTGAGGAAGATGATAATAGAAGAATTGCGTTTAAGCAGGACGGGGCGGGATCGGATAGAAAGTTCTATATTGTTTATCAAGACGCCCCTGGCGGGATAATAGATTACGGCGGGGAATTATATACCGTTGAGTATTCCGGCGACAGGCCGTATCTAAAAGTAAAAATTTATAAACAATTAAAACAAAAAACAAAGACGAAGTGGGCGAGCGGGCGGCGTGTGCGAAATTAATAAAAGTATATAAACACAAAGCGCTCAAAATTTCGCATAATGGAATTTACGCGCTTTCCGCCGCTAAAGACGGCCTGGATTTCGCGGCGTCCGTCCGGGCGCGACTGGCGCGGTTCGCCGTCTTTTTCCGGCGTAACAATTTTTTCCAAAATAAAATGGCGGCGCGTTCTAAAACAGACAAATGCGCATAATCTATCCTAATATGTGAAAAATATAATTTATTGACGAACGGCCGCGAGACGGCGTCCGCGACTATGCGGGCGTGATATAGCCTGAGTAAAGCAGGCGAAGGGTTTGACGCCGTTTATTGCTATATGCCGGTATGATTCCGTATAAATATGCTTCCTATTCTATTTTGAGTGTAGTATAGTTTGTTATAGAATGGGCTTTTCCGTAAACTTGAGATTTCCGGAAAACTCGAATATCAAAATTATCAATATGATGGAGAATAGAAAATGAGAAGATTTATTTTGTTTGCGGTTATAGATTGCGTGATTGACGCCATAAAACACGGGGGCTTTACGCCCGAAGCGCCGTTCATGGCGGCGTATGTTAAGACGGGGAGGGCGTTATGAACAGGCTGAACACGGTGAAAAAAACTACGAAGGCGAGCCGCGCCGTTTTTTTTGCGGCGCTTATGGCGGCGGCGTTTGCGGCGCCATTCCCTCTTGCGGCGCAGGGCTTCGGCTTTGACTCAGACGCCGCGGACGGCGCTTTTGGGGGAAGCGGCGCCGCCGTTTCTATAAGCGGGGAGGCCTCCGCCGAAATGACCGGCTTTGTCAACGACTTTGCGCGCGGCGCGGGAGCCGTGCAGCTGGGAGACGTCTTTTTAGGCGAGCTCAATTTTTCCGCCGAAACGTCCAGCGCCGCCGCCGCCGTCAATTTGAAGCTCGCCCCCGGACTGGTTTACTATGGCGAAAAATCGCCGGTTTATGTGGACGAGGCGTATGTCCGCTTATGGTTCGGCAATTTTGATGTTGAAGGCGGCTTGCGGAAGCTCGCCTGGGGCAGGGCGGACGGCATGGGGCCGCTGGATGTGGTGAATCCGCTGGATTATTCGGATTTGACCGGTTTAAGCGACATGATGAATATGAAAATCGCCCGCCCGCTGGTCCACGCTTCCTTGTCTTTAGGGCGGTTTTCCAAACTGGAAGGCGTTTTCGTCCCCAATTTTGAGCCGGACCGTTTCGCCGAAAGCGGGCGCTGGGAGCCGCCGCAGTTTGAGAAACTAAAGCAAAATTTTTTGCCGGAAAGCATTACACGCCCAGACACGTCAACCCTTGACTACGCGCAAGCGGGCCTGCGCTTCACCACGACCATAGGCGGCGCGGCGGACATAGGCGCGCAGTATTACTACGGGCGTTTTACAACGCCCGTAGTTGTGATTACGCCGCCCTCATTAACGCAACCGGCGTTCGCGGTGGAATTCGTATACAGCCCCTACCACCAGATAGGGCTTGATTACGCGCAGGTTGTAGCCGGCTTCAATCTTCGCGCCGAGTTTGCGGCGAACATCACGGAAGACGTAACGGGAGATGACGCCGCGGTGAAAAACCCCTCTCTCGCCTGGTCGTTAGGCTTTGACCGGGACTTATTCGCGGGGGTCAACCTAAACGTCCAGTGCAATGAAACTATCCGGCTGTTGGACGGGGAAATCAGCAATCCGTTGGACGTCGAGGCCGATGTAGACGCCGTTATGACGCGGATAAGCGTTCAGCTCTCGAAAAAAATCATGCGGGATAAACTTGAGCTTAAAACCCGCGCTCTTTGGGATGTGGAATCTGGCGCGGGCCTCATTGCGCCCGCAGCCGTCTGGACAGCCGCGGACGACGCTACGGTGGAACTTTCCGGCGGCGTTTTCCTTGGCGGGGACGAGGGGCTTTTCGGCGGGTTCCACGACAATAGCTTTATAAAATTGGCGGTGAAATATACGTTTTAGGGCGTCTGCCCTCGCAACGGCGTTTTATGGCGTATTGCGGCGAAGGCGCCTGTTTTAGCCTTCAATATACTGTTTCAATGTAAAAAAAGCCTTCGCCGGATAAAACGCCGCGTTCTTTAACGCCGGAATATATGCGAAAAACGCGGTTTCCGGCTTGGGGCGTTCACATCCAAAGCTTTTGGCCAGGCCGCTCCCGCCTTTAAAGCGCGTCAATTCAACTTTTTGCGGCGCGGCGAACCAGCGATTTTAACGCCTGGTAGATAACCAGCCGGGTTGTCGAAACAAGCCCAATGAAACATGGCGAAACCGGGACGCCGGGAGCGCTCAATTTTTTTGGGGCCGCGAGCGGCCGGGACGCGGCGTGTTTTAGTTCCCGCTTGTTTTTTTGATTAGTCCCTGATACAAGAAAAATTGTGATTCGATTGAAATCTATTTTAATTTTTGTTTTGTCATCCGTCTGCTTGTTTTCCTGTTCCGGCATTGATAAATCGCGCCGGATGGAGCCTATATCCGAGGCGGCTCTTAATTCTTTTAAAGAAGAGGGCAAAGGCGCGGCTTACCAAATACTGGATTATGAGGGTAAAAACGCGAGACGCCCCCTGCCTTTATGGGTGCGAGCCTACCTTGACGGCGGTGTAGCCGCTGTGGAGGCGCTTTTTAGACAGGAAGCCGCCGCCAACGCGAATACCCAGGACGCGCCGGCGTCTGTTTTAAAGAACGCGCCCAAGCCGGATAAATATCTGTTTGTTTCCGCGCAAAAAAGCGCGAGCCTGGACGCCCTTTTACAGTGGAAAAATAATTTTAAAGACGGCGTAGATTCTTCGGCTTATGTTTTTCCCCGTATATACAGAAGGACGGTTTTGGGCCTGCCGGCGAATCCTGAGCAGTTCTACGGTCATTTTTGGATTGAATTTTTGAAGGCCGCGTCAAGTAAATCCTGGTCCGCCGCCGGAGAGCTGGATTCAATTTGGATAACCTTTAGCACGGCTTCCCCGCGTGAATCGCTGCCGGCGCTTCCAGACTTTTTGGTCGGCGCGGCTCCGTCTGAAAGCGAGGCGGCCTCTGTACAGCCTATAGTAACAAATATGTCTTTAACTCTGGCCGGCGTGGAAAAAGCCGTTTTTGAAAAAGAACTCATTCAGGTTATGGACGCCGTTATTAAAAGTGATAAAAGTCAAACTAAAGAAAATAAATCCGCTGTAAACAGGCTTAAATCGGCTTTTTTTGACGGTTTTTAGCGCCGTGAGCTTGCGGGAAAGCCGCCGCCGGACGCTTTCGCCGCAAAAGGCGCCGTAACGGAAGAACCAGGAATTCGCGCTCGCCGCTTTTTAAAGACGTCCGGATTTTCCGCCGCGTCTTAAACAGAGTTGTTCGGAAATTTCAGTTTTCGCAAGCTGAATCAAGCCTTGGCTTGATTACCAAGCTTTGGCTTGATTACCAAGCCTGGGTTTGATTGCCAAGCCTGGGTTTGGTTCAGCCAACTTCCGCTTAAAAACGCAAAACGCCCGCATTTTGCAAGACTTGGGCGGCGGCCAACCAGATTGGCGAAATAAGTCCAATAAACCCGCAAACAATTAGTGAATATGAAATTTGAAAAAAAATTGTTGACAGCCGTATTTTTACGATTTATCATATACATCAGACGTTATTCGTCTGATGTATATGGAGGTAGTAATGTTTCGTAGTCAGGAAATTAGAAAGCTCGCCCCGGAAATGGACCCGCTAAGGCTGGGCATGGGATGGACTGTGGAAGATCTGGGCAAGCCTCAAATTATGCTGGAAAGCACGTACGGAGACAGCCATCCGGGATCGGCGCACCTTAACGCTTTGGTTTCTATTTGCGAGGAAGCGATTAAAGCCGCCGGTGGGAGGGCGGCCAAATATTACGCTACAGATATTTGCGACGGGCAGTCGCAGGGGCATGACGGAATCAACTTTTCGCTTGCGTCCAGGGAAATAATAGCGGCGTTGATTGAGATTCACGCCATGGCTACGCCGTTTGACGCCGGCGTGTTTTTTGCGAGTTGTGATAAAGGTATGCCCGCGAATTTGGAAGGCCTGGCCCGCGTGAACGCGCCGGCGATAGTGGTTCCTGGCGGGGTTATGAACGCCGGCCCCAACCTGCTTACTTTGGAGCAGATTGGGATGTATGACGCTATGTACAAGCGCGGCGAAATTAGCGCCGAAGAATTCACCCGTTATAAACACAGCGCCTGCCCCTCCTGCGGCGCCTGTTCTTTTATGGGGACGGCCTCGACTATGCAGGTTATGGCGGAGGCGCTGGGCATGGCGATTCCCGGTTCGTCCCTTCTGCCGGCTACAAGCGCGGCTATACAGGATTTCGCTAAACAGGCCGGGGAGCAGGCTTTGGTTATAGCGAAAAAAAATATACGCCCTTCGGATGTAATGACTAAAAAGGCGTTTCATAACGCCATCGTGGTTCACGCCGCTATAGCGGGTTCGTCAAATTCCCTGCTTCACATACCCGCTATAGCTCACGAACTGGGCGTTGAACTTGACGCGGACGAATTTGACAGGATACACAGGAAATCGCCTTACATATTGAACATACGCCCGTCCGGGAAATGGCCGGCGGAATTTTATTTTTACGCGGGCGGAACTCCGGCCGTTATGGAAGAAGTTAAATCGCTTTTGAACCTGGACGTAATGACCGTAACCGGAAAGACGCTGGGCGAAAATCTGGAAGACGTTAAAAAAAGCGGTTTTTACGAAAAATGTAATGAAGGCTTAAAAAAACATGGGCTTTCAAAAGAGGACGTTATAAAGCCTTTCTCCAGGCCCATAAGCGCCGCCGGCGCGCTCGCCGTGCTAAAAGGCAACCTTGCGCCGGAGGGGGCCGTTGTAAAACATTCCGCACTGCCGCAAGAGATGCGGAAAGCCCGCCTTCGCGCCCGTCCCTTCGACAGTGAGGAAGAAGCTATCGACGCCGTGCTAACGGGAAAAATACTACCCGGCGACGCCGTTATAATCCGCTACGAAGGGCCGAAAGGAAGCGGAATGCCGGAAATGTTTTACACTACGGAAGCCATAGCCTCCGACGCCAAAATAGCGTCTTCCGTGGCTTTGATTACAGACGGGCGCTTTTCCGGCGCCACGCGGGGGCCGGCTATAGGGCACGTTTCGCCGGAAGCCGCGGACGGCGGGCCTATAGCTCTTGTAAAAGACGGCGATGTAATTGAAATTGACGTGGACTTGCGGTTGTTGAATGTGATTGGCGTTGAAGGAAAGGAAAAGCCGCCTGCGGAAATTGAAAAAATATTTTTACAGCGAAAAAGCGAGTGGCGGCCCAAACCGGCAAAATACGGAAAGGGCGTTCTGCGTATATACGCGAAAAACGCGGTTTCCCCGATGAAGGGCGGATACATGGAATAAAAAAAACTTTGATAGAGTTGTTCGGAACATTCAGTTTCCGCCGGCCTAAAAACAGGCGGCCGGCAGGGTTGGCGAAATAAGTCCAATTACGGAGGCTGAAAAACCGGCGCTTTTAAAAACGCGGGTTTGCGCGGCCTTTAGCTATTAAAGGCTGTAAAAATTATAAGGAGGAATTATGGATGTTGTTTTTGAACCGGCGGCGGGAAGGCTGATTTTTTTTGCTGTGGCCGGCATCGCGATTTTGCTGTTGCTGATTATCAAATTTAAGTTGCAACCGCTTTTGGCCATTCTTTTAGCCGCTGTTTTTATGGGCGTTGGCGTAGGTATGCCGCCGCAGATGATTGTAAACTCCATAAACAAGGGGATAGGCCTTACACTGCAAAGCATCGCGTTGCTCGTGGGCCTGGGTTCCATGTTCGGCGCGATCCTGGAAATCTCAGGCGGCGCGGAGACGATTTCCACGACTCTGGTAAAAAGATTTGGCGAAAAAAAATCAGTGTGGGCGCTCGGCATAACCGGCCTTGTCATCGCCATACCGGTTTTCTTTGACGCCGGTCTGATAATCCTAATCCCGCTGGCTTTCGGCCTAGCCAAAAAAACCGGAAAATCAACTTTGCTCTACGGCATACCGCTTCTGGGCGGCCTCGCCGTAGGCCACGCCTTTATACCGCCTACGCCCGGCCCCATCCTTGTGGCCGCGATGCTGAACGCCGACCTGGGCTTGGTGATAGGCCTGGGCCTTATCGCGGGAACCATCGCCATGATTTTGGGAGGCGTTGTTTGGGGAACCCATGTCGGCAATAAATACAATGTTCCCGTGCCGGAACACGCTTTGGCTACGATGGATCTTTCCAAGGGAAACAACCGGAAGGCGCCGTCTTTCGGGACTGTTGTAACCATCATACTCGCCCCGCTTTTTCTAATCCTGTTAAACACGGCGTCCGGCGCTCTTATATCCAACGGCTTTGAAAGTTTAAAGCCCATACAACCCATACTGTCGTTTGTCGGAACGCCGTTTGTCGCCCTTACCATAGCGACGCTGCTCGCGCTCGTGTTGCTGGGTGTGAAGAACAAGTACACCCTGGCGGAGCTTGAAAAGGTGATGACGAAATCCCTTGAACCCGCCGGCGTCATCTTGCTGGTTACAGCCGGCGGCGGCGTACTCCGCTACATACTCGAAGATTCCGGCATAGGACGGGTGGTGGGCGACTTTGTGGCCGCCAATAATATGCCGGTTGTTGTGGTGGCTTTTATTGTGGCGCTCGCTGTGCGCATCTCCGTAGGGTCGGCGACCGTAGCCATGACTATGGCGGCGGGCATAGTCGCCGCTATGCCGGGGGTGGCCGCGCTCTCTCCAATAGACACGGCCTGTATCGTAATGGCGGTCGCCGGCGGCGCCACCTGCGCAAGCCATGTCAACGATTCCGGTTTCTGGCTGGTCAAATCGCTGTTCGCCATAGATGAAAAACTCACCTTCAAAACATGGACGGTTATGGAAACGATAGTCGGCGGAACCGGATTTGTTGCGGCCTGCATCATCTCCGCCATTTTTTAATAGAGTTGTTAGAAACTGAAGCCGTCCGGAAACTTGCGGTTTTCGCAAGGCGACTTCAGTTTCCGTCATGCAAGGCGCGGTTGGCCAACTTGCATGGCGGCCGCAAACATACGCAAAAAAGCGCTCTTTCTACGGGCGGCGTTTTTTACCGGCGCTTGCGTTTCAATCCAGAAAATACGTCCCGGACGCCGTAATGCGTAATGAGGGGCCGAGGGTGAGGCTGGCGTTAGCCTTGAACAACAATTGAGCGCCCGTTTCGTTATCTTTACGGCAAAACGCTTCCGCGACTGGAACCAGCCCTTTCGCCGGGCCGCCTTCAAACCCCACGTTAAAAACTTCGCCGTCTTCCGCCGGCTCCCAGCCGTTCAAAAAAAAACCGGCTTTAAGAAGCTCCAGCGCCTTGTAGGAATAAGATAAAGCGGCGGGCTCGATATGCAGGCAAAAATGAACTAAATTGCCGCTTCGTTTAACTTTGCCGCTAGTTTTGAGACCCCGCGCGCTCTTAAAAAAAAGGGGCGCCGGAACGGCGGCTCCGCCGGCCAATTCTTCAATGGCCAGGTTGTTTGCTTTGCAATCAATGGGTTTCGTCGTCATCGCAAACGCCAAAACATAGCGTTCGCCGTCTTTGTTTCCGTTGTAGACGCTGCCGCCTAAGTACACCGCTTTTTTTTCAAAAAAAAATTCTTGCGTAAAAACGCGCCCGTTTCTCCACAAAAGCGCAACCTCTTTACCGGGTTCAGGCGCCGTAACTTCCAATTTTTTGTCTTTACCGCCGCTTATTTTAACGGTCCAGGTTTTGTCCGTTCCTTCTTCCTTAAATAAAAACATCGCGTAAGAATCCGTTCCAGAAAAGGCTTCCGCGTTTATAGACGGGTCTATTTTAACGCCGTCATACGGCCCGTTGCGCGGCGCAAAGCGGGTCATCTGCGGGAAGGGGGTGGTTGTACAGGATTCAGGCTTTTCATATACGGCGGCTTTTTCGCCTATTCGCCGCTCAAGCTCCGCGGCCCTGGCGTCAAGGGCCGCTTTCAGTACGGGAAGCAGGTTTTCGTCTATAACGGCGCTTTGGGCGGCGGAACCCGCGTATACTTCGGCTCTTAAAAAAGGCTCATAATCTTTATCTTCGTACAAAATGTTATACGCGGCGTCTCCGCTCGCGGCGCCGCATCCGGCTATAATTTCGCGCGCGGCAGAGTCGTAAAAAATAGACGCGGTGTACGAGTGCGCCGCCGATGTTTCCTGTATGCGGGTTACTTTCACCGACTGCGTTCCGCATCCGGCGAAAAGGACGCGAATTTTATGCGCCCAGCCTCCGAACTCAAAAATGAACTCATAAGTTTTGGCGAGGTTGTATGAAGGGGTTTGAAATATGGTGAACTTTCTGTTATACGCCAAAGGGAAAGTTCCTGTTTTTTTGTATTGGTATACTTTGGTTATTTCAGAATCTATATATTCTCCAGCGGTTTTTACGGCGGCGGCGGCGGCTTCGTCAACGCGCTTGCGGGCTTCTTCAATCGCTTTTTCCTTTAGATTTTGCAACATGACGTCTATTTTGGATTTATCGTAATAGTTTTCCAGGCGGAATTCTGCGCGTCCAAGATTTATCAGTTTTTTTAAGGAGGCGCTGTAAGCGTATACATCATAAGGCGGCGCTTCTCCGGCGAGGTGCAGGCGGCTTCGGCGGCGCGGCTGCGGTATAACATCAGGCGACGGGTACGGCCCGGCGAATTCCGCCGTAACCTTGGCGCTTATAAGTTCCGCAAGCGCTTTTCCCTGCCTTGCGGACAGCGGCTTCAGCGCCTCCTCCGAATCCAGGCCGTCGTACACGTCTGAATGTTTAAGCCCGCGCAGGCGGAATTCGTTTCGTGTAAAGGCGCGTTCCGCAAGCCCGTTTACCGCCTGTAAAAGTTCCTTTCTTACATCATCAAGGTTGGCCCGTTCCTGCCGCGCTACAGATACATCCCCGCCTGAATTAATGTTAAGCCCGCAAAGCGTTCCCGAAGCCTCCTTCGTTTGAGCGTTTATAGCCGTTTTAACAAAATAAGTTTTCCCAAGCCATACGCAGCCGTTAAACCAGTCTTCTGCGTTTAATATTTTTCCTCCGGACGTTTCAAACAGGCCGAAATGGGTTGCGGCGCCTCCGTCGTCCGTCCAGGCGCCGAATTTTTGCCGGCCCGCGGAGGCGTAGCAGACAAAACCCACCGAATCCCCGGCGGCGGCTGGAGTTACAACCGGAAGCGCGTTTGGATTCACGTTTAATACACGCCCTTCGGCTATAAAAAAAGGGAGCGTTCCAAAATCGACGTCCGGCAACGGTGGAATTTTGTCGGCTTTAGCGGAACGCCATGATAAAAGACGGGCGAGCGCCGTAAACGCCTCAATGTTTTTTGACGCCGTTTTTTCATCCCGCGTTTTTTTTACGTTAAGCCGCGAAAGGAATTCAGGTTGCGGGGCGGCGTCATTCAATTCTCCGGTTTCGTAAGATTTTAGCCGGAAAGACCGCAAGAAAGCGTCAAAGTTAGCAAGATTTTGCAATAGGCTTTCATCTTCGCCCGTATACGGGTCTTCAAGCGGCGGCGCTGATTCTTCAAATTCAATGGTTTCAATGATTTTTTTAACAATACGCCAGGCGTCGTCGGTTAGTTTCATTCCGGCTCCTAAAAAACGATTTCACCAGGCTTTCGGATTTAGCGGGCCAAAAACAGCGGCGCTGGGTGTAAACTCAAAAATCGCGGCGCCCGGCTAAAAATTTGATTAAATTTAGCCGGATTCACATGATTCAAAAATCAAAATTAATATTATTTCACGGAAACGCGATAAGACAGGTTTAAACGGCGTTTTCCCGGCGCGAAGATTCTTCGGATTCACAACTACGGATTTTACTGATTTGCGATCCGTCGTACACGCCGCGCACATACAGCGCTATTTCCTTGCGGGCGCCGCCGCTCATGTTTTTCATGTAATAGACGATTTCTTTTATTTCTTCTTCCAATTTTTCGTCCATGTTTGAATCTCCAGTTGCTTTCATTTAGTTAAATTATATTTAATTTAATAAAAAATATCAAGCTATTTTCATTAAATTAAAAATTGCAATTTTTTTATTTTTTATATATACTGATAATATGAGAATAACGGGTATATACGGGCGTGTTTATGAGTTAAGAAATTTGCTTAATTTAAAACAGAAAGATTTCGCAAGCGCTCTCGGCTTGACAAACGCCGCTGTTTCTATGATGGAAAGAGGAATAAACCCCCTTACAGAAGCTAATTTGCGTCTTATTTGCCTTACCTTTAACGTTAACGAAAAATGGTTTAGAACCGGTAAAGGCGAGGTGTTTAACCTTGCCGATAAAGACCCGATTATAAACGAGGTTATTGAACTTACGAAGCAAATGAACCGGGAAGAACGGCGGGTGGTGTTAAACTACGTCCGCTGGTACTTTAGCCAGCAGCAAGCGCTGGCCGGTTTAAAAACAACCGGCGTTCCTCCGCCAGGCGATTCTGTTCTTTTCGAAAAAGAGCGCGTCCCGGAATGAACTTTACGCTTCATTCGAAGCGGAATCGCGCGGGCGTGGTAATAGCTGAAGCAAGGAGGCGGGGGCCGGCGCGTTTTGCCGGCGTCTCCGGTTTAACCCGGTTGCGCGGAATGTGTCGCGGTTAAAAGACCAGCGGATTTTAGTCCGCTTTTCCAGGGGTTCCCAGAAATTCCCTTGATTAAGTATACTTCTGTTCATGCGCAAGAGAGTCTTTTTTGGGGCGGTTGCAACCGCCGTTGCGGCTTTTTGCGTCTTTTTTATGTTTAGATTCAATTTAAATGGTAAAAACAGGCCGTTAAAAACCGTCTACAAGGATTATTTCCTGGTTGGCAATATTCTTTCGCCGGACATGGATAAAAGCCGGAAATTTGATTTCACCGCGGAGCAGTTTAACGTTATTACCGCGGAAAACGCCATGAAACCGGAAGCTTTACAAAAAGAAAAAGGCGTTTTTACTTTTGAAAAAGCCGATTCTCTTGTAAACGCCGTGTTGGACTCCGGCATGGTTATGCACGGCCATACGCTTGTTTGGCGTCAGCAAACACCCCAATGGATGAATTTTGAGGGAATAAGCCGCGAAGAAGCGATTGAAAACCTCACCACCCACATACGTTCCGTAGCCGGACATTTTAAAGGGCGCGTTATTTCGTGGGACGTCGTAAACGAGGCGGTAAGCGACAATCCTCAAAATCCGGAAGATTGGCGCGGCTCTTTGAGCGAATCGCCCTGGCTTAAAGCCATAGGCCCCCAATACATCGAAATCGCTTTTTTGGCGGCGCGTGAGGCGGACGGCGAGGCTAGGCTTTATTACAACGATTACAATTTAGACAATCCAAAAAAAGCCAGGGCGGTCGCGGCTATGGCGGCTGAACTTAACGAAAAAAATCCTAATGCCGGCGGGCGCCCGCTGATTGACGGCGTTGGAATGCAGGGCCATTACAGGCTGGGAACGAGCCCGGAAAACGTAGAAAAATCTATAAATCTTTTCAAAAGTTTAAATATTGAAATAAGCGTAAGCGAATTGGACGTTCAGGCGGGGGCGGACGGTAAAATTTCAGAAAGCCAGCTTGCTGAGCAGGGTTTGCTTTACGCCCAATTGTTTGACGTTTATAAAAAACACGCCCCCGCGATAACCCGCGTTACTTTTTGGGGGCTGGATGACGGGAGCAGTTGGCGGCGGGATTCAAGCCCAACTCTTTTTAACAAAGATTTAACGCCGAAGCCGGCTTTTTTCGCCGTGCTGGATAGCGAGAAATACATCAAAGAAAACAATGTTTCGACGCTAAAAGAAGTGAAAGAGACGCAGGCCCTGTACGGAACGCCCGCAATGAACGCAAAGGACGTAGACCCGTTATGGGGCGAATCTCCGGAAATCCCTGTTAATCAGTATTTAATGGCTTGGCAGGGGGCGCAAGGAACGGCGCGGGCGTTGTGGGACGAAAAATATTTGTATGTGCTGATTACGGTTTCAAACGCCGCTCTTAACAAAGACGCGCAAGCTCCCCATGAACACGATTCTGTAGAAGTGTTTTTAGACGAAAAAAATGATAAAAAATCATATTTTGAAGCGGACGACCGCCAATTCCGCGTAAATTTTGCGGGAGAGGCCAGTTTTAACCCGGAAGAAGCCGGCGCCATGTTTGAGAGCGCCGCCTGGTCTTACGAGAATGCGTATACTGTTGTAATGAAAATACCGTTTAAGTTTATTTCTCCAAAATCTGGAACGTCCGTAGGGTTTGACGCCCAGGTAAACGGGGCTTCCAAAACCGGAGGGCGCGAAAGCGTCGCGGTTTGGAACGACCTTTCAGGGGAGTCTTACCAGAACACGTCAGGGTACGGCGTTTTAAATTTGATTAAGCGGGCGGAGCGCTAGATTTTTGATTTTGTAGAGCTTGTAAAAAGGAGAACGTATGGCTGATACGATTAAAGAAAAAGCTCGCGCGCTTGTCGCGAGTATGACGCTTGAAGAAAAAGTTTCTCAAATGGTTCATAAATCACCGGCTATTCCAAGGCTTGGCATACCGGCATACAACTGGTGGAACGAGGCTCTGCACGGAGTCGCCCGCGCCGGAACCGCCACGGTTTTCCCCCAGTCTATAGCTCTGGCGGCTACTTTTAACCCGCTTGTTGTGCGAAGCGTGGCGGAAACCATTGCTACGGAGGGCAGGGCTAAATACAACGCGCAAAGCAAAGAAGGAGACCGGGATATTTACAAAGGTCTTACTTTTTGGTCTCCAAACATAAACATATTCAGAGACCCCCGCTGGGGCCGCGGCCACGAGACCTTTGGCGAAGACCCTTTTTTAACGGGTCTTTTGGGAATGACTTATATAAGAGGCCTGCAAGGCAAGGATAAAGATTCTCTTAAAGTCGCAGCTTGCGCTAAACATTTTGCGGTTCATTCAGGGCCGGAAAATGGAAGGCATAGTTTTAACGCCGAAGTTGATTCTTACGACCTTTGGAACACTTATCTTTCCGCGTTTGAAGACGCCGTAAAAATAGGCGTGGAAGCGGTTATGGGGGCCTATAACAGAACGCTTGGAGAACCTTGTTGCGGGTCTGAATTCTTGCTTAAAAAAGTATTGCGTGAAAAATGGGGTTTCGACGGTCACGTAGTTTCGGATTGCTGGGCCATAAAAGATTTTCATGAAAACCATCATGTCACCTCTTCGGCGGTTGAGTCTGTGGCGCTGGCCGTAAAAAACGGTTGTGATGTAAATTGCGGCGTTCTTTTCCCGCTGGCTTACGACGCGGTCAAAGAAGGCCTCCTTGACGAAGCGCGGGTGGACGAGGCGGTTACGCGGCTTGTGGTTACGCGGATGCGTCTTGGGATTTTGGGCGGCGGTAATTCTAAATGGGATGACGTTCCGTATACGGAAGTGGATTGTGAACAACACTCTTTATTTAATCTAAACGCGGCGGCGCAAAGTTTTGTTCTGTTAAAAAACAACGGCGTTTTGCCGTTAAACATGGAAAAAATAAAAACTTTGGGCGTCATAGGCCCAAATGCGGACAACCGCTCCGCTTTAGAGGCGAATTACAGCGGGCGGGCCAGCCGGTATTGCACTCCTTTAGACGGAATTCGCTTTTTTGCAGAGGGGAAAGGCGGCAGGATTTTATACGCGGAAGGTTGCCATTTGTACAAAGACAGGATTTCCGCGCTTGCGGAAGCGGACGACAGAATATCCGAAGCTAGAATAGTCGCTAAAAACAGCGATGTTTCCATTGTTTTCCTTGGTTTGGATCCTAGCATAGAAGGCGAGGAAGGAGACGCTTACGCGGGGCCGGACGCCGGCGGCGATAAAAGCCATATCGAACTTCCTGGAAGACAGGCCGAACTGCTTAAAAACGTTCTGGAAGCGGCTGACGGAAAGCCCGTAATAGTGGTTTCAATTTCCGGCGGAGCTGTGGCCCTGAATCTTCCCGCGGAAAAAGCGGACGCCCTTATTCAGGCGTTTTACCCGGGTTCTTTGGGCGGAGAAGCCCTCTCCGGCGTTATATTCGGTAGAATAAGCCCTTCTGGAAAACTTCCCGTTACATTTTACAAATCGGACGCGGATTTGCCGCCTTTTACGGATTACAACATGAAGGGCCGCACATACCGTTATTTTAATGGCGAACCGTTGTATCCTTTCGGTTACGGCCTTACATATTCAACTTTTGAGATTTCCAATCTAAAGGTAAATGCCGATGTTGACGAATGCTCGGTTACCGTCAAAAACACAGGCTCTATGCGGGCGCGCGAGGTCGTTCAAATTTACACGGCTCTGGAAGGTTGCAAAGAACGCTTTACTCTCTGCGGAGTGGAGGATGTGAAGCTTGACCCCGGCGAGGAGGCGGAGATAAAGGTGAATCTTGGTAAAACGGCTTTCGCCCGTTACAACGAAGACGGCGATTTGTTCACCGTTGTAGGTGAGCATATAATATACGCCGGTTTTAGCCAGCCGGATGAAAAAAGCGTTCTTTTGCGCGGTCAAAAACCGGTTTCCGCAAAGGTTGTAATTAAAAAATAGTTTGATTTTTATGCGGTTAAATCAGTGTTTTGAATGAGTTTTTAAGGTCTTAAAAGGGGGCGCGCATGATTAAAGTTGGAATAATTGGAGCTGGAAGTATTTCCCGTCTTCATATCGAAGGTTATAACACTTTCCCAAAGTTATGTAAGATTACGGCTTTGGCTGATATTCATCCGCAAGACGTCCAAAAACGCAAAAAAGAGTACGCTTTTTTGGAGGGCGCGAAAGAGTACGCTTCGCATATAGATATGTTAAACGGAAGCGAAGTAGACCTTGTTTCAATTTGCACCCCCCCCTTCACTCACGCGGCTATAGCTGTGGACTGCCTTAACGCCGGAAAAAACGTGCTGGTTGAAAAACCTATGGCCGCTTCTTTATCTGAATGTGATTTAATGCTGGCGGCGGCGAAAAAAAGCGGGAGGCTTCTTTCTTCAGTAGCCCAGAACCGTTTTAAGGATCCTATATTGAATCTAAAGCGGGTTTTGGATTCCGGAGCCGCCGGCAAGGTTCTGCACGCCCAAGTTGATTCGCACTGGTGGCGCGGGCGTTCTTACTATGACCTGTGGTGGCGCGGCCTTTGGGAAAAAGAAGGCGGCGGTTGCACATTGAATCATGCGGTTCACCACATAGATATGCTGGGCTGGATGCTCGGCCCTCCTGCCTCGGTGACGGCGGTGATGAGCAACGCCGCTCATGATAACGCCGAGGTGGAAGATGTGTCCATCGCTATCATGAGCTATGGCGAAGGGCGCGGAACGGCGAAAGGCGCTTTGGCTCAGGTAACCAGCTCCGTAATTCATTACGGCGAAGAGCAACAGCTTATTTTTCAGTGTGAAAAAGCCAGGATTTCGGCGCCGTGGAAGGCCGCCTCGCACGTCGCCCAGGACAACGGTTTTCCGGATCGCTCGGAGTTAAGCGAGCCTTTTATCGCGGAATTAAACGCCCTGTACGCTTCTTTCCCGCCGCTTGATTATACAGGCCACACCGGCCAGGTGAACGACGTCCTTAAAGCGGTGGAAGAAAAAAGACCGCCGTTTATAACTGGAGAGGACGGGCGTCTTACAATTGAACTTATTACATCAATATACAAAGCCGCTATAGAAGGGCGGCGTGTTTCATTTCCGGTAAACGAGGGAGACTCGTTTTACACCGCGCGCGGGATTCAGTCCAGCGCCCCCAGGTTCCATCAAAAAAAATCTTCTGCGGAATCTCTGGACGGTAAGATTACAACCGGCGCTTCTTACAAATAGGGGAGGGGTGGATGTCGGCTTCCGGTATGCATTATGCGCCGAAAGGCAAAAGCGCGCCTGTGGTAAAGCGCGGGGAATTTGTTTTTTCGGCTGTTGGTTTGTATCACGGGCATATATACGGTATGTGCAACGGTTTGATAGAAGCCGGCGGGGTGTTGAAAAGTTATTACGATGCGGACGGCGGATATGCGGACGCTTTCGCAAAACAGTTTCCGCAGGCGCGGCGCGCTTCTAGCGAGGAAGAAATCCTTGACGATAAAGAGGTTGTTCTTGTGGCCGGCGCGGCCAAGACGGATGAAAGATGCGCTTTGGGCTTGCGTGTTATGGAAAGCGGGAAAGATTATTTTACAGATAAAGCCCCGTTTACAACGTTGGAGCAATTGGAGCTTGCTAAAGAGGCTGTAAAAAGAACCGGAAAAAAATACGCTGTGTATTACAGCGAGCGAATTCATGTTGAATCTGCGGTTTTTGCGGGTGAACTTATAAAAGAAGGCGCCATAGGGCGGGTGGTGCAAGTGGTTGCTTTCGGCCCGCACCGGCTTAACAAAAAAATCAGTGAAGGCGGTTATAGGCCGGACTGGTTTTTTGTAAAAAAACATTACGGCGGGATCCTATGCGACATAGGCAGCCACAATGTAGAGCAAATTCTGTATTACACCGGCGCAAAAGACGGGCGTGTAGTTTGCAGCCATATAGCGAACTATAATCATCCGCAGTATCCCGAACTTGACGACTTTGGGGACGCGCAACTTGAACTCCCCGGCGGCGCCACCGGGTATTTTAGAGTGGATTGGTTCACCCCGGACGGTTTGCAAATGTGGGGGGACGGGCGAGTTTTTATTTTGGGAACTGAAGGCTATATTGAACAGCGTAAATATATGAATTTGGGTGAAAAAAACTCAAGCGGCGGTCATGTTTTTCTAGCTAACGGCAAGGAAGAAACACATTACAATGTGGAAGGTAAAGCCGGCTTCCCGTTTTTTGGGGAGCTGATTTTAGACTGCCTTAACCGCACGGAAAAATCCATGACGCAAGAACACGCTTTTAAAGCCGCGGAATTGAGCCTTATAGCCCAAAAAAACGCTGTAGTCCTGGAAAAAAAGTAGATCGTCTGTTTTTAAAAAACATGAGCGCGAGTTTTGGCGGGCTAATGTAAGTTTCCAAGACCCATAACCAATGGGCCTAACGCTCAAAAGGCGCCTTTTTAAAAGTACGCCGTCTAAAATTGCTTTTTTATTGACGAACGGAGTTCGATCGCGCCCGTGCTTGCACAGGCATGATCGAGCGAGTGAGGAAACGAAGGGTTTAATACCCCTGCGGCTTGCCGCGGAAGTCGCCGTAGGCGGCGGGTGCATGGGCGCCCCGCTTGCCCTGCGGTATTAACCTAACACGGCAGGGGCGGTCTTTTCTATTTTTAATAAGTATGTGTTTTTGCGTTTTACTTCTAGTAAAGTAAAATCGTTATGTGATTCAGCAGGCTCTAAAACGGCTTTGGGGCGGCGCATTCATCTAAAGCACTTTAGTGTTTTTAATATAAAACCTTAATAAAAGCTGGAGGGCGCCGTGGGCGACTTTGGGAAAATACTGGAAATCTGGGAAAAACGAATTGACGGCAAAACAGTTCAACTGAAAAAAAAGAATGTTAGAAGAGGGCTTAAAAAAAAGAGCGTTCAAGAAATGCAGGCTAAATGGTTGCAAGAAAATCCTGTACCCGATAAAGACAAACTTCTTAGTATAGAAAGCCCCCAGGAAAGGCGGCGCAGACTTAGCCGCATCCGTCCCCAGGATGTGATTGATTTGCACGCGTTAAAACAGGATGAAGCCTGGGCCTCGTTAGATAGATTTTTTATTTCCGCCTGGCGCCGCGGGGTGGAAAAAGTATTGATTATTCATGGAAAAGGGATGCATTCACCTGGGAATGAGGGCGTGCTAAAAAAAATGTGTAAATCTTTTTTAGAACAGTGCCGTTTTGCCGGAGAAGCCGGGGAAGCCGATAAATCGATGGGCGGCGGCGGGGCTACCTGGGTGATCCTAAAACGAGATTAAAAAAAACTCTAATTTTTAATCTTTACTGTACACCAGGCGTTGTTTTTACGATTCCGCTACGTTAAAAAACCAATATACTTTTATTTTTTCTAATTTAGAGTGAAAGGCCGTTTTGTTAAATGGCGGCGTTATAGTTGAGTTGCGACCGCATAAAACGCGCCGCCTTAAAATATTGAAATTACGTTAAAGATATGTGATTGGTGAAAAAAAATAAGCCGCTTTTAAAAGGCGGCTTATTAAAAGGAGTTAGAACGCTTCGGGTAATGGAAGTATGGAATCTTCGCTTTCTTTTTCGAAGTATTTGGCTTTTTCCATTGTCGGCCTAATATGAACGGTTTCGTCTACTTTAAACTGATGGTGAGGTTCTGTGCGCGCTACGATCTCGCGAGTGTTGGGCGTGCGAAGCCACAGGGTGGTGTCCGCGCCTAAAGGCTCTACTACGGAAACCTGCATCGGCATATCGTTTTCGCCCGCATTTTCTTGATAACTAAGGTTTTCGGGGCGAATCCCAAGATAAATCTCTTTACCCGTGTATTTTTTAAGGTATTGAGCGTGTTCGGCTATAGGTTTGATTTTGAAACTACCTTCGTCAATGAATATTTCACCGCCTTCTTCTGAAACTTTTACCGTAAGGAAGTTCATAGGCGGCGAACCTATAAAGCCCGCTACAAATTTATTTTTGGGGTGATTGTAAAGATACAAAGGAGAACCTATTTGCTGTATCTTGCCGACTGTAAATACCACAATCTTATCCGCCATGGTCATCGCTTCCACCTGGTCGTGAGTAACGTAAATCATTGTGGCGTTTAACCTGCGGTGCAGACCGGAAATTTCGGCGCGCATAGTAACGCGAAGCTTCGCGTCCAGGTTGGACAAAGGCTCATCAAACAAAAATACCTTGGGATTGCGGACTATTGCGCGGCCTACCGCTACGCGCTGGCGTTGCCCGCCAGAAAGCGCTTTGGGTTTGCGTTCCAAAAATTTTTCAATATCGAGGATTTTTGCGGCCTCACGAACACGCTTGTCAATTTCATCTTTAGGGAGCTTCTTAATCCGTAAGCCAAAGGCCATGTTTTCGTAGACCGACATGTGCGGGTAAAGAGCGTAATTCTGAAAAACCATGGCAATATTGCGGTCTTTCGGCGGCACTTCGTTCATTCTAGCGCCGTCAATTAGCAATTCGCCTTCCGTAATGTCTTCCAGTCCGGCGACCATACGCAAAGTTGTAGACTTTCCACACCCGGAAGGGCCTACAAAAACGACAAATTCTTTGTCTTCAACGACAATATTAGCGTCATCGACTGCTCTTACCGCGCCATCGTAGACCTTGCTTATGCCTTTTAATTCAACTTTAGCCATAAAAAATCCTCCTATTTAGTTTCGTAGCGGCTTATTATTTATATTTTACTATTGTTTTTTTGAGTTGTCAATAATTCTTTATTTTTTTATCAACCGTTCAAATCCAACACACTGGCGAATAATTATAAAACCGTTTCCGTTAAATCCAGCGAATCTGAAATATATAAGTCAAATATATATATATAATTAATACACCCGCAAAATACGGGCGCCTAAAAATGGGTTGTTGCTGAAAAACAGCGCGGTTATTCGGCTTTCTCCGCCTCGCCGCTTGCGGCCTGTGTTTCCCCGTTGCGGGGCGGCGGCTCGTTCAAACCTGGCGAAACGCCGCAAACGCCCGCCGGAAGCTTCCGGCCCGTTGTTAGACGGCCCGCCGCGCGCGGGGCTTAACGCGGAGTGTTTGCGGCCTCCATTAATGGAAAGGCCCGGCGGGCGAATTTCAAACAATTGCTGTAAACCGCGTTTGCTTGATTGAACCGCGCCCCGGTTTTCGCCCGGCGGCTGTTGCTGGAAGATCGGGGCGGCGCGTTTTTGCGGCGCCTGATTTAAAAGACGCGGTGAGGGCGCATTTTGATTTGACGGCGTTCTTTGCCGGAAGCGTCCGCTTTTTGATATATTCATTCCCGCGCCGGATAATTCCAACCGCCTTTGCGTTGGCGCGGGCCGCGGCTTTTATAAAAAGCTAAACAGGCTGCAACCGCGCTTTGAGGACGTTTTGAAAATAGGCGCGGGCCGTTGCTGAAAAGCGGGGCTTTTTAGACTGCGTTGGCGGCGCGGGTTGCGCGGCTAAACTGGCTTTCTGGAAGACGGCGCAATCGCGACAAACGGGGAATTTCACGATAAATGGTGATATAACGGCGCAGGCCGGACGTCCGCCGCCATAAGGTGTGATTTTAAGGCGTCTTTTTACTAAGCCTAAGTCTGGCGGCTGGGGTGTTGTCAAAAACACGGAAGCGGAATTGGCGGCTAACAAAAAAATTATTAACGGCGCGGCTTTCGCCGCGATTTTATAGAGATGTGTTTGCGTTTTTGCACGCCTGGTTTTTGCGCTTCGCCGCCGGTTTATCGCGAAAAAAATCCGAATTTTAAGCAAAAAACGCGCCGCCCTGCTAAACGCCGCCGCGAATTTTTGTGCGTCTATCGGGATTTTCCGGCGTGAGCTTGCAATCTTTACCGGAGGCGGCGATTTTGGTATATTTGTAAGTGAGATAATTCTAAAAACGCAAGTTTTGGAACTGTCTCAAGTGATAGAAGAAAGCGGCTGTAACTTGGCCGCG
>JAITER010000083.1 GCA_031281945.1 Spirochaetaceae bacterium | reverse complement strand
TGCGGGGCGGAGGCCGCGCAAGCGGACGTGGAATTGGAGCGGGGGCGCGGTTTTTGCGGGGCGTAGCGGCGTGAAAGCGGGGGCGGCAAAGAAAAAGCCCGCATGAAACAAAGCGGCGCCGCAAACTTTCGGTGGGTCTGGGAGACCTTGGCCTTCCAGCGGGGGCTGGGGGCGGAGCCCCCAGCGGCGACCAAGGCGCGAGCCGCCGGCGGAGGCCGCCGGGCGCCGCCGCGAAAGCGGGTGCGGAATTGGAGCGGAAGGGGCGGTTTTTGCGGGGCGTAGCGGCAAAGAAAAAGCCCGCATGAAACAAAGCGGTGCGCAAACTTTTGGTGGGTCTGGGAGGCCTTGGCCTTCCAGCGGGGGCGTTTGGGGGGCGGAGCCCCCAAAGCCGCGACCAAGGCGCGAGCCGCTATCGGGCCCCGCGCTGGGCCGCCTGATACGGCGGGACGCGCTCAATGTTTCGCACGCTGGGGGCGGGCGGGGGAACTGGGGGCGGAGCCCCCAGCGGCAACCAAGACGCGAGTCGGCGCACCCTGGATTAGCCGGACGCCGGCACCGCTGTAAAGCGCAAGGGATTGAACTTCAAATGCGCGTAGCGCATTTGAAGTTTGGCTGTATCTGATAAAAACGGTCTTCGTCCGTTGTTTATCAGATACAGCGCCTTATCACCAGATGCGCAAGGGATTAACCCGTTCCAAAGGCCGCGATGTGCGGCCTTTGGCGCTGAAAAATAATACTTTCTGTTTTGAAGCGCAAGGGATTGAACTTCAAGTGCGCTGTGCGCACTTGAAGTTTGGCTGTATCTGATAAAAACGGTCTTCGTCCGTTATTTATCAGATACAGCGCCTTATCACCAGATGCGCAAGGGATAAGCGGAATTACCCATAAATCCGGCAAGCGGATTTATGGGTAATTGGAGCGTATAGCCCGGTTTTTGCGGCGCTACGCGCCGCAAAAATGCGCCCAACAACGAAAAACGCCGCCGCCGCTGGAACAGGTAAGATTACGCCCTTGACTTTTGTATAAAAGTAAGTTATAAATGCCGTACTAAACTTGAGGTTGTAGCTCAGTTGGATAGAGCGTCAGATTGCGGATCTGAAGGCCGCACGTTCAAATCGTGTCAGCCTCATTTTAAGTTATGTAAAGCGCGAATGGAGCGGTGTCCGAGTGGTTGAAGGAGATGGTTTCGAAAACCATTGAGCTCGCAAGGGTTCCGGGGGTTCGAATCCCCCCTGCTCCGTAATCACCACAACTTAATCAAGCGGGAAAGCGGCGTTGGCGGCATGGCGGAAATTGACCGCACATGGCGGCTGGGCGAATTCCGTTGTTTTGCAATCAAAATTATTCACAATTATTAAAACCGAGGGATTGCGGGGGAAAGCTTTTACGCCGTGAGCGCGGCTAACAATTGTTTTCGCCGCGTTCAGGTGATTTTATTAAACGAAAACCTTGTAAAAAAGAGTTTGGCTTTTAAAATTTTATTAAATTACCGCAACCTATTGACTTTTTATTTCAAAAGTAATATACTTATTTTTTTACATGAGTTCATCTGTGGGAAATTTTCCGGAAGGTCTGTAACGTTTACTGTTATATTTATTAAACGAGGCGTCCGGTTTTTATAATATGTAGCGGCCTGGTTTGCGATTTATTCGTGAATTTATTGGCGGCGGGTTTTAAACTAAAGAAAGGCGCAAAAAAGCACAACCAATTTATGGCGTTTTGTGTTATTTTGCGGTTGGGTATAGTTTATGCCGGTTTTTCGCTAAAAATGTTTTATTTTAGCGGCGTTGTTAAAGCTTTTTTGTTTTACCCGCGCCGTTTAACAATAGATAGTATTGCGTATTTTGCCGTTTTAGATAAACGTAAAGCTAAACCATAAATTTGAGGCTTTGCGTTTTCGGACGAATTTATTAAAAAACTTACGGCACAAAACGCTTCGCGCCGTTTAATCGGCATTTCCCTAAAAAACAGAGAAAACTTGTAAAGAAAAACCCGGGCTAAAAGATTTGCTTTGGCCCGGGCGGAATTTTTGTTTTTAAAGGCTGCGGGCTTTCCGCGGCTTTTTTAATAATTTTAAATTTATTTAATAATAATTAGGAGAAAAAAATGACAAAAATCGTTATTATTGATGAGGACGCCGGCTTTGTAAGCCGGATGAAGTCCGTTCTTTCTATTCAAAGAGGATTTGAGGTTTGCGGAGACGGCAAAGATTATTACGATATTTTAAGCCTTACAAAAGAATGGAAACCGGACGTCGCATTGATTCAATTTGGGGTTTCCGGTTTAGATTCGTCTAAATTGTCCGCTTTGATAAAAACCCGTTCGCCGGAAACCAAAATTATTTTTATAACAAGCCGCGAAGATGAGGACGTTGTTTTAAACCTGGTGCGTTCCGGGGTTCCCGGCAGTATAAACCGTAACGAAGCGGAAAAGCAGGCTGCGGAAGCTTGCCTTTCGGTGAAAAACGGAACGCCTTATATAGGGGCGGCGGTCGCGGTTAAGGCTTTTTGTTTACTTTCGGATTATGTGTTAAAACCGGCGGAAAAAAAAGAAAATGAAGTTTTGGCCGAAAGCCCGCAGAAGCTTATTGTTTTAAGCGCGCCGGAATTAAGAGTATCCGCCTGTGTAGGCCGGGGGCTTTCCAACATACAAATAGCCTCCGAATTAAACTTGCAGGAAGGCACGGTGCGCAACTACATTTCCAGCATTCTTGGGAAGGCTGGGTTGAAAAACCGTACGCAAATAGCTATTTACGCGGTAAGCGGAAAATTATGCGGTCCTGATAAGAGCGAAGCGAAAGAGAAGAAAGCCCGCAAAAAAAAAGCGCAACGCGAGGTTAGAAAAACAAAGGATGCGGGCGCGGGCGGCGCTGGATATTCGGTGATATTTTGATTTAAACTGTTTTTAATGGATGACATTGATTTTTGGACCAAAGAAGCCTCCCAGACCAACAACCTGGATTCCGCGCTTTATGATAAATACAACGTAAAGCGCGGATTGCGCAACGGCGATGGTACGGGAGTGCTTGTAGGTCTTACCAACGTGGGCGAAGTTCACGGCTATTTTGTAAGCGAAGGCGAAAAAGTGGCGGTGGAGGGCAAGCTGTTTTACAGAGGTGTGGATGTAGAGGATATAGTGTCCGCCGCCGCGAAAGAAGGCCGTTACGCTTTTGAGGAAACTATTTATTTGCTTTTATTCGGTTCTTTGCCGGATAAAGCGCAATTGGAAAAATTTTGCGATCACCTTTCCGAGTTGCGTTCTCTGCCGCCTAATTTTGCGGAAGACGTAATTATGAAGCATCCTTCACGCGATATAATGAACGAGCTCTGCCATTCCGTTCTTTCGCTTTATTCGAAGGATGAAGATCCGGAAAACTTCGGCTTAAAAAATATAATTCGTCAAAGTATAGAACTAATAAGCAGATTTCCTACGATAGCTTCATACGCTTATCGTTCCAAGCGGCATTATTTTGACAAACAAAGCCTTATAATACACCAGCCTGAAGACGGGCGTTTCACTGCGGAAACCATACTTTCGCTTATGCGCCGCGATCAGCGTTTTACGCGCCTTGAGGCTGAAATACTGGACTTGGCGCTTGTGCTTCACGCGGAGCACGGCGGCGGGAACAACTCGACTTTCGCCGTTCATTTGGTGAGTTCTACGGAAACGGACACCTATTCAGCTATAGCCGCCGGTCTTTGTTCGCTTAAAGGGTTTAAACATGGCGGCGCCAACTCCAAAGTTATGGGAATGATGGAGGATATACAAAACAACGTAAAAGACTGGGCGGATGAAGATGAAATAACAGCCTATCTTAAAAAGATTCTTCGCGGCGAAGCTTACGATCATTCTGGGCTTATTTACGGGATAGGGCACGCAGTTTACACAAAATCCGATCCGCGCGCCAGTCTTTTACGCGACAAAGCCCGCATACTGGCCGGCGAAAAAGATTTTATGCGGGAATTTAATTTGTACACCGCTATAGAAAAAATAGCGCCGGATTTAATACGCCGCGTAAAAAAAATAAACAAAGATATTTGCCCAAACGTAGACCTGTATTCCGGGTTTATATACAGGATGCTTGACATTCCCCCGGAGCTTTACACGCCGATTTTTGCGGTTAGCCGCGTCGCGGGCTGGTGCGCACATCGCATAGAAGAAGCTGTTGTAGGAAACCGTATAATACGCCCCGCGTACAAATGCGTTCAAAGCCACAAAAATTACACCCCAATAAACGAAAGATAATTTTGTAAAACAAATTTTTTTCGGCGGCTTGAAGTTTTCATCTCGTTTTAGCATACTGCTATGCTAAATAATTGTTTTTTAAGGAGTTTTTGATGAGTTTCGACATCACAAAGATGCGGAATATAGGGATTAGCGCTCATATAGATTCGGGTAAGACGACTTTAAGCGAGCGTATTCTGTTTTATTGCGATAAAATTCACGCTATACACGAAGTGCGCGGAAAAGACGGCGTCGGCGCCACGATGGATCACATGGAATTGGAAAGAGAGCGCGGCATAACCATACAAAGCGCCGCGACCCAGGTTACATGGAAGAATCATACGATAAACCTTATAGATACGCCCGGACACGTGGATTTTACCATAGAAGTGGAAAGATCTTTACGGGTTCTGGACGGAGCGATACTTGTATTGTGCGCTGTAGGCGGAGTTCAGTCCCAGTCAATAACTGTGGACAGGCAATTGAAACGTTATCACGTGCCTCGCATAGCGTTTATCAATAAATGCGACCGCACCGGAGCCAATCCTTTTAAAGTGCAGCTTCAACTGCGCGAAAAACTCGGCCTTAACGCCGTTATGATTCAAATCCCAATAGGGCTTGAAGATAAGCTTGAAGGGGTGGTGGATCTTATATCAATGAAGGCGGTGTACTTTGACGGTGATTCCGGTGAAACGATACGCCTGGCCGAAATACCCGCGCATTTAAAGGAAGACGCCGCCAAAAGACGGGACGCCTTAATTGACGCGGTTTCTCTTTTTAGCGACGAACTGGCTGAAAAATACCTTAACGGGGAAGACGTCCCTGAAGAAATGATTCACGACGCTATACGCAAGGGGACTTTGCTGGAAAAATTCGTTCCGGTTATGCTTGGTTCGGCCTACAAAAACAAGGGTATACAAACTCTGCTGGACGGCGTAAAAAACTATCTGCCGGACCCGACTGAAGTGCGCAACTACGCGCTTGACCTTGATAACGGCGAACAACAGGTGGAAATTTTTTCGGATGAAAAAAAACCGGTTGTGGCTTTAGGGTTTAAGCTGGAAGACGGCCAGTACGGCCAGTTAACTTATGTGCGTGTATATCAGGGGTTGCTTAAAAAAGGCGCGGAGCTTACCAACACGCGCGCACGCAAACGTTTTAAAGTGGGGCGCCTTGTGCGTATGCACTCCAACAGCATGGAAGATATCAACGAAGGCGCTCCAGGGGATATTGTGGCGCTTTTCGGCGTGGACTGTGCGTCCGGCGACACTTTTTGCGAAGGGCTTAACTATGCTATGTCTTCAATGTTTGTGCCGGATCCTGTTATAAGTCTTGCTATTACGCCCAAGGATAAAAAATCCGCCGATCAAATGGCTAAGGCGCTCGGTCGTTTTACGAAAGAAGATCCGACGTTTCAAACATTTGTGGATCCTGAATCGAATCAGACCATCATCAAGGGTATGGGTGAATTGCATCTTGAAGTATACATAGAGCGTATGAAGCGCGAGTATAAATGCGAGGTTGAAACCGGTATGCCTCAGGTGGCTTATCGCGAAACCATCACCCAGCGCGCCGACTTCAACTACACGCACAAAAAACAAACCGGCGGTTCGGGCCAGTACGGGCGGGTCGCGGGTTACATGGAGCCGTACAGCGAGGGCGACTACGAATTTGTGGACATGATAAAAGGCGGCTCCATTCCAAACGAGTTTATTCCGAGTTGCGATAAAGGCTTCAAACAGGCCGTGCAAAAAGGCAGCCTCATTGGCTTCCCTATAGTGAATATACGCTGTCTGATTAACGACGGGCAGTCTCACCCGGTGGATTCGTCCGATATAGCCTTTCAGCTTGCGGCTATCGGGGCTTTCCGCGAAGCTTACGGGAAAGCGAAACCCTGCATTCTGGAGCCTATCATGAAAGTTTCCGTAGAAGGGCCTACGGAGTTTCAAGGCAACATTTTCGCCAGTCTTAACCAGCGCCGCGGCGTAATAAACGCTTCCACGGAAGACGGCGTTTTTAGCCGCATAGAAGCGGAAGTGCCGCTTTCCGAAATGTTCGGCTACTCCACGGCTTTGCGGGGCATGACGCAGGGAAAAGCTGAATTCACCATGGAATTCGAAAAATACGGCAAAGTTCCCGTCAGCATATCGGACGCGCTTATTAAAGAATACCAGGAAAAAAGAAAAGCGGCTTCTTAAACAAATCAGACCGTCTTAAGGCAAAAAGCCTGGGCGGTCTGAAATTTTAAATGGAGGTGTATTTATGGCTAATCAAAATAATAACAACAAGTCTAACCAAAAAAACCCAAACAAGGGGACTCCCGGAACCAATAAACCTTACGATAAAGGGCAGGGGAACAGGGGAAAACAACTAAACTCAAATAACAAGGGCGGTAAAAAGAAATAAAGCTATTGAATTCGCCTCATTCGTCGAAAACGGACGGGGCGCGGCTGTCCGGTCAAAAATTGGCGTCTATGTTTGCGCCGCGCTTGGAAACGGCTCCGCAATCCCATCAAATTATAACTTTAACTGATTTTTAAAATGAAGAAAATTTATCTAAAGCCGTTTTTTTGGCGCGGCGTTAAATTTTCAGGTTTTACCTGTATGCTTTTGTGATAAAACCAACCGAATGTTATAAACCCGCTTTCCTTGAAAATGAAAATCACCGGAAATCATTAACAGAAACATCCGCTTCCTCAAGGCGGCTTCTATGGTTATAGCTTAAAAGCGCCTGTCCAGGCGGGCGGACTTTATCATTCGCCATAACTTTATTATTCCATACGGTGTAAATATTTTTATTGCTATTTTTATTGCTTTTAACAATATATTTTTTTTGCGTTCTGGAACAACCGGAACCGGTTCCGGCGGCTCCATCCAATTTATATCGAGTTCGCCCCATTTTATTATTTTTATAATGTCTGTGTGTTTTTGACCAAGCATAGACCAAATTATCTGACATTCCGGCGCGCCAATCTTCACGCGCTGGAAAAAATACTACAATAGGCGTATTGATAAAAAATTGAAAGATTTGATATACTTATGTTAAAATCGTATTGTTAAAATTGTGGGGATTGAAATGGACGAATTGGAATACACGGTTAATCCGGACAGTATCAGGAAGGCTGTTCAGTCGGGCATTCCTTTGGACATAACAACATACACCCTGCCGCACGATATGGAAGTTAAGATAAGCCAAACCATAGCCTCTTTTCTAGACGCCGTGGGAATGCAAAAAATAAAAGATTATGTGGGTTATTGTATATCCGAACTTGCCGTAAACGCTAAAAAAGCTAACACAAAGCGGGTTTATTTCGCGGAAAAAGGCTACGACATCAACAATCCAAGCGATTACAAAGCCGGCATGGCTTCTTTTAAAAAAGATACTATCGCCAATTTACCGCACTATCTGCAACTTCAAAAAGATCAGGGCTTATATATAAAAGTGGTGATGCGCCAAAGCAAAGAACTTCTGTTTTTCGAGGTTAGCAACAACGTTCAAATTTCAAGAATTGAGCAGGTGCGTATATACGAAAAATTAACCAGGTCTCGCCAGTATAACAGCATGGAAGACGCTTTCGGTCAAATAATGGACGATTCCGAGGGGGCGGGCCTTGGTATAGTCGTTATGGTTTTGATGTTAAAAAAGATGGGCCTGGACGAAGATTGTTTTAACATAGAAGGAGTTGACGGAAAAACTATAGCCAAGCTTGTTATTCCTATGGATCAAACAAAAGTGAAAACAGTGACGGCTTTAACGCAAACTATAGTAAAAGATATTGATTCTTTGCCGCAGTTTCCGCAAAACATCATTTCCGTGCAAAAATTGCTTGAAGATCCAAAATCTGAGATGTCTGATATAGCCCGCCTTGTTTCCACTGATCCGGCGATGACGGCGGATATACTAAAGCTTGTAAATTCCGCGCAGTACGCGCAGGTTAAAAGAGTGAACAATATAGCGGAAGCGGCTACGATTTTAGGCATTAAGGGCATAAAAAACCTGCTTTATTCGTATGGAACGCAAAAAATTCTTGGCGATGAAAGCGAGGAGCAAAAAAAATTGTGGGAGCATTCCTACAAAACAGCTTTTTACGCTTACAATGTTGTAAAGAATTTTTCTAAAAACAGAGCTATTCTAGACGATGTATATGTAGTCGGTATGCTACATGATATGGGAAAGATTGTTTTTTCCAAGTCGCAGCCGGAATTAATAAATAAAATAAAGTCTTTGTGCGAAGAAAAAACATTGTCTCAAATAACGCTTGAAAATCTAAGCGCGGGCATGAATCACGCGGAAATAGGCGCGTTGATAGCAGAAAAATGGAATTTCCCCGCGGCCATAGTAACTGTTATACGGTTTCATCACGACCCGCTTTCGGCCCCGCCTGAGTTTATAGATTTGGTCGGAGCTGTGTATATCGCGAATATGATGTGCCTTTTGGAAGAAGGTTTTGTTATAGAAGAACAGTTTAATTCAACGGTGCTGGCTAGATTCGGCTTGTCTAAAAGCCAATTAAAAACGATTCAAAGGAAATTCACCGAAGGATTTAAGCAAAAAAGATAGGCGGCGTTTTAAACGCCCGTATTTTTAACTTACGTTAACAACAGGAGGAAAAATGAATTTGGAAATAAAATCGCTTCATTTTAGTTTGAGCGATGAGCAAAAAGACTATATTCAAAAAAAAATAGAGCGTATTCGAAACGCTGAAAACATGATTGTGGACTTTTTAATAACGGTTACAAAAGACGCGAACTCTTTTTGCGCCGAAGCCACGCTGAATTTTAAGTGGGGCGTTCAAGCGCACGTTCAAGAAACCGCGTTTGAAGCGGTGGAGGCGGTGGATAAAATGATGGACGTGTTGCGCAATAAAATCACCAAAGAAAAAGAAAAATACGAACAGCGAAGATAGTTTGTATATTAAAACAAGCGCGTAAATAAAAAGGAGGCGAGACTTTGAGTATTTCACAAAAAACAATTCCAGACTTTATCTCAGTTTTAGCGAGTAAAGAAGCGGTTCCAGGCGGCGGCGGCGCGTCGGCTCTTGTCGGGGCGGTTGGGGCCGCGCTAGGAAACATGGTGGGGTCGCTTACAACCGGCAAAAAAAAATACGCTTCTGTCGAGGCTGAAATAATAGAACTGAAAAAAAAATCCACGGCTTTGCAAGATGAGCTTATAGCGCTTATAGACAAAGACGCTGAAGATTTCGAGCCGCTTTCAAAAGCTTACGGTTTGCCATGCGAAACCGAAGAACAAAAAGCCGAAAAAGCGAAAATCATGGAAAAATGCCTTAAAGACGCCTGCGCGACGCCTTTCAAAATCATGGAAAAATGCGCCGAAGGCATAAAATTATGCGAACAATTCGCTCTAAAAGGAAGCCGTCTGGCTCTAAGCGACGCCGGCGTGGGCGTAGCCTTTTGCAAAGCGGCTTTGTTAGGCGCCTCGTTAAACGTGTTTATAAACACGAAGGCTATGAAAGACAGGGTTTACGCGGAAAAAATAAACAAAGAAGCGGGCGCCCTAATAGCCGAATATGAGGCGCTGGCGGATAAAGTTTTTTCATCTGTAAAAGCGTCTTTTGTTTGATATTCGCGCTTGCGAGTGAAAAAAAAGCGGCTTAACAGCCGCTTTTTTTATTGACGAACGGAGCGAAATCGCGGCCGCGCTTGCGCGGGCATGATTGAGCGAGTGAGGAACCGAAGGGTTTAATACCCCGCGGCTTGCCGCGGAAGCCGCCAGGCGGCGGGTGCATGGGCGCCCCCCGTTAGGGCGCCCCGCTTGCCCTGCGGTATTAATACCCTTTATTTGCGTTCCCTGTCTTTCATGCGCTTAAACGCTTCGGCGAACGCGTTGTACTTTGTTCCGTCGTCATCGCGGCCTTTTTGTTGCGGCGCGGATGTTTTGCCGTTGTAAAATGGAGCGGCGGTTTTTTTTGCGCCGCCTGAAACCGGAGCCTGTTGTTTTGCGGTTTCGCTTTTATAGTTTTGGCTTTTACGCGATAAACTTATACGCCTTCTGTCCGCGTCCATCCCTATTATCTTAAAATCGAACACATCGCCCACTTTAATTAAATCCAGCGGGTTTTTAACGTAGCCGTCCGAAAGTTCTGATATATGAATTAAAGCCGTTTCCTTTACGCCTAAATCCACAAAAGCGCCGAAATCAACTACATTTTTGATTTTTCCCGTTACAGTCATTCCTTCGCGCAGGTCTTCGAATGTAACGACGCCCTGCATTAAAATAGGAGCGGGGTAGTCTTCGCGCGGATCCCTGGACGGCTTTTTTAGTTCTTCTACTATATCGCGTATCGTTTGCTCGCCGGCCTGGTATTTTTCTTTTAATTTTTCGATTTCGGTTTTGGTTAAATTTCCGGTTGTGGTGACGGCGTCCTTAATTTCTCTGGCTATGGGGTAGTTTTCCGGGTGAACCCAGGTGTTGTCCAAAGCGTCTTCACTTTCCGGTATCTTTAAAAATCCGGCGCATTGTTCAAAACTTTTCGGCCCCATGCCGGGAATTTCAAGAATTTGAGAGCGGGACGCGATTTTTCCGTGTTCATCCCTAAATTTAACGATTTTTTTCGCGAGCGAGGCGTTGACGCCGGAAACATATTTTAAAAGCGAAACGCTCGCTGTATTCAATTGAACGCCGACTTTATTTACAACTGAACTTACAACTTCGTCCAAAGTTTGCGAAAGCCTTTTTTGGTTGACGTCATGCTGGTAAAGCCCTACGCCTATTGATTTCGGGTCGATTTTTACAAGCTCCGCCAACGGGTCTTGCAGGCGCCGGCCTATGGAAATGGCTCCGCGTATTGTAAGGTCAAGGTCTGGGAACTCTTCGCGGGCCGCTTCGCTGGCCGAATACACCGAGGCGCCGTCTTCGTCTACGATGGTATACCGGACTAGCGGAGCGCTTTCCGATATTACCGCCGACACGATTTCTTGCGCGTCTTTGCTTCCTGTGCCGTTTCCTATGGCGACTAACTGTATGTTATATTTTTTTATAGCCGCAAGAATAAGCTTTTTGGCTTCGTCAACTTTATTGTTGTAAATTTTAAAATCGCCGAGGTATTTTCCGGTTTCATCCAGCGCGGCGCATTTTGTTCCGGTTCTAATGCCGGGATCGACGCCCAAAACCCGCGTGCCTTTTATCGGCTTCTGCAAAAGAAGGTTGGCCAGGTTGGAACTGAACACCCCTATACCGTGGCCGTCAGCCGCGTCGCTCGCGTTGGCGCGCATTTCGCGCAAAACGGCCGGCGACAAAAGCCGTTTTAGCCCGTCTTCCAGAGCCGCTTTGTGGTAACTGTTGCGGCAAGAATACTTGCTTTGCAGCCTTTTTACAGCTCCTTCAACATCCGCTTCTATGCTAACCTCAAGACGGCCTTCGCGCTCCCCCCTGTTTATGGCTAGAACGCGGTGCGGTTTAATTTGCGAAAAAGGCTCGCTATAGTCCCAGTACATCTGATAAACTGATTTTTTCTTTTCTTCTTCATCGCCTATTCCCTTTACAACCACCTTGCCGCAGGCCTCGTAAAAAGTTTTGATTTCGGCGCGGTTTTCCACGTCTTGAGCGGCGCGCTCGGCGATTACGTCCATCGCCCCCTGTAAAGCCGCCTGGACGTCCGGCGTTGAAAGAGCTTCGTTTTCCGCGTCTATGTGAACAAAATCAAGCGCTTTTTGTTTTAACTCTTCTTCCTCAAGCTCCATCATAAGTAAAGCCAGCGGCTCAAGGCCTTTTTCTATGGCCGCCATTCCGCGGGTCTTTTTTTTACGCTTGTACGGCGCGTAAATATCTTCCAGTTCCGCCTGCGTTTGGGCTTTTTGAATGTTTAAAAGCAAAAACGCGTCCAATTTTCCCTGGTCAAAAACGCCGCGTATTATTTCAATGCGCCGTTCTTCAAGATTCTTGCCGCTTTCAAAAGCGTGTTCTATATCCAGAATCTGAACTTCATCAAGGCCTCCGGTTCTTTCTTTTCTGTACCTTGCTATAAAAGGAACTGTGCAATCTTCGTTTAGAAGTTCTATAACCGAAGAAACCTGGCTCGCCGCTATGGAAAGAGAAGCCGAGATTTTTTTTATAAGCGCCGTTTCGTTTAAACAAAGCCCGTCAATAAAGGTTTCGTTTATTTCGCCGGCTTCGACGGGCGGCGTGTTTTTAATTAAAACGGCGTTTTTTTTTGAGGTTTTTTTTACAACAACCGCTTTTACGGGTTTGGGTGTAGATTCCATGCTTTTATTATACACAAGTAAAGGTTCTAAAAACAGGTCTTACAGACCCGGGCGGGTCTAACCCCGGTTTTGCTTTGGGGTGTCTAGCGGCGATTGGGCTTGAACCAATGACCGAACGGATATGAGCCGTTTGCTCTGCCAACTGAGCTACGCCGCCATGTTTTAATTATTGAAACGCAATGCAGAAAAATCAGCCGTGTTTTTACAAACAAAATTATGCGTTTATTTAATAGAGTTGTTCGGAAACTTCAGTTTACGAACAACTTCCGCTTAAAAACGCAAAACGCCCGGCGTTTTGCAAGGGCTTGTTCAATAAAGGCGTTTTCATGCTATCTGGAAAATTCCTAAAGGTCAATACGCGCTGTAAAAGCGCCTGTTTTATGATAAAATGCGCAATAGGAGGCGATGATGGACTGCGATGTTGTTTACACGAACACGGAGGAGTGCAGGGGGTGTTATAAATGCGTGGACCGCTGTCCTGTTAACGCTATAAAAATAGAAAACGAAAAGTCCGCGGTTGTTTCGCGTATGTGTATTTTTTGCGGGAACTGTGTGCGCGTTTGCCCGGCGAAGGCCAGAAAAGTAAGAAATGACGTTGAAAACATAAAAAAATTGCTTTCCAACAACAAAAAAACTTTTGTTTCTTTGGCCCCTTCTTTTTCCTCCGAATTCTTCGGTTGTTCGCACGGCCAGTTGATAGCGGCGCTCAAAAAACTTAAATTTTACGCGGTTTCCGAAACGGCTATAGGCGCCGATTATGTGTCGGCCAAACTTTCTTCCGTTCTAAAAGACGCTTGCGGCAGGGAAGACGGCCAAAAGCTGTTTTTATCCTCCGCGTGTCCCGCCGTAGTCTTGTATATAAAACGTTACGCGCCGAATTTCATCCCCTGCATGAATTCATGCGCCTCCCCGCTTGTCGCCCACGCGCGCGTATTACGCGCTATATACGGCGATGATATACAGGTTGTGTTCATAGGCCCCTGCATAGCGAAAAAAATAGAGGCCGCTCAATTTGAAGAGGTGGACGGCGCCGTTACTTTTGACGAATTAAAACAATGGATGCGCCTGGAATCTGTAAACCCATACGAAATAAAAGCCCGCGAAACGGAAGACGTTTTTTTGCCGCGCCGGGCCGCGGCGGGCGCGTTTTATCCGGTTGACGGCGGAATGTTGCTTTCTATGCGTAAATATAAAGGTTTTTCAAAAACCTCCAACATGGTTATATCTGGAATAGACGTAATAGCCGAAACGCTGAACAGCGCCAGCGACGGCGCCAATTTGGAAACGCCTTTGTTTTTGGAGTTGCTCTCGTGCCAGGGCGGATGCGTAAACGGCCCTTGCGCCACCAGGGACGATTCGGCTATAACGCGCCGGGCCCGCCTTTTGCGTTACGCCAGCGAGGCGGACGGCGTCCTTGATAAAAAAAACGCCGGCTTAAACATCGGCCTTATATGCGAACTTGAGGCCCAGCCTGTAAAGCGCCCGCAATTTAGCGAGGAAGAAATAAAGAAAGCTTTAGAAAAAACAGGCAAATACACCAAAAAAGACGAATTAAACTGTTCCAAATGCGGGTACAATAATTGCGGGGATTTTGCGCGGGCCATGCTGGAAGACCGCGCCGAAAAAACGATGTGCGCTTCTTATGTAAGGTCTCTCGCGCAAAAAAAAGCGAACGCGCTAATCAAATCAACTCCGGGGGCCGTGGTGATAGTCCAAAAAAATATGCGCGTGCTTGAGTGTAATAAAAATTTCGCCCGTTTAATGGGCGAGGACATAGAAGAACTATACGACGATATATCTGGTTTGTCCGGTATATATTTAAATAAAATATCGGATTTTTCCCAATATTTTGACGAAGTGTTTGCTTCTAAAAAAAGCGAAAGCGCTTTGAATTACGACATACGTTTTGGTAAAAAAATACTGCATTTGAATGTGTACGAGATAGAAAAAGGAGAATCGGCCGCCGGCGTTTTCACCGATATAACCGAACCTGTAACGCGGCGGGATAGAACGGTTTCTCAAGCTAAAAAAATAATAGAAAAAAACGTTAAAACCGTTCAAAAAATATCTTTTCTTTTGGGCGAAAACGCCGCCGATGTAGAAGCGATGCTCCATTCAATAATAGAATCGCATACATCAAATATAAACGCGAATGAATAATATAAATATGGATTTTTTTACAGGCTCTTGCGATGAACGCGGTTTTGAGCGCAAAGAAATTTTTATAGAAGTAGATTATTTTTTGGAGCGCAAACACGGCGAGTTTTCTGACGGGGACGTTTTTTTATCCAGAAAAAATAAAAGCGGAAGCCGTATAGTAAGCGTTCTCTCCGACGGGCTTGGCAGCGGGATAAAAGCCAACGTATTGGCCGCTCTTACGGCCTCCATGCTTTCCGGCTTTGTGTTAAAAGACATTTCGCTTCATTACGCTTCCAGCCTTATAATAAACAGTCTGCCGGTGTGCAAAAAAAGAGCGCTAAGTTACGCGGCCTTTACTCTTGTGGACGCGAGGCATAATTTAACCGTCCGTTTTGTTGAATATGAAAACCCGCCTTTGGCTGTGGTGCGGGACGGGCGGATTTTGGAGCTAAAAAAAGAAGCCGTAGCCATAGACAGAAAAAACAAAAAAACAGGGCCCGAAAATGAAGCCCTTTATTATTCTACGCACCAGGCGCAGCCCGGAGACCGTATAGTATTTTTTTCGGACGGGGCGGCTCAGGCGGGTATAGGCCGCGGGGAATTTGAAGGCGGCTGGGGGGTGGAAAATATAAATGAGCGCATCCTTGGCCAAATACGGTCGCACCCGCTTATAAGCTCCCGTGATTTAGCCAAAAGCGTAGTTCAGGAGGCTGTAAGAATAGACGGCGGCAAAGCGCACGATGATATTTCATGCGGCGTAGTTTATTACAGAAAGCCCAGGGACGCGCTGGTTGTTACCGGGGCGCCTTTCCATAAAGAAAACGACGCGAATGCGGCCGCTGTTTTCAACAATTTTTCCGGTAAAAAAATAATTTTGGGCGGAACCACGGCTAAAATTATCGCTAGAGAACTAAACCGGAGTTTGGAAACCCGTTGCGAAGATGGCGGGCCGGCGGTTTCCGTAATGGAAGGCGCGGATTTAGTGTGCGAGGGCGCGCTAACATTAAAGGCCGCCGCCGGTATTTTGGAAGAAGGCGAGGCGGCCTGGCGCGGTTCGGCGCGAAAAAGCGCTGGCGGCGCGGTTCTTCAATTTATTGAATATCTTCTAAACAGCGACCGCATAGATTTTATTGTGGGAACAAAAATAAACGAAGCGCACTTCAATCCTGATATGCCGGTTGAGCTTGAGGCCAGGCGCGCGGTGATAAAACGCCTTTCCGCCCTGCTGGAAGAACGGTATTTCAAACAAACCAGGGTGACTTACATATAAGCCTGTAAGGATGCGGCGCAAATGTGATAAAATAAAGTATGAAACGCGCTTTTCCGGCTTTTTCGCAGGAATTAAAACAAACCCAAAAAATGAGTTTAAGGCAAACCCAATCGCTGGACGTGCTGACTCTGCCGGTTCTTGATTTGCGGCAAAGAATACAACAGGAACTTGAAGAAAACCCCGCTTTGGAAGTGCTAAGCGACTCTTCGGAAATATCACTGGACGAGTTGCGGGAAGATGAAGCCGTTTTGGGCGGGGACGACGCTGTTTTTAAGGAGTACGGCTTTTCTTTTGACGGCGGCTGGGAAGAAAACCATAATTTTATAGAAGGCGTTTTAAGCCGTCCGGACACGTTGCGCGAAACTCTTTTGTGGCAGATGCGTCTTACGGCTCTTTCAAAAGAGGCCAGGGAAGCCGCGGAGATACTTATACAAAACCTCGACAAAGACGGCTTTCATTTAATCGCTCCGGAAGAACTTTTTAAAGCCGAAGATTTTAAAAACATACCAAAAGAAGCGGTCGAGGAGGCGCTTTACGCCGTCCGCCGTCTGGAACCATGCGGTTGTTGCACATCTTCTTACATAGAATCTTTGGAAGTTCAATCCGCGATTTTTTACCCGCAAGAAGCGGAAAATATAAAAAAGATGCTTTCTTTTTTGGAAGAACTGGAAAAAGGAAAATACGCGGCTGCCGCCTGCAAATCCGGCGTAACGGAAGATGAGGCTAAGCGGCTTTTCGCCCTTATAAAAAAACTTTTTCCATTCCCGGGCAGGGCGTATTCTTCGCCGGAAGAAAACGGAACCCGCTATATAATCCCGGACATACAGGTTGTATTAAAAAACGACGGGGTAAAAATTATTTTAAATAAAGAGGAGATACCGGCGCTTGGTTTAGCTCCTTTTTTTATGAAGCAGAATTTTGAAAAAGGGGAGGAACGCGATTTTGTTAAAGAGAACGTGCGGGAGGCCAAATGGTTTATTCAGACGATAAACAGGAGAAACCACACTTTATTGCGCGTAACAAGGGCTATTGTTCATTTTCAAAAAAACTTTTTTTTATACGGGCCTAAATTTTTATCCCCGCTCACCCTGCGCGATATAGCGCAGGAGCTTGGGGTTCACGAGGCTACGGTTTCACGCGCCGCCAACGGAAAATACGTTCAAACGGCTTACGGCGTTTTTGAATTGCGCCGGTTTTTTACGGGGGTGGTGAGCGGTAAAAATGAGCGCGGAGCCGCTTATTCAAAAGAAGCCGTAAAAGAAATAATAAAAGAAATAACTTTGTCCGCGCAGGGGCGCCTTCTTTCGGACGGCGGCATTTCGGAAGTTCTTAAAGAACGCGGCGTCCAACTGGCGCGGCGCACCGTGGCGAAATACAGAAAAGAGCTGGCTATAGATTCGTCGTATTCGCGAAAAAACTAACGTCTTAAAAGGCGTTTTTTGTTGACGGGCGGGCCGTGCGGGGAAACGAATGGCGTTGACGCCGTTTATTACATTACGCGCTTTTTTTTAAAAAAATTAGGGCGTTTTAGATAAAAATGTATTGATTCCTTGACTTTAAAATAAAAAATGTACATAATTAACAACGTACTTTAATTTCTTTTTGTTGGAAATTACTGTGCGAAAGTAAATCATTTTTGGAGGATTTATGAAAAGAATTTTTGCCATAGCTTTCATTGCTTGCTTTGGCGCCGCGACCGCTTTTGCTGATATTTCTTTCGGCGGCAGCCTGGCTGGCAGCTGGAAGGTTTTAGAGGACGGTGCGGGCGACGATCTTATCACATCGTTTGGTCCTATCGCGAACTCTGTGCGCGGCAGGTTTAACATTGATGCGGTGAACGAGGCCGGCACTTTTGGCGGTTGGATGCAATTCCGCATACAGCAGGGCCCCGCCTTGCTAACCAGCGTCTGGTGGAAGCCGTTTAGTTCGTTAAAAGCCACCTACGGTTATATGTGGGGCGGCGGAAACCCGATTGGCGTGGCTTTGGCCGACGATGATTTTATTCCCATTAAATTTTATGGCCGCAGCGCCAACTATATTCCCTGGGGTTACGAAGTGCTTACAGGCGCCCATATCGAATTTACCCTTCAAAACCTGTACATCATAGCTTCCGTCCCGCTGGATAACAGCGGCAACCTTAGCTTCAACGGCTGGGGTACGCCGTACAAAGTTGGGACTGCGGAAAAAGCGGAAGATATTTTTAAACACACAATGGGCCGCATAGCTTATACCATACCTAACGTAGGCGCCCTGCGCCTCACCGTAGCCGGCGGAACCGGAGATGTTACGAGTTCGGTTATAAACTACTATACTGTGGATGTAGTCCCGGATGTCAGTTTGGGCAGTGTTGACGCAACCGTGTTTGACGTAGGCTTTGCTCTTAACGCTTTGGGGGCTCTTAAGCTGGATTTGGGAGTTGAAATCCCGCTGGCAGGTAAAACATGGCTTACAGCCAACTCCGGCGTAGATGTAGAAGCCCAGATTCCAATCGCGGTAAATTTACGTGCGGACGTTTCTTCCGGCGCTTTTAAATTTGCCGGCGGCGTATCCGGTAAATTTGGCGGTAAATCCGAAGTTACGGATAATAATAATAAAGTTTCTACATTATTTGAGCAGGGCGCTGTAATAGGCGTAACGCTTAACCCTGCGGTAGACCTTGGCATACTTACAGCGGGCGTTGTGGGCGAAGTTGAATATAACATGGAAGACTCCTACACCATAGGAGACAAGGGTTATGCTTATGACGCAAGATTAAACTGGAACGTAGCCCCGTACATCCAAAAAGAAGTGTTGACAGGTGGAACGGTTTATATCGGCTTCCAGATAAGCTCGAACTTAAAAAAGATTGAGTTCGACCATGAAAACCTTGATAAGTGGGATTCCGGGTTTAAATCCGGCGTTGACTGGTCTATTCCAATAGGATTTTCCTACAGCTTCTAGCCCCCCAAAAGCGCGGAATTTAATTCCACGCAACGACCGTCTGCACCGTAAAAGCGCTTCCAGCGCCTTGCGGCGCAGGCGGTTTTTTTTTATAGACGAACGGAGCGAGGTCGCGACTGCGCAAAGCGCGGGCATGACCGAGCGAGTGAGGATACAAAGGCTGTTAACGTCCGCGGCTTGCCGCGGAAGGCCGCACTGCGGCGTGCGGGCTTGCCCCGCAACGTTAACAGCCTTTATAGAGAACGGAGCGAGGTCGCGACCGCGCAAAGCGCGGGCATGACCGAGCGAGTGAGGATACGAAGTGCGTCAACACCCGCGGCTTGCCGCGGAAAAGCCGCCAGGCGGCTTGATCGGGCTTGTCCCGTAGTGTTGACGCACTTTATAGACGAACGGAGCGAGGTCGCGACCGCGCAAAGCGCGGGCATGACCGAGCGAGTGAGGATACGAAGACTGTTAACGCCATTTATTTATTTAAAAAGCCGAAAATATAATAAGTCCAATATGGGAGGGCGAATTTTTTTAGCTTTTAAAAATTTATGAAAAAACTTAACTTTTTTGGAATTATTTTTTTTGTTTTTTTTAGTTTTCCTCTTTTTACGCAAGAGGCCGGCTCGTCCTTGCCGCGTTCTTTTCGCGCTCTGGATTTAGGCATGGATATGGAAAGCTTAAAAAAAACGCTTTTAGAAGACGGCGAGTTTGATTTTAACGGCGATGCGGACGTTTCTTTTTTACCTTTGCGCAAAGAAAGAGTTGTGGACGTTTCTGGCGGCGGCTTTATTAAGCGGGCTTTTTTTCAACTTACAGATGTTGAAGGCGGCGAAGGCGGATCTTCAGTGCAAAATGTTTTTATAATGTCGTTTATACTTAACGATGAAAAAATAGACCATTATTCCGTTTTTACAAATTTTGTGGAAAAATACGGAGAACCTAAACTAATGAATCCAAAACTTGCTTTGTGGGAAGATGAGGCGACTCGTATTTACATTGAGCGGCCTTTAACTGTTAAATATGTGGATAAAGCCGTTTTTGACGCCGCCGCCGCCGCCGGAGAAACGTTAAAAAGTAAAAACGCCGTGCTTAGAGACGATTTTTTGAGCGGGTTTTAACGCGAAAAACCCTAAAAATGTGGACGCAAAGGTTTTAACCATTTGAGTGTTTTTAAAAAAACTATATTTTTAATTTTTTCTTTTATTTTTTTAAAAATTCCGCTGTTCGCCGAGTATAAGACAGCCCAAAACGTTCTTAAAACCAAAATTCTAACCATTCAAAATCCGGACGGCGAAAAAATTTATGTGGAGGCCGAAATAGCTAGAACCGGTGAAGAAAAAGAACGCGGCCTTATGTTTCGAAAAAAGCTTGAAGATGGAAAAGGAATGTTGTTTATATACGATTATGATTTGCGTATGTCGTTTTGGATGAAAAACACGATAATCCCGCTTTCTATAGCCTACATCACAAAAAACGGCGCCATAACCGGAATATTCGACATGGAGCCTTTGCGTCTTAGCCCCGTGCGTTCAACCCGCGCGGTTCGTTATGCGCTGGAAGTCCCGCAAGGATGGTTCGACAGGGCCGGAGTAAAAGAAAACGCCGTCTTTTTGAATATAGAAGACGTTTTAAAATAGCCGGTTGCGGGCGTTTGGTTTGTTTATATAATAGGCGTCATAGGCGAAAAATGTGGATTTAAACCACAAAGCTGTAAAATGTCAAAATCAGGTAAAAAACGCCTCCTTAACGAGGATGAAATAACCGCTTCCATAGAAGAATGCGGGGAAATAGCCTCCCGTATACCGCATTACGAGAGCCGCAAAGAACAGGTTGATCTTACTCGCCTTATAATTAAAAGTTTTAACGAAGACGCTATTTGCGCTTGCGAAGCTGGAACCGGCGTGGGCAAATCTTTCGCCTACCTTCTTCCGGCTATGCGCTACGTTCTTTTAAACGAAGGGCGCGTAGTTGTTTCCACGGCTACTATTAATTTGCAGGAACAACTTTATCAAAAAGACGTTCCTTTTTTGCTAACCGCGCTGGGCGAAAACATAAAAATCGCGCTTGTTAAAGGCAGGGGCAATTTTTTGTGCCGCAGGCGTTTGGAAGATGTTAAGAACGAAATGGAGGAAAGCGGCCAGGCGGCGTCATCGCTTTTTGAGGAAGGCGGCCTTGACGTTCTTTTACAAATTATCGAATGGTCTAAAAGTTCTAAAAAAGGCGAAAAATCGGAGCTTGATTTTGAGCCTCCGCCGTTTTTGTGGGCGCAAATCGCCTCGGATTCGGATTCCTGCAACGGTTCAAGATGCCCTTTGCGTGAAATATGCTTTTTTATGGAAAGCCGCAAAGAAGCCGAAAACGCGAGGCTTTTGATTGTTAATCACCATCTTTTATTCGCGGATCTGGAGGCTAGAAGCGGCGGGGCGGGAGGGTCTGGAACGGCGGTTTTGCCTTTTTACGATAGAGTTATTATAGATGAAGCTCACAAAATAGAAGGCTCCGCCACCTCGTTTTTTTCATCGTCTTTTAGCCGCGTTTTAATTTCCCGCATTTTAAGCCGGCTTTACAGGCGCAAAGGGGCGCGGGAATCGGGCTTGCTCGTCCGCATTCGCGCCTGGCTTCCAGATTATTCAAAAATTATGGAAACGGAAGAAAAGAAAGGGCGCGGCGGAAAAGGAAAGGCCGGTTCTTTTGCTGTGGAAAAAGAACTTACGGAAAAAATCCTTCTAAGTTGCGAAATTCTGGACGAGGCCGCGCTCGCTTTATGCGGAGGCGAATCTGTTTTTAGATTTATCCCCCAAAGGGGCGAAATAATAGACTCGCGTTTAATCGCCCCGCTTAAAAATTTAAACGCCGTGATTTTAAAATTTTGCGAGCGGCTGGAAAAATTAATTTTAATTTTAGAAGAAAAAACAGAAGAATCTTCGGAAGAAGGCGGCGCTTTTTTTCACTCGGCGGCCTCCATAATTTGGGAGATAAAATCAGCGCGTAAATCTTTGCTTGTAGCGTCCGGCATTTGCCGTGAATTTGAAAATTACAAATTGAATGAAGGGCGCGTTTTGTGGGTGGAAAGAAGGAGCGGTAAAAAAACATACGCAAAAAAACATGCGCCGGATTACGCTTTATGGACTAACGCCCCGCTTGAAATAGGCGGCGTTCTAAAAAAATCTCTTTTTGAGCCAAATAAAACCGTAGTTTGCCTTTCCGCAACGCTTACGCCTTCGCGGGATTTCACCTACTGGAAAAAACGTATGGGGCTTTTGCAAAAACCGGAAAACATCCCCAATGCCGCTTTAAAAGAGCAAGAAAAAAAAGAAAAGCCAATTTTTACAGATTTTTTCAACTCTCCTTTCCCTTATCAAAAGTCCGTGCTTCTTGCGGTTTCAGACGACTCTCCTCCGGTGGAAAGCGCTGAATATCAATCATTTGTAAATGAATCGGTGTTGCGCCTGTGCGAAGTTTCAGGAGGCGGGGCGTTGATACTTTTTACATCCTACGAAAGTTTAAGACTGGCTTTTGCTTTTTGTGAACAAAAACTCGCCGCTTTTGGAATAAAAACTTTAAAACAGGGCGAGGTGGAACGTTCGCGCCTTTTACGTTCATTTTTAGAAAATGAAAACAGCGTTCTTTTCGCCACGGATTCTTTTTGGGAAGGGATAGACGTTCCAGGCGACGCTCTGCGTCTTGTAATAATATGCCGTCTTCCGTTTTCTTCTCCAGCGGATCCTGTAGCCCAAGCCAGACGCGAACTTTTGGAGAAAGAAGGCCGGAACCCGTTTTTGGAGCTTACAATTCCGGACGCTGTAATGAAGTTCCGGCAAGGTTTTGGCCGCCTTATGCGCCGCGCCAGCGACAGAGGGGTTGTAGCCGTTCTGGACGGGCGTATAACGCATAAATCTTACGGCAAGTATTTTATTTCATCTCTTCCGCAAACTCGCCTGGAAGTGCGCCCTATTGAACGGTTGCTGCAAAAAATAGATTTATTTTTGAACGGGTAGGGGCCTTTCCTATATAAAAGCCGTCATTTCAATTTCTATTTTGGCCCCTTTGGGAAGCGCCGCAACCTGAAAACAGCTTCTTGCGGGCGGATTTTGCGGAAAATACCGCTCATAAACTTCGTTTACGCTGGTAAAGTCGTTTAAATCTGTTAAAAATACTGTGGTTTTAACAACGTTCTTTAAAGACGCTCCGCCGGCTTCCAAAATCGCTTTGCAGTTATTAATTGAAATTTCCGCCGCTTTTTTTATGTCCGCCGCTTCCAGTTTACCGCTTTCCGCCTCTATGGGAAGTTGTCCGCTTGTAAAAACAAAACTGCCGGCTAAAATTCCCTGTGAATAAGGGCCTATCGCCGCCGGGGCTTTTAATGTGTTTATAGGTTTAGTCATTTTCATCTCCTTTTTAACTTACTTTATCAGAATTTTAACGCTCTGGACTATGGGGATTAGCGTTAAAAGCTTTTTTTTACGGCAAAAGTTGGCGCTGATTTCTATTTTAACGCCGGAATTACAAGCCGTTGTTTTTGGATGGTTGTTATTTTCTAGAAATCTATGTAATAATTAATATTATAATCCTACTATTATAGTAGGAATTAAACCCCCTTTCGGGCGTATTTTATAAGGAGTTTTTATGGATAATCGATGCTACTTTTTTACATCGGAATCTGTTGGTGAAGGACACCCCGATAAATTGTGCGATCAAATTTCAGACGCTATTTTGGACGCGTGCTTAAAGGACGATACTAAAAGCCATGTAGCCTGTGAAACTTTCGCTTCAACTTCGCTTGTTTTGGTGGGCGGTGAAATCACCACAAAAACCTTTGTAGACGTGCAAGATCTTGTTCGTAAAGTGGCTGAGGATATAGGCTATACAAACCCGGACTACGGCCTTGACTGCCATTCCATGGCCGTTTTGTCTATGATTCACAGCCAGTCGCCGGATATAAACCAGGGCGTTGTAGGTTCCGGCCTGGAAGAATACAAGGGTTTGCAAGGAGCGGGCGACCAGGGAATGATGTTCGGCTTCGCCTGCGATGAAACCGCCTCGCTTATGCCTTTACCCATAACTTTAGCTCACGACATTTTAATAAAAGCTACTGAATTGCGTAAAACTCGCGCTATTAAATGGTTGCGCCCGGACGCTAAAAGCCAGGTTACCGTTCAATACAAAGGCTATAAACCGGAGCGTATAGACGCCGTAGTCGTTTCTCACCAGCATGATCCGGAAGCGTCTTACGAAGAAATAAAAGAAGTTGTAATCAACAAAATTATTAAACCGGTTTTGGATCCCACAGGGCTTTTGGACGATAAAACCAAGTATTATATAAATCCAACCGGACGTTTCGTGGTTGGCGGGCCTTTTGGAGATACCGGTCTTACAGGCCGTAAAATAATAGTGGATACCTACGGCGGCATGGGAAGACACGGCGGCGGCGCGTTTTCGGGCAAAGACCCCACAAAAGTAGACCGTTCAGCGGCTTACGCCGCCCGTTATGTGGCCAAAAATATAGTCGCCGCCGGACTGGCCAGGCGGGCCGAGGTTGAGCTCGCTTACGCTATAGGCGTGCCTTTTCCCGTGTCTGTAATGGTCGACTCCTTCGGAACCGCTTCCGTTCCTGAAGCTAAAATAGAAGAGGCGGTAAAAAAAACTTTCGATTTATCCCCCAACGGCATAATAAAAACCCTTGATTTATGCCGTCCCATATACCAAAAAACGGCTTCTTACGGCCATTTCGGAAGAAGCGGATTCCCATGGGAAAAAACTGACAAAGCCGCGGAGCTTGCCAAAGCCGCAAGCTGACGCGCTTGGCGCTGACGCTTGACGCTAGCGCTAAACCGTCCGCATATTTCTAAAGGCCTCCTGTTTTTCCGGAGGCCTTTAGATGTTTTACAAAAGCGCTTGACTAAAAATAAAAAAAAATATATGTTTCTTTTTGCCGTTACAAACGGTTCATTCCCCTGTAGCTCAGTTGGCAGAGCGGGTGGCTGTTAACCACCATGTCGGCAGTTCAACCCTGTCCGGGGGAGCAAAAAAAAAGGCCGTCGTAAAGACGGCTTTTTTATTATGTAACAAGGAATTGGCGCATTTGGGCAAATTGACCGTAGCGCCGTGATATAGCCTTCAAAAATCTCCTGAAAAGGCCGTAGCCACAAAGTGGAGATATACTTTTGGAGTCCGTCATGAGGATGGTGTTACGACTGGGAAAGCGCCACCCATTCAAGCGGAGCCGCAAGGGCGGAGCTTTCTGTTGTTTCTGGTTTTTGGAAAGAAACCGGCAGATCATCAAATCTATTTTCGTTAACAGGCGCTTGAAGGCCTTGAGCAAAGCTCTTATATTTTATGTAATGAAATAGCCCGGACATGTTTTGCCGGGCCTCACCTATGAGTCTTGGGTTATGCCCTTTACACGACTGGAATGGTGGTTAGTTTTCCCGTAGACGCTGGATAATCAATCTAACAGAAAGGCGTTGCCTTTGAGGGCAATTGCCTTTCAAATCTACGGAGGAAGAATTATGAAAAAGAATAGCAATTCTCGTGGTTTTGATGTTGCGGTTTATGAATCTTTAGACTTGCCGGACACACGTTATTGTGGCGTGTTTCTTAAGGGAAAAGGGGAGGATAGGTATGTTCTTATCGACCCTATTCGGTACGGAAAAATCTGCGGCTTATCGCCGGGTATGAAGAAGGTGATGGACAAGAGAGTCGGACCATTTTTCAAACCCGCAAAAAAGCATGCCTTTGATTACAATATCAATTTTATGTGCTATGAACTTGCGGAAATTAGGAAGCAGTGGGAAAAAACCAATAAACCGATGATTAATCGCGTCCTGTCTGAAATTTGCGGCAAAAACTATATACCCGGTGATGACGATCTCTACCAGAGCGGCGTATTAGACCCGACTGAAGCGGCGATAAATGCCGGAATGAAAACCTTGTACTCCCATAAAATGGCGGAGTTTGAAAGAAACACACTCTATTACAGTCTCTATGCTCAATTTTTTCATCAGATGGCTTCGCGGATTGAAGCCCTTTTTGTTAAAGTTCTTACACGGAACGGCTATAAAAAGGACACATTCAACCGTAACGCAATTTACGTATTCAAAGGCTACAATCAGAAAAGCGTCAGAGGGTTTGCGGGTTTTGGAGACTATGACAAAATGTATGCTATCTGGAATTTTATAAAGCATAACAGTTTATCCACCTTTAATGCGCTTAAAGAACTTTTTCCGGAAGTGTTGAGGGTAAACGAATATGCCCAGGGTGAAATTGCCTGTTTCTACGTAAACTTTGATGACAGCCTTATTGAAAGAATCCTAACCGGAGTTGAACAGTTTGCAAAAGAATACTGCCGTCTTGTTTTCAAGGAGGAGGAAAACGAAGCTCAATGGAATTCAGATGAATATTTTTTGAGGGCGGTTGATGAAGAAAATGAATGCGCTTTCAATCCCCTGGGGCTTCCTGCCTGGATTTAAAGACGGGTAAACCGGAAGCTAATTGAAGATCCGCTTTTTCAATTAGCCTCAAACTGCCGCATAATTTTGGTTATCGTTAACCTTATCATGTTTGGAGGAGGGCCGGAGTTTGCCGGCGTTTTCGATATCCCACAGTCTGGGATATGGTTGCCGTATCTACGGCTTCCAGGATTTGACGGCGGGGTAAAAGAATGGCTAAATTTAGCGTTGCATCGGCAAAGACAAAAAGGCGGCTTATTTAACAATGAAGGCAAAAAAAGGCCGTCGTAAAGACGGCTTTTTTATTATACATTAAAAAATCATTGTAAAGCATATTCCGATTTTCTATAACGCTGTTTTTATTTTAGAAATTGCCGCATTAAGTTTGTCATAAACTTCTTGAGATGTTTTAGACGTTATAAGCGAAGAACGCAAGTCGTCTTTTTTAAGGGCTTGGCTAAAAAAAGAAAGCGTCTGCAAATAGTAGGCGTGCTGATTGTAAGCCGCCGCTATCATGAAAATAAGGCGCACCGGTTCTTCATCCAGGGCGTGATAATCTTGGATTCCTTGTTCGCTTACGCCTATGGAAAGCGTTAAATTGCTTACCGAAGAAAGCCGGATGTGCGGTATCGCTATACCGCTTCCTATGGTGCAGGACATAAGTTCTTCCCGTTTAAGAAGCGCTTCTTTTAGTTCCTTTTTATTTTTGACGCAAGGCGAGGAGCTTAAATTTTCCACCAGTGTTAAAAGAGCTTCTTTTTTAGTTGTTTCGCCAAAAAAAACGATCCGGTCTGTGGAAAGAATCTTTTGAACGTCTATAAGCCCGTCTTCCGTATTGGCTAAAGAAAGTTTTTCGTTAACCCATTTTTCTATTTCTGATTTTTTAAAACGCCAAACCGCGCCAAGTTTTCCGGCTGGAATTTCGCCGTGTTGCGCCCACTCGTATACCGTGCGCTCTGAAAGCCTAAGATAAGAGGCCACTTCTTCCAGAGTTAAAATTTCATTTTTTAATTCATGCATGATTTTCCTCCATGTGTTAAAGAATTCCAATAAATGATAATGATTTACATATTATAGTAAAACCCCCGTTTATGTTTTTAGCGTTGTTAAATCCATGGGTTTTTATAAAAACAAAGCAAAACTTAAGTTTTTACGGTAATAATGATATGCGTGTATTTAGTTATATTCCCTACGCATATAAAGGCGTTTTGATTACAGTGGAAGCGGATATACGGCGCTCAATTCCGGGAATGGACGTAACCGGTCTTCCGGGCGGCGCGGTGCGCGAATCCGGGGAACGTGTACGAGCCGCTTTTCGAAATTGCGGGTTTGTTTTTCCGCAAGATAGGGTGCTTATAAACTTGGCTCCCGCGGGAGTTAAAAAGGACGGAGCCGGTTTGGACCTGCCTATAGCGCTTGCGGTAATGTCCGCCGCTTCCATGACCCCTAAATCTCTGGAAACGGAAAGTGTAATGGCTATAGGGGAGCTCGAACTTTCTGGCGCGGTGAGAGGGTGTAAGGGCGCTCTAGCCGCCGTAGCTTGCGGTTTGCGGGCCGGAATTAATCTGTTTATAGTTCCCGGCGAAAACCTTTGCGAAGCGTTGGTTTTGGCTAAAGACGGCGTTTGCGGCGCTTCATCTTTAAGCGAAGTTCTTGAAGATTTGCATTTTTACGCGGAAAATAGCGCGTTCCCAAAACATGACGAAAATTCATGCGCTAAGGATAAAAACGCCCAAAACAGCGCGCGCCCTCATTTTTTTGGTGATTTCGCCGACGTCCGGGGAGAGGCTTCCTACAAAAGAGCGATGGAAATAGCCGCGGCCGGAGGGCATAATTTGCTTGCTTTTGGACCGCCTGGTTGCGGTAAAACCATGCTCGCTCGCCGGCTGCCTTCCATAACAGCCCCGCTCACTACAGAAGAAGCGATGGAAGTTACAAAATTGCACAGTCTTGCCGGAGAACTTGGAGTGAATGACGGGGTTTTAATACGGAACGCGCCTTTTCGCTCTCCGCATCATTCGGCGAGCATGGAAGGCGTTTTAGGCGGCGGTAAATCCGTTAGGCCTGGTGAAATAAGCCTATCTCATTACGGCGCACTTTTTCTTGATGAGGCTCCTGAATTTAAAGTCAACGTATTGCAATCATTACGCGAACCTTTGGAAGACAAGGTTGTAACTATATCACGCGCTGAGGGCCCGGTTAGGCTTCCAGCCGATTTTCAACTTATTATGGCGGCTAATCCCTGTCCTTGCGGCAGGCTTGGAATTAATAGCGCGGCTTCTGGCGGTAGGGGAGAAGGCGGTTGCTTTTGTTCAGGTTCCGAAATAGACAGGTATTGGAAAAAATTCGGCGGAGCTCTTTTAGACAGGATAGAAATTAGAACCCCTATGCGTTCTGTTTTTACGCCGGAAAGCCGCGATAATATGGCTGTTGAAAACAGCGCTGATATAAGAAAACGGGTTGTAAAAGCCGTGGAATTGCAAAGAGAGCGTTTTAAATTGCTTCCTGAGGAAGAAAGGCCCCGCAGAAACGCCGGAATAAGCGCCGCAAAAATAAAAGATTTTTGTCCTTTAAGCGCAAACGCGGAAGCCGCCTTAAAAAAAGCCGTGGAAAAATTAAAATTTTCAGGACGCGCTTATTATGGAACCCTCAGGGTCGCCCGGACAATAGCCGACTTGGACGGCGCGCAAACCATAGAAACTGTTCATATTCTGGAAGCCGTTCACCACAGAAGGTATGGCGACAATCCCTACGATGTTTTTAAAGCCGAAGATTAACTAAAAAACAAAACTCTTTATAATAATTTATATCAGAATGTACGAGTAGACAGAATTTACATTATCGCAAGTTAATTTTTATTTGTCTTTAAGGACTGGTTAATTTTTAATTTATTTTAAGGGGGTTGACTTTTTATGGGACTTTTTGGAGACATTGGAAATGTTGTGCTTGGAGGTCTTAACCTTGCTAATCAGGTTAATGAACAAAGGTATCAACGTGGCGTTGATCAGCGCAATTTTGATTTTCAGCGTGAGCAGTATGATTATAACAAGGCTTTTCAGCGTGAGCAGTATGAATATAATAAAGGCCTTCAACAGACGCAGTTTGAGCGTGAGGATTCCGCTGTTCAGCGTAGGATGGCAGATTTAGAGGCTGCCGGCATGAATCCTTTGCTAGCCGCTGGTCAATCCGCTAACAGTGTGTCTTCTCCTATTTCTTCCACTCTTTCGCATACTGGCGGCGTTTCGTCTGGTTCTTTTGCGCCTCAGTATAATTCGCAGTTTCCTGATGTTGTTTCTGGCGTTATGACTCTTCTTAAGCAGAAAGCTGATATTGATTCCACTCTTGCCAATCAACAGTATGTTTCTGAGCAGATTGAAAATGCTCGTGTTGATCGCGCCGCTACCATTTTAAATACTTTGCAAAGACAGCAGTCTTTTCCTCTTGAACAGACTAAGCGTGAGTTGTCTAACAAGCAGTCTTCTGTTGACATTGAGCGTTCTAAGGTTGGTTTATCTCAGGATGAATCTGAGTTATCCGCATATTTACGTGATCAAGCTATTATTCGTAGTTTAGGCATTATGACTGATACTCCTCCTGGTTTGGTAGGTTTGAGTGCTAGCGGTATGGCCTCTTTTGCTCAATCCGCCGGCGTTTGGGCTAACGCCGGCAAGCAGTTATTAAACCAAGCCGGAGTTGGTCTTAAATCTTTTGGTTCTTCTGTTATGCCTGGTTTGGAGTCTGCCGGCACTTCTATTAAGGCTGGTTTAAAGCAAGGCACGCAGTCTAATTCTGATCGCAAAGCCGCATCAGCGGCTCAAGCTCGTCGTTAAAGGAGTTTTTATGTCTCGTCGTAGAAAGCGTTATCGGAAATCTAGTTTTAAATCTTCTAGTCGCCGTCGTCGCGGCAAGCGTTTAAAGTCTTATGGTTCCTCTCGTGGAGGCATTCGATTATGACTTGTACTAATCCTGTTTTTGTTTCTCCCCGCGGTTACACTGGATATGTTAGGCTTCCCGGTACAAATTTGCATAAAGTAGGTCTTTTTGTTCCTTGTGGTAAGTGCATGGCTTGTCGCATTGCTAGGTCTCGTGAATGGTCTGTAAGGTTGTTTCATGAATTGCATTATCATGAAAAATCTATGTTTTTGACTTTGACCTATGATGACGAACATCTTCCTCCGCATGGTTCGCTTCGCAAGTCTGATTTAACTAAGTTTTGGAAGCGTTTGCGTAAACGTTTAGGTAATCGCCGTATTAAGTATTTTGCTTGCGGCGAGTATGGTTCTTTAACTGAGCGTCCACATTATCATGCTGTAATTTTTGGTTTGCAGTTTTATGATTTAGAGGATCAGTGCGCTGTTATTGCGTCTTGGCCTTTTTGTGATTGGAATCTTGCTCGTGTTAAGTCTTGTTCCGAGCGTGTTTGTTTTGAAAGCATTAAATATGTTACGCGCTATATTCAAAAAAAGCTTTCTGGTTCTGTGGCTGATTCTGTTTATATTAAGTCTCGCCGTGAGCCTCCTTTTCAGGTTCAGTCCTCCGGTCTAGGTTTGCGTTTTGCTCTTGATAACGCCAAGCAGATTGAATCTAAGCTTGATATTACTTTGCGCGGCGCGCATGTTGGCGTTCCTCGTTATTATCGCAAGAAATTGAATATTGATCCTGGTGTTTTTCGCCGTAAAGCTATGTTTGCTAATTTGGATTTTATTCAAAGTGTTTCTGTTAAGTATCCTCATTTTCGCACTTCTCTTTCTCCTACTGATTTTTTGCATTTTTGTGATTCTGTTGAACTTGCTGACGCCTTTCAGCGTGATTTAAATATTAAGGCTCGTCAGTCTCTTTTAAATCCTGGTATTTTTTAAAACTTGGTCATTTTTGTAAAAAATGGCCAAGTCCACGATTTTATAAAAATCGTGTATATTTTATTTTTAGGAGTTTTTTATGTCTCAAGTTTTTTTGTATTCTGTTCGTGATGATCTTGCTGAACAATTCGGCCCCCCTTTGCTTGCTGTTAATGATAAGGTTGCTGTTCGTCAGGCTGTTAATCTTTTAAGTTCTTCTCCAGGTTTGGATGTTACTGATTATTCTTTGTTTAAGCTTTGTTCTTGGAATCCTGACAGTGTTGATTCTCCTATTTCTGATGTTGGAGTTTCTCTTATTTCTGATGGTGTATCTTTATCTGCTTTAGTTTCTGCTTTTCGTGCATCGCATGGTGTTTCTGATAAGACTATTTTTGCTAATTCTAATGCTTCTGATGATGGGTCTGTTAAGAAGCCTTTGAATGTTCGTAAAGGAGCTAGATTATAATGTCGCGTTTTAAAATTTTTAATAATGTTGGTTCTCTTAGGCCCGGTCATTCCATGTTTGATTTATCGTATGAAAAGAAATTTACGTGTGATATGGGCCGTCTCATTCCTATTCTTTGTGAAGAGGCTGTGCCTGGTGATCTTTGGAAGATAGGGAATGAAGTTGTTATTAGGTTTCAGCCTATGTTGTCTCCTATTTTGCATGAAGTTAATGTTTATGTGCATTATTTTTTTGTTCCGTATCGTCTTTTATGGGATGACTGGGAAGATTTTATTACAGGCGGTGAAGATGGAGATTTTAATGTTCCTTTACCTCGTTGGAGCCCTATTTATAATCAGATAGGTTCTCTTTGGGATTATTTTGGTTTTCCTACTGGCGTTTCTCCTGATGAACTTCATCGGCCTCTTGATTTTCCTTTGCGCGCCTATAATTTTGTATGGAATGAGTATTATCGTGATGAAAATATTATGCCTGAAATTGTTAATCTTTATACCGAATCTAATTTAGATCTTCCTGCTAATCTTGGCGGTCCTAGTTTAGGTTTGCATTTTCGTTGTTGGGAGAAGGATTATTTTACTAGCGCTCTCCCTTGGCAGCAGCGTGGAACTGCGCCTGGTTTACCTCTTTATACTTTGCCTTCTAATGCTGAGTATACTAGTTTTAGTGGTTCGCATCCTTCTAGTTTTACTGGTTCTTCTGCTTCTATGCTTGAATATTATAATGAGCCGTTTATTGGTCTTATTGGTGCTACTTCTCTTGCTAATGCTAACATTCTTACCACCTTTTTTAAGGGTAATGGAACTTCTGCTGATATTAATTTTCAGAATAATGTTAAAGCCGGTTTTAGTAATAACACTGTTGATCTTGCTAATCATGTTTTAGCTGGTTTTAATATTGCTGATTTACGTTTAGCTTTTCAGCTTCAGAAGTGGTTGGAGCGTAATGCTCGCGCTGGTGCTCGTTATACTGAGTTTCTTCTTTCTCATTTTGGCGTCGCTCCGCGCGATGAGCGGCTAGACCGTCCTGAGTATATTGGCGGTTCCCGTTCTCCTTGTATTATTTCCGAGGTTTTGCAAACGTCTGCTTCTTCCGCTGGTTCTACTCCTCAAGGAAATATGTCCGGTCACGGAATTGTTGTTGATAAACGATTTGTTGCTAAATATCGTGTTCAGGAATTTGGTTTAATTCTTGGTTTGATGTCTGTTATGCCTCGTTCCGCTTATCAGCAAGGTATTGATAGGCAGTGGTTGCGTCGGACTAAGTTTGATTTTCCTTTTCCTGAGTTTGTTAATCTTTCTGAGCAAGCTGTTGAACGCGCTGAGATTTATCTTGCAGATAATGAGGCTTCTAATTCTGCTGTTTTTGGTTACCAAGGCCGTTTTGACGAACTTCGTATTAAACGTGATATGGTTTGCGGTCTTATGCGTGATCCTTCTTTTTCCACTTGGCATTTAGGCCGTATTTTTTCATCATCTCCTAATCTTAATGCTGATTTTTTGCGTTGTGTTCCTGACAAGCGTATTTTTCAGGTTCCTACTCAACCAGGTTTGATTGTTTCTTTTGGTAATGTTATAAATGCGTTTAGGCCGATACCTTATATAGCCGAACCTGGTCTTATTGACCATCATTAAGGAGTTTTTATGTCTTTACCTAAAGTTGTTTATTTTTTTAATCCTATTTCTCCAGAGCCTGGAGGCGGAGAGATTATTACTGAGTCTGTTGGATACGTTCCCCCAGATAGGCAGATTGCGGCTATGATTCAGGCTGGAGAGGCTCTTAACGTCGCCCGTTCTTATATGTATGATTTTCCTAGTGGAACAAGAATCGATGATGAGTTTTCTGATCCTACCCGTGTTCGTAATTTCGATATGGCTGATGCTCATGGTATTAAAGAAGCTCTTGAGATTCGTCTCAAAGCTCAACGAGACGCTAGAGAAGCTGAACAAAAAGCTTTAAAAGATAGAGAGTTTGCTGAGGCTGTTTCTCAGGCAGTTAAGGCTTCTGTTGCTCCTATCGTTCCTGCTCCTCCTCCCACTCCTTCTGTTTAATTTTTTTAAGTTTTAATGTTTTGGGGGCCTCTAGAGGCCCCCTTGACATTTTTGGGCTATATACTATACTTGATAGTAATATAGCCCAATGACACCTTTTCTGTCATTTTTTACATTATCGTTAGTAGACGAAATAATACTTTTATTTCTATCAAATATTTCAACGCAATTAAAGTTCATAACACGGGTAACGGTTTTTGTAGAATGTAAAATAGTCTTCAAAGCCCGGCCCTGCTGGTTGTTTAGCTAAAACGGCTTTTCGTTTCATGTAAAAAAGACTTTCGCCATTGGTTTCCCGTTCCGCCCGGTATTTTTTTTCATTCTTCGCTTCAATGTAATCCAGCAAGGCGCTGTTTGCGGTTGGTTTTGGTTTGTAAGCAAACCCCCATAAAACAGACGCCGGAGAAATTTTTTTTTCTCCGGTTTTTATAATAAGGCAGGCGGCGTTTTTTATGGTAAAACCTTCCGGCAGGTTTGGGTTGACGGCTTTGATAAAAGCCGGCGCCGTTTTAGGTTCATTTAAGTCGATAGACGCTATCTCATTTTCACCGCTTATTCCTAACGCCAGAGGGCTTGCGAAATCAAGGCGCGGTAAAGGATTAAACCCTTCGGAATAAGAAACCTCTATTTGAGATCGTAAAAAAGAAGCCGAAAAAACCTCTATTACACTTAAATGAGATAAAAAAACCGCGCTTTTTTCTTTGGAATACGAAAAAATCATGCGGTATGTGCAAGGCGAAGCTTTCAATACCGCGATATTATGAAAATCAAGGTTTTCTTCGCGGCCTTTTTCCGAAAAAGCCTCATCGCCGGCGGCGTTGTTTTTATTTTGGCGTATGTTATAACATACATTTTGCGATTCGCCGCATACGCCGCAATTATTTGCGCAATTTTTTTGACATATAGGCGAAGTCTTGGAAGCTTTGCTTTTTTCGGCTTCTTTTTCAATGTATGAAGGCGCCGTTCCTGATTCTATACAATCCCAGGGGAGTTTTTCTTCCGGTTTTTTTGCGGACAGTATTTTTTCTACAATTTCGCTTTTTTCTTGTAAAATCTTTTCCCAGGCGTCTCTTTTAAAATATTCGCTCCAGGCGTCTAGGGCGCAACCGGCGTTAAAAGCTTCCTCAATTATGTATGAAGCTTCTTCACCGCCTCTGGATAAAACGCCTTCAATTTTAGAGACAAAAGCGTCCGCCGCGCTTACTTTATGGCCTAACGGCTTTAACGCAAAAATAATTTTTTTTATTTTTTCTTCCGCTTCTTCCTGTTTAATTTGCGCGGCTCTTTGGTACGGCGTATGAGCCTTGGGTATAAAGACGCCTATATTTATGGAAAAATTCATGCGGGTTTTCCGCGAAAGATTTTTTATAAAATCAATAATCCCCTGAGCTTCGTCTTCCGACTTTATATCGGGAAGCCCCAGCATAAAATAGAATTTTACGCTTTTCCACCCGCGCTTTTTAGCTTCAAAAAGTATTTCACTTATGGTTTGTTCGTCCGCGCTCTTGTTTATTGATTTTTGATCTTCCTCGCCAGGCGTCTCCACCGCGAAAGTCAGCCCGCTTTTGCGAACCCTGGATATTTCTTCTAAAAGAGGCAAAGAAAAAGTGGAAACATGAAGGGACGGCAATTGAAAAGAAATATATTTTTTTTTATAAATTTGGTTTAGTTTTTTTGTTACTTCATACACGCCGTTGTAATCGGCGCTGGAAAGAGACGACAATGTTATTTCCCTGTATCCGCCATTATTCACCCATTGTTCAACTTCTAAAATGATGTTTTTTTCGTCTTTTTGGCGCATTGGCTTGTACCAGACGCCGGCGTGGCAAAACCGGCAGCCGTTTGGGCATCCCCGCATTATTTCTACAAAGCCGTGTCCGTGGGCGACTTTCATGCTTGGAACCGGATTTATGGCGGCGGAGACCTCTTGTGAAAATCCTGAGTAGACGGCCCGCACCGCTTTTTCTTTACCCGCGCTCCATAGCGATTTTTGATTTTGCATTATGCTAAAAAGCGTTTTTTTTTGCGCCCCGTTTTTTTGAGCGGAAGCTATTTTTTCAATTGTTTCAAAAAAACCGTCTTCCGCTTCTCCTATCCAAAAACCGTCTATAAAACGGGAATAAGGGGCCGGATTGGAAGCGCAAACCCCGCCAGCCAAAATTATAGGGTCGCCGTCTCCGCGCTCGGCGGATTTAATCGGAATAAAAGAGCGTTTAAGCATGGCTAGAAGCGAGGTGACGCCCAGTTCGTAGCCAAATGTGAACATCAATATATCCGCGTCTTTAAGCGAAAGGCCGGTATCCAAACCGTATAAAGGGATTTTTTTTTCGTCAAGAAGTTTGTCAAAATCGGGCGCCGGAGCGAAGGCCCGGTCGCAGGATGCTCCCTCAATTGAATTTACGCGGTTGTATAGTATCTTTAGCGCCTGGTTCGACATTCCTATTTCGTATAGGTCTGGAAAGGCGGCTATTGTTTGTAAAGAGGCGTCTTTTTTGGCGAGACGCAACGCCTCTCCCCCTACATACCTGGCGGGATTTTGCACGGAAAGCAAGTCCGGCCCAAATTCTTCCAGCGGATTTATAAACCGGCGGCGCGTCAAAATTGAAATCTTCTAATATGTACGCTTAACGCAAGGCCTACTCCCACCATGGACGATATAAGAGCGGAACCTCCGTAAGACATGAATAACAAAGGAATTCCTGTTATAGGCATAACCCCCATGGTCATGCCTACGTTTATTAAAAAATGAAATATGTACATGGCGGCGAGTCCGGCTGTTATATATGACCCGAAAGGATCGCTTGTGTTTTTAATTATGGCTAAAAGACGCAGGCATATCACCAAAAAAAGAATAAACACAAAAACTCCGCCTATAAAACCCCATTCTTCCGAATAAATTGAAAAAATAAAGTCCGTGCTTTGTTGAGGTAAAAAACGGTAATGGCTTTGAGTTCCCTGCAAAAAGCCCTTGCCGAAAAAGCCGCCTGATCCTATCGCTATAATTGATTGTATGATGTTCCAGCCGGAGCCGCGAGGATCCACGTTCGGGTCTAAAAAGACCACCAAACGCATAATTTGATAGTCTTTAAGCACTTTTCGCGCCATAAATGATAGTAAAAGAGCCGCTATGGCTAAAATTGAGGCGTACGCTATCCAGTAAAAATACTTTTTTTTGTACCTTAAAAAACCAAAAAGCGCTATTGAAAAAGCCGCGAGCAATAAAATTGTAAACCCGATAATAAATTTAAAATCAGTTAAAAAAGAAAAATAATGTGAATTTTTTAGTATAAGCGACTGCCAAAATGGAAGTATCGCCAAAACCGCGGTTAACATTACGCATAATCCAATAAAAAAAACATAACGCCCCGGTATTCCGGCTACAAAAGTTATAACTATTAAAATCGGGATAAATACAAGCGACGTTCCAAAATCCGGCTGAAGCAACACTAAACCCATTGGTAAAAGGCATATAAAACAGGAAACCGCGAAACGGTGAAAATCGTTGGTGTTTCTTTTTGATGAATCTAAATACTGCGAAAGAAAAAGTATAGTTGTTATTTTTGTAAATTCAGAAGGTTGTATCCCGAATGAGCCTATGCGTATCCAGGCGCGCGCTCCGTTTACCACCGTACCCATAAAAAGGGTTAGAATAAGCAGAAAAATAGTTACGATATAAAGGTATATCGCGATATGATATATTCTTGAATAGTTGGAAAGCGCCATAACTATAGCCGCGAAAAGCCCGACTACCGCCCATACTATCTGGCGTATGTACTCTGAAGAAGCCGGAGCGCCGGAAGAACTTATGCTGGAGGAATATATAAATAAAATGCCGAAAAAAGTAAGAACTATTGCGGAAAAAAGCAAAGGAAAGTCAAATTCAAAAAGATTTGTTTTCATTTAAAGTTAATCCCGTCTCTCTCGCACTGGGAAAAGGTACTGGAAGCCTAAACTTTCTACAGCCTGTTCGTAAGTTTGCTTCGCGAACACTCCCTGAAAAATGATGGCCGAAGCGTAAGGCGCCCACCACTCCCACTCGTTTACAGCTTCCACAATTATAGATACGACTATGCGTTCATGCGGATCGTCCGTTTCGTACGGAGCGAAAGCCGTAAACCATGAATGCCAGCGGTCTTTTAGGCCGACTTCGCTTGTGCCGGTCTTTCCCGCTATTTCCACGGATTTTATATTCAACGGGTAACGCGCCGTTCCTTCGCTGATTACCGAGCGCATATATTGCCTGTCTTGTTCAAAAATCGCTTTATCTATGTCGCTTTTGAGCAAAATTTCCCTCTCTCGCCTTTCCTCAATTTCACCGTTAAGCGGGTTGCGTATTTCTTTTAAAATTTGCGGGCGGTAGATTACGCCGTCATTCACCACCATGGAAACCATATTCGCCATTTGTAAAGGCGTAACAAGCATATAGCCCTGCCCTATCGACATATTCATTGTATCGCCGCTTTGCCATTTTTGGTGGACTTTACGGTCTTTCCAGTATGGGGTTGGAACTATGCCCGCGATTTCTCCGGGTAAATCTATTCCGGTGAGTTCGCCTAAACCGAATTCTTTAGCGTAAGAAACTATTCGCTCTACACCCATGTAATCACGGCCTATCACCCAGTAGTATATATCGCAAGATTGAGCTAGAGCTCTTTGCAACGAAAGCCGCCCATGCCCCGGCTTATGTATGTGGCAGTTCCAAAACCGGTCGCCATACCACATTTCGCCCGCGCATTCCACCGTTCTGTCTATGGGGTATACGTTTTCGGCTATTATGCCGGTCGTCATAACAATCTTAAAAGTGGAGCCTGGTGGGTAGCTCGACTGTATGGCCCTGTTTATAAGCGGGCGGTCCGGGTCGTTGATAAGGTTTTGATATTCATTTCCAACGCCTATCCTGTTGAATACGTTGCTGTTGTACCAGGGATACGACACCATGGCCAGTATCTCGCCTGTAGACGGGCGGCTTACAATAACCGCGCCTATGCGCTCTCCCAAGGCCTTTTCCGCAAGCGTTTGTATGGAGCGGTCTATAGTGAGCACCAGGTTGCGCCCCATTTCGGGAGCTTCCCGCACAATCGCCTGGTTTTGCGCTTCTTTCCCCCTCACGTCCACTATTCTGGTTTCAACTCCGTCTTTGCCTTTTAAAAGTTCGTCGTATTGTTTTTCAACGCCGGCCTTGCCTATGACGTCGCTGGAATTATAGCCTTTGTTGTAAAGCGTGGTGAGTTCGTCCCTGGTTATATCGCCTACGTAACCTATAACATGGGAAAGCGACCCTATGTCGTTGTAGTTGCGCACCGGCTTGGATTGCCAGCTCACACCGGGAAGAGAGCTTGCGTTTTCGGCCAGCTTCGCTATAGTTTCGTAAGACAGGTTGGACGCTATTTCTATAGGCTGAAAAAGGTAATAGTACCTCGCGGGAAGTTTGCGTTCTATTTGAGGAACCGTCATAGCCAGTATATTCGCCAGCCTGTTCAAAACTTCCGGTATTTCATACTGCGGCACTTCAGCCGGCGATATATAAACCGCGAAAGAATTGCTGTTGTAAACTACCGGAGATATAAAATTCCTATCGTATATTTCCCCGCGGGAAGCCGGAATTGTAGTCGTCCGCTTCGTTATGTCTTCAGCCCGTTTCTGGTATTGTTCACGATTTAGAATTTGCAACGAAAAAAGTTTTATTGTGTACAGAAAAAAAAATGATATAAAGACGATTCTTAGAATATCTATGCGTTTTCCTGTTTTTTCATCCGGCGACAACATTTAACTTTCCTTTTGCGACGTCAACAGAGCGCCGAATGATTTTAACACGGCGAATATAAACGGTGTGCATATAGCGTTTAAGAGCGTCTCCATCCACAAAACGCCCGAAGTAAAAGAGTATGCGGGTACGGCTCCCGCGAAAAGTATGTTCAGCAGAAAATGGATTAAAGCCTTTAACAAGGTCGCAACGGCGGAAAGCGCCATTGGAAGAAAAACGGCGTCTAAAAAGAAAGACCCGCGCAACAGCCCGCAGGCTCCGCCTATTAATGTGCGCACAAATATGTTAAGCCCTAAAGGAGACGCTGAAAGGAAGTCTAAAAGTATTCCAGAAAAAAATCCCGTAAGCTGCCCCGTCATCGCGCCGTTTAGGTAAGCTGAATATATAAGGATGCAAAGGGCTATATCAGGAGACGCGCTAAGCAACGGCCTCATGTGGGAAAGCAATGTGGATTGCAGAATTCCAGCTATTAGAATAAAAAGCGTGGCCCATACAATATGTTTCGTCATTCACTCGCTCCTGATTTTCCGTTTAAGCCGTTTAGAAACCGCTTGAGTTTCCGAACAATTTTATTGTTTAACATCCGGCGGGTCTATTGCGCGGACTCAACTTCGTCGAACGGCGTTTCCCCGGTTCCAATTGTTTCTTTATCCACCGCGAAAACATATTCCAGCCTGGAAAAATCCACCGCGGATTTTACTTCCAATTCCAGTGAAGGTTCGTATTCTCTGTAAATTATATTTGATATGCGGCCTATGTTAAGGCCGGGAGGAAAAACCCCGCCTACGCCGGAAGAAACAACCACGTCTCCCGTATGTATTTCGTCCTGAGCCCTTTTGGGGACGAGGCGCATAACAAGCGGTTTTTCCGGATTCAAGCCGCCCTGCACTATACCTTCGTACCTTGTTTGAGCAAGGCGCGCCGAAATGTATGATTTTTCATCGTACAGCGGCATAACGAGGCTTTCGAGGCTGCCTGCTTGTATAATTTTGCCTACCAGGGCTTGCGTCCCGTTTTGATACGCTATAACCGGCATATTTACGGTTATGCCGCTGGAAGAGCCTTTGTTTATAACAAAAGCCGAAAACAGGTTGTCCGGGTCGCGGCCTGAAATTTCAGCGGGGATATGGGTGAAACGCATGGTTTGGGAAAAAGCTAAAAGTTCGCGCAACCGGTTGTTTTCCTGCCTTATGTCAGCCGCCGTTCGTTCCAATTGTTCATAGCGCGTTATTTTTTGCAACAGTTCAGCATAGTCTTTTCGTAAAGAAGAAAGCTCCTTAACGGAAAGAAAGGTGTGGGAAATCATTGAAGAAACTGAATAAATCGCGCCGCGCACGCCGGAAAAAACGGAAAGGCCCGTGTCCCGTATGTCTATTACAAAACTGCGCGTGGAAAAAAGTAAAAGCGAAAAAGAAATAAGGGTTAGAGCTACAAATACGTAAGCGCTGGAAACCGCGCCCTTTTTCTTTTTTTCTTTTGAGATTCGCATTATTATCCGTTAAGATTATCGTAAATGGTGTGGGTGCTGTCGAAGCTCCGGATGTTTTCAAAATATTTTCCGGCGCCTAAAGCTACGCACTCAAGCGGGTTTTCCGCCAAAATAACCGGAACGCCGGTTTCTTTGGAAATAAGTTTAGGCAGCCCTTTAAGCAGGCTCCCCCCGCCCGTCATAACTATGCCCTGTTCCACTATATCCGCGGCGAGTTCCGGCGGGGTTTTGCCGAGTATCACTTTTATTTCGTCTATAATTTGGGTTATCGGATCTTTTAGGGCGTCGCGCACTTCAACGGAATCTATTTCAAGGCGGCGCGGAAGGCCGGTTATGGCGTCCGTGCCTTTAATTTCAACTTTTTCTATAGTTTCGGACGGCGCGGCGTTGCCTATTTCTATTTTAAGCCTTTCCGCCATGTGGTCGCCTATTATTAGGTTGTGAACGGAACGAACATGCTTAACTATCGCCTCGTCAAATTCATCGCCGCCTAAGCGGATGGCGTTTGTAACCACCATGCCGCCCAGGGATATCACCGATATTTCGGTGGTGCCGCCGCCTATGTCGCAAATCATGTGGCCCGCGGGTTCAAAAATGGGGATGTCCGCGCCTATGGCGGCGGCGCGGCTTTCTTCGATAACCATAACATCCCTGGCTCCGGCCTTGTAAGCGCTTTCTTCCACGGCGCGTTTTTCGACTTCCGTTATACATGAAGGTATGCCGATTATCATTCTTGGTTTAATAAAACGGTATCTTGGAAGAGCTTTGGAAATAAAATGCCGTATCATTTTTTCTGTGGATTCAAGATCGGCTATAACGCCGTCCCGCATAGGACGTATCGCTATGATGTTTTCTGGAGTTTTGTAGAGCATACGTTTTGCGTCCGCGCCTACAGCCATAACTTTTTTGGTGCCTCTCTCCACCGCGACCACAGAAGGTTCGTTTACCACGATTCCTCTACCCCTTATATAAATAAGAGTGTTGCAAGTACCCAAATCTATGCCTATATCAGACGACTTTATTCCAAACATTATTCCTCCGTTTGTTTAATCCGTTTATATATTCAATCGCTCTCTCGCCGGAGCGTAAGCCGGATCTATACGCAACGCCTTGCGCCATTCCGCCCGCGCTCTTATTGTGTTTTCTTTAAGGGCGTAAATTTCGCCCAGGAAAAATCTGGCCTCCGCCGATTCCCCGCTTTCGTTCAATATTGTTAAATACTGATTTTCAGCCGCCGCGAGATCGTTTTCCGCCACAAATACGTTTCCAAGCAAAATTCTGGCTGAAACTATGGTTTTATAATCCCTGGACACTTCCAAAGCCCGCATTAAATACGCTTTGGCCCGCCCGGTTTCTCCCAATTCAAAGTAAGATCTTGCTATGGCTAAAAGAAAAATATCGGAGCCGGAAAGCGGGGCGTCTCCATTTACAGGCTGAAGAGCTTTAGAAAAAGCGTTTACGCTGCTTTGGTAGTCCTTTAACGCCGCGTACGCGAGGCCCAAATACTCGTTTATGTCGGAAGCCGGATAGCCTGAACTGGAGGCGGCCTCTAAATAGGAAACCGCCAAATCCATAAACGGCGCTCCCTTGTAATAGTACGCTTTTCCAAGCACATAAAAAATTCTTTCATCGCGTTTGCCTTCTTTTGTTAACATGGCTTTTCGTAAAGACCAAACCGAAGCGTCTATAAACCGTTGTGTATCTGAAGAATTAATTTGAGCTATAGCAATCTGGTAAGCGGAAAAGCCGTTGACGGTAAGAAGAAAAAAGTCCATGGGTTTTTTTTCCAGCCCCAAAGCGCTCATCGTAAAAGCGCCGTCGTAATCGCCCTCCCTCCAGCTTTCCATTATTTGACGCCGCATATTAGCGGAAGAATTATTCAATCCGCCCGCTATGGCGAAAACCCCCGCGCCGGCCGCAAACAAAAGCAAGATTATAACAACGGCGGGGAAGCCTTGTTTACGATGGCGTTTCCCGCGGTAGGCGTAGAAGCGTGACGGCATAAGCCTATTAAATACTTTTCGACACAAAAAGTCAATGACTTGATATTAATTTTATCCTATTATTCAAATTATTTAAAATAGTTTCAAAAAACGCGAATTTCCGCTCGCGGTCTTGCGCAGCCCGCGAGCGGGAGTTAAAGAGGTTTCCGATTACATTATGAAGATTCAAACGCAGCGTTTACAGACGGCGCGGAGACCGAAAGCCGGCGGAGAAGCCGGCTTTATGGCGAAAAGGCGGTTCGGGTTGCGCGCCGGCGCGGGCGCGGTAAAGAGCGCGCGCGGCCAGGATAACGGCTTGTAATTTTCTTTTCCGCTCAAAATCCGCCGGAAGTGGCTTTCAATTTCGCATAAGTTAAGTTTAGGATGATTTGTCAAACGGTGTTTTTCCGGTTAAGTGTATTCCATTTTTTGTCAATTTGGGTTAAACTAAAATGCGTTTTGAAGACTTATTGCTTAAACTAGCGCAAGGGGGAATGAATGGGCAGCTTAGAAAAGCCGTCGGTGTTACACGCTCGTAGCGGCGTCGGTTCTTCAAAAGAACTTGACGAATATGGCGTTTGGGTAAAATCGGAACCCGAAAATTTTGTCGAAACGTCCGGTCTTTTTAAGTTAGACCAGGTTAAAAGCCCCCCGGATTCTTCCGCTGAAAAAATGATTTTAGATGTAAAAAGCTCCGCTGTTCCACGAGAGGCTATAGAGTCGTTAAAAGAGGTTTCTTCACAGGAAGCGGCTCAAACCATGCTTTTGCAAACTATAGCCAAAGAACTTTCCGAAATTAAAAACGAAATTTCGTCTTTAAAAAGCGAAATTTCCAACATAAAAAATGCGTCCGAATTCGAAAAATCTCCCGAAGTTTCCGTAAAAGAATTCGCGCCGGAGACCTCCCCCTTTGAAGAAGAATCCGCCCCGGCTGGTTCTTCGGAGCCCGCGTCCGCCGCCGGGGTTCAGTTTAATGATGTAAACATAAACCAGGCGGAAGCCGGCGTCGACAAGCAAACCGGGGAGAGCAAGGCGTCTTCTTTCTTTGGCGAAAACGAAGATGATGTTGTAATGCTTACCGGCGATGAGTTAAGCCGCCTTAATTCAGATGATGCGGATGATGAGGAAAACGCGGCGGCGCCCGTTCTTGAGGGTGAAGATTCAGAGGGTTTTGACGATGCGCCGCCTATTGATGAAGATGCTGAGGATGCGGAAACTCTTTCTTTACATGAACTTGACAACATACTTATAAACGCGGACGTAGTAGCTGAAACCAGCGCTCCTTTAACCGTTCATAATGACGAAAATTTTGAGGCGGAGCCGGAAGCCGAAGATTGGACTAAAGAAGAAGCCCCGTCGAATTTTCCGGAAGAAGAAGAATCTTTCAACCTGGAAGCCGCGCAAGAAGATTCAGGCGGCGCGGAAGAAAAACGGGATTTTTTGAGTGATGCGCCGGACGTCGCGGAAGATGATGATTCTTTTGACGAAACTATGGGTTTCAAGTTGGAAGATGGTGAATTTGGCGAAAAATTAGAACCCGGCGTTTTGAGCGCGGAAGACGCGGCCCCGGTGGAAGAACGCGCAGACGACTTTTCCAACGTTACGATAGAACTGGAAGAAGATGAACAGGAAGACGATTTTGATCCGTTCAAAGATCTTTCTTCTGAATATGGGGAAGAAAAACCGCCGCTTGAAGAAGAAATCATCATATCTTCGCAAGAAGTAAAGGATGAATTTCCAGACGAGCGCGCCGGGAACACGGAAACTGTAGAAGAAGCCGCCGGCGATTCCAGCTATGATGATTCCGCGGCTGCGGCGCCAGAAGAAAATTTAGAAGCGGAAGAGGCCACTGAAGATTACGATAACTTTGATGATTTGATTTCTAATTTGGAAGCGCCGCTTGAAGAAAACCCGGCGGAGGAAGCCGCGGTTGAGGAGGCAGACTCGCAAGGCGTTTTGGAAGACGGGCAAGAACCTGTTTTGCAAGATGGCGGCGAAGCCGCATCTGCGGAAGACTTTAACGCCGAAGAAAACAACGTTGACGGGCTGAATTTAGACGCCGAAACCGCCGATTTCCCCAACGAAGAAGCCGGCGATGAAAGCTTTAATTTGGACGAAGACGCCATTGCGCTTGGAGCGGAAGAAAACGCGGCAATTTCCTCTGCGGACGAAGGCGCCGTGGAAGAAGAAGGCCTTAACGCGGAAGGCTTTGATTTGGCCGGTTTAGGCGAGGAAGCCGCATCCGCGGAAGACTTTAACGCCGAAGAAAACAACGTTGACGGGTTGAATTTAGACGCCGAAGCCGCCGGTTCCGCCAACGAAGAAGGCTCAGGCGATGAAAGCTTTAATTTAGACGAAGACGCGCTTGAAGCGGCGGAAAACGCGGAAGGTTCCTTTGAGGACGAAGGCGCCGTGGAAGAAGGCCTTAACGCGGAAGGCTTTGATTTGGACGCTTTGGACGTGGAATCCGCATCTGCGGAAGACTTTAACGCTGAAGAAAACAACGTTGACGGGTTGAATTTAGACGCCGAAGCCGCCGATTTCCCCAACGAAGAAACTGGCGATGAAAGCTTTAATTTAGACGCCGAAGCCGCCGATTCCTCCAACGAAGGTTCTGGCGATGAAATTTTTAATTTGGACGAAGACGCGCTTGGAGCGGCGGAAAACGTGGAAACTCCCTCTGAGGATGAGGGCGAAGGCGCCGTGGAAGAAAGCCTTAACGCGGAAGGCTTTGATTTAGACGGTTTGGACGGTGAAGCCGCGCCTGAAAAAGACTTTAACGCTGAAGAAAACAACGTTGACGGGTTGAATTTGGACGGCGAGGCCGCCGATTCCCCTAACGAAGAAGTTGGCGATGAAAGCTTTAATTTAGACGCCGAAGCCGCCGATTCCCATAACGAAGGCTCTAGCGATGAAAGCTTTAATTTGGACGAAGACGCGCTTGGAGCGGCGGAAAACGCGGAAACCTCATCTGAGGGCGAAGGCGCCGTGGAAGAAGAAACCCTTAATGCGGAAGGCTTTGATTTAGACGGTTTAGACGTGGAATCCCCGCCTGAAGATTTTCTTAAAGCGGAAAATGACGAGGGAAAGGCGTCTGAGGAAGAGAGTGAAGACGCTGAAGCTGAAATACCGGCGCAATTCAAGAATGAGCTAAAAACAGTGCTTAGTTATATGGACTCCCTTTTAGAATCATTGCCGGACGAAAAAATATCCGAATTCGCCCATTCAGAACAATTCAAACTTTACAAAAAACTTTTTAAAGAATTAGGGATAGCGTAATTTTGATTCCTGCGGCGGCGGAAAATTATGCAAATCTCTGAACCCGCCGGTTGTACCAGTCAAAAAGAAAAAACGGTTTTTTCAAAAAACGGCTTTCCTGTAGCGCTGGTTGAAGGGAAAGCAATCCATTCTTTATATAATCCGGTTTTAGAAGCGCAAAAATTCGCTTTTTCATTAAATCTTTCAGAAGAAATCCGTTATTTTATCCTGCTTGAATGCGCTCTAGGCTATATCATCCCTTTTTTACGGGAAGCAGCGCCAAAAGCAAAAATTATTTCGCTTCATGTAAACAATTTTTACATCGTAAACCGCCCTTTGCTTTTTCAACCTAAGGAAGCCGCTTTATTTTCGCCGGACGCGGAATGGCCGCAAAATAACGTAAAAATCGAAAGGTTTTTGGAAAATGAAATACCTGATGTAGAAGCAAGATATATAAAAATAATTGAATGGCGCCCTTCCCTGCTGTCTTACGGCGAAGATTACGCCCGGTTGGCCGCCGCCGCCGCCTCTTTTATAAAAAAAGTTGACGCGAATAAAAGAACGACCTTAAATTTTGGTAAAAGATGGTTTTTTAATGTATTGAAAAACATTAAATATATAAAAAAAACGGCGCTTCCTTACGGCGCTTCATCACCGTGTATAGTTGCGGGAGCGGGCCCCGGGCTTGACGCGGAACTGCCTTATGTAAAAAACGCGGTTTGCGAAAGCGCGGCCAAAGGCGAAAAGATTACTGTTATAGCGGCGGCTTCCGCAATAGGCGCATTGGACTACTTCGGCGTAAAACCGGATGTAGTTGTAAGCTCTGACGGAGGAAATTGGGCGCTTTTTCATTTGTATCAGTATATTAGATATATAAATCAAAAAAAAAATGTAAAACCGCCGGTTTTAGCTTTCGTTCTTCACGCGGCTCTTCCCTCGCAGGCGGAGGGTCTGCCGTTGGCTCCTATAGCGGTGAGCCGCCTGCAAGAATTGCTTTTAAAAAAAAATAATTTTGATTACGCGATTCTGCCTTCACAAGGAAGCGTAATAGGTTCAGCTCTTGACATTGCATTGCACATAACAACCGGCGATATATGGGTTTGCGGCGTAGATTTAAAAAATTACGGCGTTAAGACGCATACAAAATCGTATTATTTTACAAAACTTTTACATCAAAAATCTTCCCGTTTTTCCCCGGTTTATAGCCTGCAATTTGAGCGCGCCCGTGAAATAGAACAAGGCGGGACTTTTAGCATTTACAGGGATTGGTTTAATTCTTATAAAACCGAAAATAAAAACAGAATTTTTTATTTTCGCGAAAAAAAAACGCGCTTAACGGGCGCTTGCTTTTCAGATTTTAATCAAAAAATCAAGGAAGCGGGGGCGCCGCCTGATTACGCGGAAAAAAATTATAAAAATCGAGCGGAAAATCACTTGCGGTATATTGTAAATAGCGCGAAAGAAGACGAAAAAATAAGAGATGAACTTTTTCAGTTGTTTTTTAGCGATGATAAAGATAACAAACTGGAAGAAATAGAAAAAGCCGCGAAAAAATATGGATAAACAATTTTTTTTTGAACGAAACCTGCTTTCTCTTTCGCGTATTGACGCAAACCTTTGCGCCCGCCTTTCAGCGGCGCAAACTACGCTTTCTCATTATCGTTTTGTGGAAAGCAAAAGCGGCAAGCTCCTTTCCGCCTGGGTGGATTCAAGCGGCAGGGCCCATACGCTGCATTCCCTTACAGACCCTGAAAAAGAAGCGGAACGGCTGATTTCCACGGTTAAAGATGAAGGCTTCCTAATTTTGCTTGGGTTGGGCAGCGGCTATTACGCGCAGGCCGCCCTTAAACGCGACGATATAAAGCGCGTGCTTGTAATCGATTTTGACATAGACGGGTTGGCCGAATTATTTTGCTTTCATGAATATATAAGGATTTTTAATGATGAGCGTTTTTCAATTTTAATTGATCCAAACGAAAATGACGTTCGTTTTAAAATATTGAATTTATACCAACCGGCGTTGCATGGCGGCCTTAAAACGCTCCCTTTGCGTGGAAGAACGGATTTTGACGTGAATAATTTTTCTAGAGCCGCTTCCGCCATAAAAAAAACGCTGGAAAATATAGCGGAAGATTATTCAGTTCAAAGCTGTTTTGGAAAAAGATGGTTTTCAAATATTATACACAACGTATTGCTTTCAGAAAATCAATACAATGTAATGCCGCCCGCTTTAAACTGCGCTGTTTGCGCCGCCGGCCCCTCCCTTGATTCGCAGACGCGAATTATAAAAAAAGAACGCAAAAATTTTTTTTTGATAGCTACGGATACAAGCCTTCCCGTCCTTCTTAAAAGCGGCGTTAAACCGGACGCCGTTATATCAATAGATTGCCAGCATATAAGTTACTATCACTTTATTGGAACTGAAATAGAAGACGTTCCGCTTTTTTTGGATCTGGCCAGCCCTCCCGCCTTGTTTTACAGGTCTAAAAAAATATTCTTTTTTTCAGGAGGGCACCCGCTCACCAATTATATTTCCGCAAACTACCGGAATTTTCCCATACTGGACGTCTCCGGCGCAAATGTAACATACGCGGCGGTGACTCTGGCCGAAAAACTTGGGGCGCGGCGCGTAAAAATTTTTGGCGCGGATTTTTCTTATCCTATGGGCGCCATTTACGCGCGCGGCGCTTATTTTTATCCTTTTTTTTACCGCAAACAAAACCGTTTGCAAACCGCGGAATCTAAAATAAGCGAATTTTTATACAAAACTCCTTCGCTAAAACGAATAAAAAAACAAGATTCCTGGTACTATGAAACAAAATCAATGAATCTTTACAAGCAAAGACTTGAAGAAAAAAGCGCGTCCTTGATTCCTGTATTAACCGCGGAAAACGGGCCGGGCGCGAAAATAAATATCGCTCAAAATAACGCCGGCGCCCCTTCCGCGCGCCTTCAGGTGTTCGCAAGCGGCGGGAGTATAATAGGCGCGAAAGAATTTTTGAATACATATATAAATAAAATAAATGATATGCCGCCGGTAAAAGAAAATATAACTTTTTACCTTTCAAAATTGAGGATGGAGGAAAAGCTGATTTTTACAACGCTTCTTCCGGTAGCGGCTAACTTCCGTTTTAGAAATAGGGATAAGCCGCTGGAAGAATTAGTGGAAGAAGTAAAAAATTACTGCGTTCTAAAGATTGAAAATATTCTTAAAAGCGATTAAAGTTTCTTCTACGCCGCTATTTGCGTTAATTTCGCAAAGGAGGCCCGCTTTTTTGTACCAGTCTATAAGCGGCGCGGTTTGTTCGCGGTATACGGCGAGCCGTTTTTGCACGGCTTCCGCCTTGTCGTCGTCGCGTGTATATATATCGCCGCCGCATTTGTCGCATATATTTTCGTTTTTGGGCGGATTAAAAGTTTTGTGCCAGTTAAATCCGCATTTGCGGCAAACCCGCCTTCCGCCAAGCCGTTTAAGGACTACATCGTCAGTCGCGTCAAAATTAATAGCTTTGGTGACGGAGGAAAAACCGCTTAAAGCTTCAGCTTGCGCCGTGGTGCGTGGAAAGCCGTCCAGTATGTAGCCGTTAGAAGCGTCTTTTTGCGCAAGCCGCTCTTTTATAAGGGCTATTGTAGTTTCATCGTCTACAAGGCCGCCGGAATCTATTATAGCCTTAACTTTAAGGCCTAAATCTGTTTTTGCGGCTATAGCCTCACGGAAAATATTCCCTGTGCTGATATGAGGCGCGTTTATAAGTTCTTTCGCCCTTACGGCTAAAGTTCCTTTTCCAGCCCCGGGCGGCCCCAAAAAAATTAAGTTTAACGCCATATTAACTCCTTATACGTTGCAAAAACCGCGTATATTTTAAGATTCGTTTTCCTGCTTCCCTGAGCTTGATTGAATCGAATTTACATTAGCCGCGGTTATACGTGAAAGCGATTTTGATATTGTAAAACAATAATCTCCTAATTTTTCTATGCGGCGCACTAAATCAATAAATAACAGTTCCGTTTTAACGTTGCAACCATCTTCTATGCGCTTGCGCCCAAGCTTGCGCAGGGCGTTGCGAGAAACGTCTATCTCGCTTTCCAGTTGAGCCGCGTAGTTTATTTGTTCTTGTGTAAGGCGCTCGCATATATTTTCCTGCACAAAAGCCAAAAATTTTTCAACTTGACCTGTGTAAGGATGCAACGCGTTTACTTCAAGTTCTTCGAATATGCGTTTTTTTCGCACGCTTGTTTGAAGGATGCAGGCCATGCTGTAGCAGTCGGCGCCCATGTCTTTTAGATCGCTTATTATGCGCAATAAAAATGAAATATTATGTAATGTGCGCCCGTTGACGTGCGAACGGGAAATCCACATTAAAAAGTTGCCGAGTTCTTCGCGCATCTGGGCCAGATAATCTGTTTTTTTACTCATGCGGCGCTCCAGATCATCGGCTGAAGCCGCGTCTTTTATGGAAAGCGAGGCGCGGATTTCACCGTACATGCTGAAAACTATTCCGGCCATATCCCGCATTTCTTTTTCCACCCTAAGCAAGTCCAGTTCAGGAGTTTCTCTTATAGCGGCTCCCTGCTTTTGGAAATGGTATATATTTTTTTCTTCATTTTGCTCGTTTTCTTTTTCTTTTATCAAGAAACCGACCAATTTTGCTAAAGGATTTACAAAAGGAAGGAAAATCAAGGTGTTGATGACGTTAAAAGCCGTATGAAACATCGCCAGAAATGTTGTAACGTCGCCTTTCAACAAACCGTTTTCCAGGCTTGAATTAGGCGTAATAAAAGCCACAAGATGAAGCAACGGGTTGAAAAGCAGAAGCGCCCAAACGGCGCCTATTACATTGAACAGGACGTGAATCAACGCGGACCTTTTCGCCATGGCGCTGGCTCCGGCGGCGGCGAGCACGGCGTCTATTGTGGTTCCTATGTTGGCTCCCAGTATCATGGCGGCGGCTTGCTCGTAATTTATCATGTTGTTGAACGCCATAGTCAGGAAAATCGCGGTTGCGGCGCTTGAAGAGTGGATTATTAAAGTTATTACAACGCTCACCCCGGCGGCCAGCAATATCGCGCCTTTACCATGAAAGTTGGTCATAAAGGCTAAGTCGGCCACCGTAACGTCCGGCATTGAATTTGTTAAAAAATCAAGGCCGAGGAACAAAAGGCCGAAGCCTATAACCACGTTGCCAGTTTCCCGGTGCTTCCATTTTATATGCCGTAGTAAAAAACCCAACCCTATAGCCGGAATGGCTAAATTTGAAATTTCTAAATTAAATCCTAAAAGTGAAACTACCCAGGCCGTAACGGTGGTGCCTATATTGGCCCCCATGATTACGCCTATAGCCTGATGCAAAGTGAAAAGGCCGGCGTTTACGAAGGAAACCACCATTACGGTCGTGGCGCTTGAAGACTGAATGATCGCTGTTACCGCGAAGCCGGTGAATACGGCGCTCAATCTGTTTCCGGTTATAAGTTTGAGCGTCTTTTGCAGGCTGTCGCCCGCGCTTTGCTGTATGCCGTCGCCCAGAACTTTTAATCCGTATAAAAAAAGACCGAGACTTCCACCAATCTGTATAAGAACTGAAAGAACATTCATTACATACATAATAACGTAAAAGAGCGTTGGCAGGAAGCTATTCAATTTTTACAATTACCCGCGATAAAATCTTAAAAAAGTAATCGCGCGGGAGATGTTTTTTGTTAGTCGCGCGCTTAGGACGCCGACGTTAAAATATGAATGAACGAAGCCTCAATGGGAAAGAAAACGCCGCCGGAATCGTCGTTGTATACAAATAAATTGTTTTTTACCGCCCGGAATAGGGGCCCTGTATGTTCAAAAAGCGAAAAACGCCGTATTATAACGGCATGGATGTTAAAAACACCGCCTTAAACTTTCATCCTTTAGAGGTAAAAGTTATTTTGGCTTACGATGCGAAAGCCGAACTTTCCGTGGAAAAAATAGAAAAAGACCTTTCATTTAAGAAAGGCTCTGGAAATCAGGCGCTTTCCTGGTTGTGCGGGAAAGGTGTAACAGCCGAAAGCCGCAGGGAAAAAAACTTATTTTACGAAATAACCGCTGTCGGGAAAGAATGGCTGGAAAACGGTTCGCCGGAAGAACGCCTTTTTAACGCGGCGCTTTCTTTTCCCGGCGCTTTAACCTTGCCGCAGGCCGCGGAAAAAGCCGGACTGGAAGGCAAGGACTCAGGGAGCGCTTTCGGCGCCCTATCCAAAGCCGGAATACTCGCATTGGACGCTGAAAAAAAAATTATCGTAAAAAAAGAGGCGCGTGAATATTTCGCGCCGTTAAAATCAGTTTTAGCCAAAGCCCTCGAAGGCCCCGTCCCCTCCGCCTCCCTTTCCCAGCAGGAAAAAAATTCGGTTTTGTCCGTTTCAAAAAAAAGAGGGGCCGGGACGTCGGCCTTCCGCGTTATAGAAAAAGAAACCGTGTTTTATAGATTTACAAACGCCTACGAACAATCTCTTTCTTTCCTTAAAGAAGCTGGAATAAGCGGCGGCGAAGAAGGGCTTCTTACCCAGGAAATGCTTAAAACAGGCTCCTGGAAAGGAAAAACATTCCGCTCTTACAATATAAACGTCCCGCCTTCCCGCCTTCTTATAGGACGCTCGAATCCTTACGCCCAGTTTTTGGAAAACACAAAAGACAAACTGGTTTCTTTGGGTTTTGAAGAATTTGACGGGCCGCTTGTGGAAACCGAATTCTGGAACAGCGACGCCTTGTTTATGCCGCAATTTCATTCCGCGCGGGATATACATGACGTCTACCATTTAAAAGAACCAGGCGCCGCTAAAATGATAGATGAACCGTGGCTTTCCCGCGTCGCCGCGACTCACGAAAATGGCGGGGAATCCGGAAGCAGAGGCTGGAACTATGGTTTTGATCGTGAATTTACAAAACGCCTTATATTGCGAAGCCAGGGAACCGTTATGTCCGCTAAAACTTTGCCCTACGCAAAGACGCCCGGCAAATATTTCGGCGTATTGCGGTGTTTCCGTTACGATAAAGTGGATTCAACTCATCTTTCGGATTTTTACCAAACGGAAGGCATAGTGCTTGGCGAAAACGTCAACTTAAAGACGCTTTTGGGGATTTTAAAAATGTTCGCTGTTGAAGTGGCCGGGGCCGAAGAAATAAAATACGTTCCAGGATACTTTCCATTTACGGAGCCTTCTATAGAAGTTCACATAAAACACCCCAAACTCGGCTGGTTTGAGCTGGGAGGCTCCGGTATATTCCGTCCTGAAGTAACCCTTCCGCTTGGCGTGAGCGTTCCCGTGGCGGCCTGGGGTATAGGTATAGACCGCATGGCTCTTATGGCTTTGGGAGTCGACGACCTGCGCGAGCTATTTAGCTACGACCTTGACGCCGTTAGGTCGCGCCGTTCAGTTTGAAAACCGCCGCCTCTTACGGAGACGGGGCCCCAATAGCCGCTATAGCGACCGCGAGCGGGGAAAGCGCTCTGGCGATAGTTAGATTGAGCGGTGAAAACTCCATAGAATTGCTTTCCCGTTGTTTTTCCCGCCCTCAAACGATTCTTAATTCAAAAGGCGGCGCCTGTCATTACGGCTGGATAATAGACGGCGTTTTGAACGGCGAAACGAATAAACCTGAAAAAATTGACGAAACTCTTCTTACCGTATACCGCGCCCCACGCAGCTACACAGGCGAGGACGGAGCGGATGTGGTGTGCCACGGCGGTTTCGCCGCTCCAGCCGCTGTTATGAAGACGTTGCTAAAAAACGGCTTTAGAGAGGCGTTGCGCGGGGAATTCACATACAGGGCTTTTATAAACGGTAAAATAGACCTAACCGGAGCGGAATCCGTCATGGAAATAGTAGGCTCAAAAACGGACGCCGCCAGAAGGTCTTCGGTAAGACGGCTGTCCGGCGTTTTACAAAACGAAATTAACGCGGTTAAAGCCCTGCTGTTAAAGGCCGCGGCGGAAATTGAGCTTAATCTGGATTATTCGGAAATAGACGGCGTCGGCCTTGAACTTGACGCAGGCGAAATGAGCGCTTCTTCTTTTCCCGGAAAAAAAGAAGCGGTTTTTGCGCTGGAAAGGCTTAAAGTTTTGCTGGAATTGTATGAAACGCAAAAACTGGAAACGGATGGGGCCCTTGTAGTCCTTGCCGGGAAGCCTAACGCCGGGAAATCAAGTCTTTTTAACTTGCTCTTAAAAGAGGAGCGATCCATAGTAACAGACGTACCGGGAACTACGCGGGACTGGATAGAAGGCCGCATTGTTATAGACGGCGTGCCGGTGCGCCTGGTTGACTCCGCCGGCGTACACGAAACGGAAAACCCTGTCGAAAAAATAGGGATTGAGAGGAGTCTTGAGCTAATGCGCGAGGCGGATCTTGTGCTTTATGTTATAGACGGGGAATCGGAAGAAGCGTCCGAATATGAGGAGCCGGCGGGAAATAACGAAAACCGCTTTTTTTTATGGAATAAGGCTGATAAAAAACCTATTCCAAAAGCGCTAAAAGAAAAAGGCGTTTTGGAAGTGAGCGCCGCAAACTCTTTTGGCGCTACGGATTTAACAAAAAAAATAGCCTTTTTTTTACGTTCTAAAGCGCGGAGCGGAGAAAAAAAAACGGAGCTTTTTTTTACGCGGGAAGGCCTGCCATGCCCCGGCACGGAGAGGCAGCGCACGCTTATAGCGCAATCCGCCGGTTCTTTGGAAGAAGCCTTTAAAGCGGCGTCTTCTTCTCTTCCGCTGGATATAATCGCCCCTTATATTAGAGACGCGATGGACGCGCTAGGCGAGATTACAGGGGAAGTCGCAACGGACGATATTTTGGAAACAATTTTTTCCTCATTTTGCGTAGGCAAATAATTTGTATTTTTACGTGTTTCGACCGCTTTGCGCCCGGCGGCGCGGCAAGCGGCAAAAAGTTTTCATTCAAACGGCGCGAAATAGCCTGCGGCGTCCCGCCCGGACCTTTCCAGCAGGTAAACTTCAGTTTCCACGGGTAAAAACGCTCTGCCGAAATCAGTTGGCAAAGAAGACCGGTAGCTAAACACATAGGTTCCAACCGGGTTTTCCGCGATTTTTTTTATTGAGGAAGTTATTCCTTGAGCGCGGTAAAGATAAAGTATTTCGCCGCCTGTTTCACGGCAAATATAACTCAACGCCTCGTCGGGTTCTTCGGCGGAAATCATTACGGCGTAAAAAATTACGCCGTTGTTGGCTAAATAAGACGCGAGTTGGGAAGCGTCGTACTGGTCGTAAGCCGCCTCCCCTAGATCGCCTGACGTCAAAAAAACCACGGCCCGCCTTTTGGAAAGCGGCAAAAGGTTTCCGGCGGCGAGCCGTAAACCCAAATCGAAGCGCCACAGAGCGCTGTAGTTCCCGCCGCGGGCCGTTTGGGATAGTGAAGCTGGGTTTTCCGCGTTAAAACGCTCGTTCACCGGTATGATTCCCGCTGAAACTATGGACGCGATTTTTGTTTTCCCGTCCTCCGAGGCGGCGTTTATGTCTTTTAGGGCGGTTTCAATGTCCGTTTTTAGTTTCGCTGTTTTACCGGAGCGTTCAATTAGCACGCATAAGCTGGAGCTGTTTTCGTACAGCCCGGCTCCCAGAAAAGTCTGTTCCATAACCGCGTTTCCATTTTCCGTGATTATAAAGTTGTTTGCGTCCAGGCCGGCGACCGGAGAGCGCATACGATCTTGCACGGAAATTTCCAGCGTTACAGCCGGGAAAGCGGCGGCGGCTATGCGCTCGATTTGAACGAAAAGCCCGCCTGCTACATTGTCCAGCGAAGATAGGACGGTTACTTCATTTTGGTCGAAATCGGCCGCCAGTATGCTGCCGTTAACGTTTGTTCCGGCTCCTATAATGCGCACCCGCTCATTGCCTTGCGGCGTAAGTTCTTTTACAATCGCGGTTTGAGGGTCTATCAGCATTATCCTTTTTGAATCCGCTACAAGAAGCTCCCCGTTTTTAGTGGCCTTAACGCTTTCCGGCGCGGACAACCCCTGATCCAGCAATTCGCCTAAATAAAGCCCGTTTTTATCAAACATGTGGATAATTCCCGCTATGCCGTCTGCGGCGTACAATACGCCGCCTGTGAAAGCGATTCCGGTGGGCGAGATGAAGCCTTTAAAAGCGTAATTTTTTTTTCCGAAAACGGTGATGAATTCTCCGTCCGGACTGAATTTTGATATTCGCCTGTTGCCATAGTCCACGACATAAATGTAGCCTTCATCGTCTACGGCCAGGCTGCTCGGCCCCAAGAGGCCGCCTTCGTGTATTCCTTTGGAGCCTATAAAAGAAAGCCACGCCCCGTTTTCGTCCAGGACGCTTATGCGTCCGCCCATAAACTCCGAGACATAAAGCCTGCCGTCCAGCCCCCTTTCAATGTCGTACGGGCGGTCGAAGCCGGAGCCGAAAGCGCCTCTGCGCCTGTCGCGCACAATTCCGTTTACGTCTAAGCGAACGATTTCGTTGGAACCGTAAGCCGCGATCCAGGAAGAGCCGTCGCTCACTTTTAAAACGGAAGAAGGCTGGCTAAAAAGAGCGGAAGAAGCATACGACCCTGGAAAACGCCCTACTTCCACAAAACGATTCTGTTCGTTCATGTTGGGGAAAAGGCTTCGCCGGTTTCTTACAACCTCGATTCTGTTGTTGATTAGCATGGTTTGCGGCGCCGAAAGTCCGTAAGCTCTGGCGGCGGCCTGCCATTCTCTAAGGGCTATTTCTTCTAAACCGGATCTGTAGTAAGCCTTGCCAAGGTGATCCAAAATCAAGCCTTCGCCAGGCCTGTAGGAGAGGGCTTTTTCAAAAGAAAGTATCGCTTCGTTAAAATACCAGCGATTGTACGCCTCGGTTCCTACGCGGAACGCCTCCATAGCGTTTAGCGCGTCCATGTCTCCAGAACCCAAAAGCGTTTCGTCCTGCGCCAAAAGGATTCCGGCGAACAAAACTAGCGCGGACGCGCCGCCAAAGAGCTTAAGGCGATTCATTGCCTATAACTTCCTTCATGTGGTTGATAACTTCTTTTTGACGCGGGGCTATATCTAAAGCGTGGCGCAGACAGTTTCTAGCCTCGTTTATATCGCCGTTTTTGTAGTAAGCCCACCCCAGCGAATCAAGGTATACGGCGTTTTGAGGTTTTTGTTGTACGGCTTTTTTGCAAAGTTCAAGGCCGCGTTTTGTGTCTTTTTCACAATCAGCCAGAATATAACCCAGGCTGTTTAAAGCGGTTGTATTTTCTCCGTCTATTTTTATCGCTTGTTCGTACCATTCTATGGCGCGTTCCGTGTCTTTTTGAACCCAGGCGGAATATCCCAGCATGGTGTAAATTTGAACGGATTTGAAGCCGCTGCTAATAAGCCTGTCCAGTTCAAATTCGGCCATTTTAGCGCGGCGGGTTATAACATAAATATACGCCAGGGTGAGGCGGCACTGGCAACTGCGTAAAGGGCTCGCGGTCCCGGTGATAACTTGTTCAAGATATAAAAGCGCGTCGTTGTAGCGCTCCAGTTTGGTGTAACAAAGCCCCAAATAGTAAGCTATATCCGCTTTTTCCGAGTCGGAACAGTTGGAGGCGTCCACCATTTGGAAAGAATGTAAAGCCGCATCCCAACGTTTTTTTAAAAAATGCCTAACCCCTTCTTCGTATTGCGGATTCCGCCTTTGTTTAACGCCCATCTTTTTTTCCATAAAAACCACCCCGTTTTCGCCGCGCGCTTATTTAATTTGCGCCGTTTTTAAACCGGTTTAAAAAACGCAAAACTTGTAAGACGCCCGGATTTACGCCGCGTAATTTATTTTATGCATTTAGCGCCGGAAGACGGGCTTATTTCGTAAATGATAGGCCGAAAGCCGAAAATGCGCTCGTAATCGTCCATGCGCGAACAGTATTCATCCACGCTTTCCGGCTTTAACACTGCGTAAGTGCAACCGCCGAAACCTTTGCCGGTCATTCTGGCCGCGACTACACCAGCCACCTCCGCGGCGCGTTTTACAAGCCAGTCTAGCTCAGGGCAGGATATTTCGTATAAATCACGCAAACTTTCATGAGAGTGAAAAAAAATTTTTGAAAGAACAGAAAAATCCGCGTCTCTTAAAGCCCTGGCGGCGTCTTTCACTCTCACTACTTCGCTTATTATATGCATACAGGAACGCCGTATATCTTCGTCAAAAGAAGACGCCATCGCTGTAATTTCTTCTGTGGGGTATTCGGTAAAATTAAGATGCGGCCTGCGGGCTACAACCGCCGCCGTAGCTCTTTTTAAAATTTCCTGCCTTTCTTTTAATTCGTTTTCTATCCCGAACCACGGCACTTTGGAGTCTAAAAGCAGGGTTTTATAATCGATAAACGGGCTTTCTATCTCTTTCACCGACATAGCGGCCGGATTTACAATTAAAAAAGCGTCTTTTTTCGCGTACATAGCGACCAAAAAATCAACTGTTTTATCCTCGCCTTCATAAAATTCTTTATGAAGTTTTGAAAGACGGCTTATAAGTTCTTCATCGCTTATGTTTGAGCCAAAATATTTGCGCAAAGCCGCCGCCGCCGCCGTCTCCACCGCTATGTTGTAAGATAGGCCGGAATGACGCGGAATATCCGTGGTTATTGTAAAATTAAAACCAGAAATAGGATGGTTTAATTCTGAAAAAAGGCAAAGCGCTATTTTTACATGGTTGGCCCAGCGGTCTTCTCTTTTGTAATGTAAATTGGCCGTGGTGGTGCGTTTGCGTTCCGCCGATTTCGCCGCGAAAAATCGAAGTGAATTGTCTTTACGGGCGTTTAAAGCCACTTTTACATAACGGTCTATTCCCGAAGCTATGCAAAGGCCGTTTCCCATTATGCAATGCTCACCCATATAATAAATTCTGCCCGGAGCTTCCGCCGCGAATATATCTTCTGTTTTTACGCCGTCCACGCCGTATTCATCGCAATGAATTTGGATTAAATCCACCATAATTTCGTTTGTTTTCTCCTTAAAAAAGGCGGTTTTTGGCCTTAGACGCGGATAGGTTAATTCCAACAAACCCTATTTAAAACGCCGGTAAAGGATTGCGTACGGTTAAGAACGCGGGCGAATAATTCCAGTCCCAAAAAACACCGCTTAACAATTTATAAAAAAGATTTGCAAAGGCGCAAAAAAAGCTTCGCCATTTTTCCTTTACTTATTTATAAATTTACCAAAAACCAGCATTTTATTCAAGAAAAAAAGAAAGAATTTCAGCCGCTTCCGCGCTTCCATAAAATTTAAGTTTCAAACGCTTTTTAACGCCGCGCTCCAACCGGCCTGCGGCTTCTCCGGTATAGACAAAACGCGCTTGTTTCTATATACAGAAACAAGCGCGTTTTTTTAGGAGGCTTCTTTGGACGGAAGATTTGGAGATTTTGGCGGGCGCTTTATTCCGGAAACTTTAATGACCGAAGTTATAAACCTGGAGAAGGCTTATAACTTCTATAAAAACGACGCGAATTTTTGCGCGGAATTAAAAGCTTTATTAAGAGATTACGCCGGCAGGCCCTCTCTTCTGTATTACGCTTCCAGTATGACGGAAGATTTGGGCGGCGCTAAAATTTATCTTAAACGCGAAGATTTAAATCATACAGGCAGCCATAAAATCAATAACGTGCTGGGACAGGCTCTTTTGGCGAAAAAGATGGGAAAAACGCGCATTATAGCCGAAACGGGAGCCGGCCAGCACGGGGTCGCCGCCGCCACAGCCGCCGCTTTGCTTGGGCTTGAATGTGAAATATTTATGGGGAAAGAAGATACGGTGAGGCAGGCGTTAAATGTGTACCGCATGGAACTGCTGGGCGCAAAGGTGAATCCGGTTTGCGACGGAACCGGAACTTTAAAAGACGCGGTGAATGAGGCTATGCGCGAGTGGGTTTCCCGCGTTCACGACACCCATTACGCCTTGGGCTCCGTTATGGGCCCCCACCCGTTTCCCCTAATGGTGCGTGATTTTCAAAGCGTAATAGGGCGGGAGGCGCGGGAACAAATTTTGGAGCGCGAGGGGAAATTGCCCGCGGCTGTTATAGCCTGTGTGGGGGGCGGAAGCAACGCTATGGGGCTTTTTTACAACTTTATAGAGGATTCCTCTGTAAAACTTATAGGCTGTGAGGCCGCCGGCCTGGGTCTTGACACAGGCGCCCACGCATCTTCAATTTCCAGAGGCGAAGAAGGAATCTTCCACGGCATGAAATCTTATTTTTGCCAGAACGCGGAAGGCCAGATAGCCCCGGTTTATTCAATCTCCGCCGGGCTAGACTACCCTGGAATAGGGCCGGAGCACGTTCATCTTTGGAAAAGCGGGCGGGCCGAGTACGTCCCAGTAACAGACGCCGAAGCGGTGGACGCTTTTGAATACCTTTCCCGCAAGGAAGGAATCATCCCAGCCGTTGAAAGCGCCCACGCCGTAGCCTACGCCCGAAAAATAGCGGGAAATTTAAAAAAAGATGAATCTATAATTATTTGTCTTTCCGGCAGGGGGGATAAGGACGTCGCGGCTATAGCCCGTTACAGAGGAAAAAATTTAGATGAATAACCGAATTCAAAACGCTTTTAAAAATGGAAAAGCCTTTATAGGGTTTGTTACAGGCGGAGACCCCTCAATCGAAAAAACAGAAGCTTTTGTTCACGCCATGCTGGAAGGCGGTTGCGATTTAATAGAAATAGGCGTCCCTTTTTCGGACCCCATAGCCGAAGGGCCTGTAATTCAAAGGGCTAACGAAAGGGCGCTTAAAGCGGGCGCTTCCCTAAAAAAATTATTCGCCCTTGTAAAACATCTGCGCGAAACCGTCTCCGTTCCGGTAGTTTTTTTAACTTACCTAAATCCTGTGTTTCGCTACGAAAAACAGGAGGGAAGCGGCGATTCCGCCGGATATGAAGCGTTTTTCTTAGCCTGCGCGTCTTCCGGCGTGGACGGCGTTATAATCCCCGACCTCCCTTTTGAAGAACAGGGCGCCGTAAAGCCTTACGCGCTAAAAAACGGCGTCTCCTTAATTTCGCTTGCGGCCCCCACGTCAGGGCGGCGCATCGCGGAAATAGCCCGTAACGCGGACGGTTTTTTGTACATGGTTTCTTCAATGGGAGTCACCGGCGTTCGAGGCGAAATTAAAACGGATCTTAAACCGCTAATCGCTGAAATAAAAAAAAACGCCTCCGTTCCTGTGGCTGTGGGTTTCGGCGTAAACACTCCCGCCCAGGCCTCGGAAATAGCCCGCATAGCGGACGGGGTGATTGTTGGAAGCGCGATAGTAAAAATAGTGGAAGAACACGGTGAAAAATCCGCTCAATACATACGGGAATATGTTCAAAAAATGAAATCCGCCGTCTCTTCCCAGGCCTAGAATCAAGCGCCCAGGTTAAGTTTTTTTAAGGCGGACTTAAAAAACTCACCGGTTTTTTCTTAAATCCGTAGGCGGCGGCTTTATTTGGGCTTTTACATTACACGGATGGGAAGCTTTTTTATTGGGTTACAAATTCTTTGCCGCGTTTTGCCAACACGTTTAGGCTGGAAAGAGATATGTACAGGTACGGATAGCCGTCTTCTTCGTAGTTTTTGAACACGCCCGCCGCTTCCACCCAGTCGTCTTCTTTTGGATAGCCGGAACCGCCAGAGTCCCAGGCTATTTCAAATCCGGCGTTGCCGTCGTTTCCGCAACAGCCCGGGCCGTAGCGCAGAACAAAACAATAAGAGCGCCCGTTATATTCTTCTTTTTTAAAAAGGCCTTCCAGTTTTACTTTTTTTCCTATGTATTCTTCGGAATTTAAATAAACGTCGTTGGTCTGGGCTATAAACATTTTTTCTTTTATTTCGATTGCGGGCTCCTCTGTTCCGGCTTTAACCGGCGTCGCGGAGCGCGCGTCGTCCGCTTTGGATTCAAGCGGGGAAGCCGTTTCCGTAGAACTTGCGTAAGCCGTTTTTTTAAAATTTTGGGCTTGAGCTTTATTCTGGCAGGCGCATAAAAGGAGCGCCGGTAAAAAAGAAAAAAATAAAGTTTTTAAAAAAATATCGCGCATAATTTAATTCTCCAGTAAATCTAAATTGAGCCTGTTCCGGCGCCGGTTGATTTTGGCGGCCCCGCGCAAGGCTTAAGGCTTGTGAAACCGCCTTTTTATAATGCCGGCCCCAAAAAAGCTTGCAAGTTTTGGGACGGCGGCTTACGCTGATTTCTTTTTATATGACGAAACCGCTGATTTTATAACCCAAAATAAAAAGAAAAAGATTATATTTAAAAGCACTACGCTCGCCCCTGTTGGAATCGCGTAAACGTAAGAAGATACAATCCCGCAAAAAAAGCAAAATATGGAGACGCATACGGCGCATATAGTTACGCTTTTAAATCCTTTAAAAATACGCATGGATGTTATGGACGGGAAGACGATTAAAGCCGAAATAAGCATGGCTCCCATCATGCGCATACCCAAAACGATGGTGACCGCCGTTAAAAACGCTATAAGCATATTGTAAACGCCGGTTTTTACGCCGGCTGAAGACGCGAAAGCCTCATCAAACGTTATGGCGAACAATTTGTTATAGAATAATATAAATAATATTATCACCACGCAGGAAAGAGCGGCGCTTAAATAGACGTCGTTTTTGTTCATCGCCAGTATGCTTCCAAACAAATAATTGCATACATCGGTGTTCATGCCCGTGCTTTGAGATATAATAATTACGCCTAACGCTAAAGAGCTTGTCGAAATAAGCGCTATCGCGGCGTCGCCTTTTATTATATTTTTTTCGCCCATGCGTAAAAGCAAAAACGCCGCCGCTATTACAACCGGAATAGAAACTGAAAGCGGCGAGGCGTTAAGCGCCGTAGCTGCGGCCAGCGCTCCAAAGCCTACGTGCGAAAGGCCGTCGCCTATCATTGAATAGCGTTTTAAAACAAGGCTTACGCCCAAAACAGCGGCGCAAATCGAAACCAGAACGCCCACTATAAACGCCCTTACAAGGAACGTGTACGAAAACATATCGGATATTGTAGATAAAAAACCGCTCACATTCACACTCCAAAAACAAGGCGGAAAACGCCATTTAAGTTATAAAAATTTGTGCTTTCCGCCGGAAAATTTCGCGCCGTCCGCCGCTTAATCCGCGGCTAACGCGATTTTTATATTTTCAACGTTATCTTGCATAATTTCCAGATACGTTCTCCCTTTTTCGAAGTCGGACTTTGAAATATTATGCGCGGAATGCAGCAGTAATTTTTTCGCTCCTGTAGCCTCGGTTATCGCGTCCGCCATTTTTTCGTTGGAAAGTTCAATATGAAAGACTACGGGAAGATTTTCGGCTTTCACCTTGTCTATCAGGAAAGCGACTGTGGAAGCGCTCGGTTCGGTTTCGGTTGAGCAACCCGGAAAAGCCGCGAAATACGAAAGCCCGTAATCTTCGGCGAAATAACGGAACGGGAAGCGGTCGCCAAATATAATCGTTTTATACTTGGCTTTGCCAACTGTTTGAGAGAACTCGCCGTCCAGCGCGTCCAAAGATGAAGCGAACAAGGCGAAATTTTCCTTGTACTCCGAAGCGTTGGCCTCATCTATTTCGCATAATGCGCCTAAAATTGAAGCGGCCATAATTTTCGCGTTCCTTACAGACGTCCATATATGTTCATCATATTCCGCTTCCTCTTCCGCGCCTTCGGAAGCTTCCTCCTCCTCCTCTTCTTCCATGCCTTCCACGATTTCTTCCTCAAGGGCGTTCACCGTGTCGATAAGGGCTAGAACGCGGGTTTTTTCCATTTTGGACGATTCTAAAATACGATCCACCCATACCTCGGATTCCCCGCCTATGTATACAAAAAGATCGCTGTTTTGCGCCGCTATAATGTCTTTCGGCGTGGGCTCAAATGAATGGCTTTCCGCCGCCGGGGGCAGCAGCATGGATAAGTTCACATTATCCCCGGCCACCGCCCGCACAAAATCGTACGGCGGGAAAATAGTGGCGACCACTGTAATTTTTTCGTTTTCTTTTTTAGGCGCTTCTTTTTTAGCGCAAGAAAAAATAGAAGCGCAAATGATCGCGATTAAAAACATATATAATTTTTTCATGTATAATTCTCCTGTTGCTTTACGCCGTTCCAAGAACGGCCTGCTTGGGCTTATTCCGCCAACTAAAAGGCGGCCGGCCGCCAACTTTGAGCCGTCGCAAAACGCCCGGGTTTTGCGTCTTTAAGCGGAAGTCGACTTAACCCAAGCCAGCGCTTAGGTTAAGTATAACTCTATTTTATTTTTACGGCGTTTAAAAAGCCCGCCTCTTGTTTCCAGCGGCTTCCCGGTTTGTTTGGGTTTTCAATATGAAAAACAGATTTTTTTATCCGAAGCCGCCGCGCGGGATTCGTTTTCACGCATTTTTACCGAGTTAAAAATCATGAATTGGACTTTATTTTAAGAGAAACCGGCGTAAGCCGTATAAAACAAAACGCTTTTGCTATTTTTGTATATCTTTTAAAAATAAATAGAAATAAAGAAAAAACGCCGGAACGTAAAAGAAGTTCTTCAAAGCCGTCCCAAATATGCATGGCCGCGTCTATTTTTAAACACACCGCGCAATGTTTACAGTTGTGATCATGATTCGCCGCGGTTAGCAAAAAAACCTGCGCGGAAAGAACGGCGGCGAGTAAAAAAGTTAAAACCGTAAAATAGACGCGTTTCCCAAAATCACGGGACATAATAAAACAATTTAACAAAACGGAGCCTTAATAACAACCAGAGGCGGAATTTAAACTTCAATTTTTGGAAAATTATCACAGCGGCGGGATTTATAGTGTTTATATAATAAAGAATTGAGGCGGCTCCAAAACTTCAAGTTTGGAACCGCAACCTTGAAAAACGCGGTTTCTACAGGTTAAAGCCTTGCGAAAGCGACCGGCTTTTGAAACAGGCTCAATACCGTGAATTTTTCCCGTAAACTTCTTTCCGCCGGCGCCCGCATCCGCTTTTAGAACCGGGCTAAAAGCAACAATAATTTTATAAATAATTTTAGTTTCCAAATAATTTTACCGGTAAAGGAATAGTCTTTCCATGTGGATGTATATAAATGTATACCGTATTCCCCCCCCCCCCCCCGCAGACTTCTTCTTTTCGCCGGATTTTTCAAAAAGCTTTATGCCGCTCGCGAAATAATCCGTGCTGTAAATTTTTCCGTTGTTTAGCAAAGTTTGATTTTCATCGCGGTATTTAAACCCGTAGTTTTCCAATGTCAGGGCCATTACGTCCGGGGCCAAAAGGAGTTTGTTTTTTATATAATGATTTTCGTTGTAATAGCGCATAGCATCCAAAATGACGGGAGAGCCTTTAACGCTTCCAATGACGGCGGAGTTCACCGTTAGGCCGCCTATCACCGCGTCATTGTTTTTTTTGGAGCCGTCTTCGTTTAAAAGCCGGGCGGAATTTGTGGACGCGAATTTCTTTTCGTTATACTCAACGGCGGTAAAAAAGTCGTTTTCAAGGAAGCAGTCGAATCTTTTGCGGGCGTATACATCGGCGTCCAAATATATCCCGCCCTCGTTATATAGCGCGTAAAGCCTTAGATAATCGGAAGCGAAAGCCCATTTTTTTTGTTTCAACGCCTCATCCACCCAGTGGTGTTTTGGGATATTGTCCGCATCCCAGCATTTTATTTCATAATCCGGCATAAGGCGCTTCCACGAAGATATGCATTGTTTAACAAGGGCGTATTTTTTCTCGCCGAGCCATATGTAATGAATTTTTTTGGGAATCATTTAAATCTCCTTTTGATTTGTTTTATAAAAACCGTCATGCGTGTGAAGGATTTTTTTTTATTTTTGTAATCGCCTCCCATACAGCCTCGCGTATGCTTTGCGCGTATTTTTCGTCTCTCATCGCGTCTTTAGCGTAAAGCCCGCCCAAAATTGAATGGCGGTATAATGGTTTTACATTGTTAAGCGCCATAGCCGCCATGTCTATTATACATTCATCGCAAAGGCATATAGGCTCTTTAAATTCCGCGATTCGGGCTTCCAGTTCGTTAAAAACATGAAATTCCGATTCGTTTTTTAAATTTTCCAAATCGCAAGAATCAAATAAACCCATATCAACCTCTTTTGTATAAAAACCGCCGTCCGTTTTTATACGTCAATAAATTGCGTAAATTTGCTTCTAAAGGCCAGTTTACATTCACCTACAGCGCCGTTTCTGTTTTTAGCCACGATAAGCTCGGTTTCCAGGGATTCCGGCTGTTTATCTCCCTGCGGCTTGTCCGTAATGCGCTCGCGGTGCAAAAAAATAACCACGTCGGCGTCCTGCTCTATAGAGCCTGAGCCTCTAAGCGAGGCCAGGCTCGGCCTGTTCCCTTCCGACGGGCGGCCCACCTGGGAAAGAGCGACTATAGGCACGTCAAGGCTTTTCGCAAGCCCTTTTATGGAGCGCGAAATTTCTGTAACTTGCTCGTAATCTTTCATCCGCCCGCTGTTTTCCGGAACTATAAGTTGCAGATAATCTATAAAAATTATGCCTATATTTTTTTCGGCTTTAAGGCGCATGGCGCTGGACTGTAAATCAAAAAGCTTCATGTTGGGCTGGTCTATTATGTATATCGGCAATTCATACAAATTGCCGGCGGCCATAGTTATGGAATTATATGTTGCGCTATCCATAAAGCCGGTTTTAAGCGACATGGAATCCACATGGGCTTCGGCGGAAAGCATGCGCAGGCCCAAAGCTATGTCGGACATTTCCAGCGAAAAAAAAGCCACCGGCGTTTTATTCTTTATCGCGGCGTTCATCGCCATATTTAACGCGAGCGCGGTTTTACCGAGCGAAGGGCGCGCGCCGATTACAATCATCTCGGATTTCTGGAAGCCGGAGGTAAGGGCGTCCAATTTGGTAAAACCCGAAGGAACGCCCAAAATAAGACCTTTGTCCTTGTTCTTCATAGCTTCGTGAACGTGCATAACCGTGTCGTACAAAATTTTTGAAAGATATTTGTAAGGCGTAGACTGTCCGCGTGAAGCTATTTCAAAAATAGATTCCTGGGCATGGGCTATAACTTCTTTCGCGTCCCGCGATATGTCGAAAGCGCAGGCCGTAATTTCACTCGCTATGCGTATAAGGTCGCGCCGGAGGGAACATTCTTTTACAATTTGAATGTAATGCGCTATGTTCGCGCTTGTCGGCACTACATTGGTGAGCGCGGAAATATAAGGCTCGCCTCCGCAGGCGTCAAGTTTTACGCTTTTTTTTAATATGTCTATAACGGAAAGTATGTCCGCTCTAACGTTTAGGTCGTCCAGGGCGCAGATAGCTTCGTAAACGACCCCGTTCGCGGGATTGTAAAAATCTTCCGGTTTAAGGGTGAATTTCGATTTGGCGACCGCTTCTTTGTCCAAAAGCATGGCGCCCAGGGCCGCTCTTTCGGCTTCTTCGTTGTGCGGCGGTATTTTATCTTTAATAGTTAAATCGGACATTATTTACGGCGGTTGAATCTTCTTAAAATTGAACTTGTTCAACAACCCGCCGGTTGGGCGCGTTACAAGCTTTCAAGTTTTTGGAATTAAACGCGCCTTTGGAACAGGCGCGAACAGTTTTTAAACCGCCCGCGCCGCCAAAAACACGCATTCCGTATAGTTTTCTTAGGCGGAAGGCTCCCGCGTTTCTTCTTCCACAAGTTCTTTTTCGCCGGAAACTTCAGAACCGCTTTCCGCCGCTTCCTCAGTAGGCTTTGTTTCTTGCGGGTTTTCTTCGCGTTCATTCTTCCAGCGGCGGCGTTTGTCTTTAGGCGTCTCTTCCGTCTTTGTTTCCGCCGCCGTTACAGTTACGTTTACTTCAGCCTGGGCCGCTCCGTACAGTTTTACAAGCGCCTTGTATTTACCGGCGCTTTTTATTCCGCCGCCCGGCAGTTCAATCTTCTTGCGCTCAATCTGAAAACCCTGTTTTTCAAGTTCTTCCGACACGGTTAAAGTAGTTACAGCCCCGTAAAGTTTACCGTTGGGGCCCGCCGGCACAGAAACCAGTATTTCCAGAGCTTCAAGGCGTTCTTTTACAGCCCCTGCGTCATGGCGTTTTTGCTCTTTGCGTTTTTCAATTTCTTCTTTGCGCGCTTCGAACATGGCCGCCGTCTCATCGTTGTACCGCAAGGCTATGTTGCGCGGAAAAAGGAAGTTTCGGGCGAACCCTCTGGCGACTTCTTTAACGTCGCCTTCTTCGCCCAAAGACGCGAGGTCTTTGTTTAATATGACTTTCATTTTTTTCTCCTTAACAAACCGCAAAAATTAGTTCGCCACATACGGCAAAAGCGCGAGTATTCTGGCCCTTTTAATCGCTTCCGCCAAAGAGCGCTGATGTTTCGCGCAGGTTCCCGTTATGCGCCTGGGCAGTATTTTTCCGCGCTCGGTTACAAAACGGCGAAGCGTTTCGGCGTCTTTGTAGTCGATTTTTAGTTTTTGAGAGCAAAAACGGCATACTTTTTTCTTAAAAAAAGGCTTTCCATTTTTATCGCCGCCCCTAGAACCGCGCCCGTTTTTATCGTCTCCGTCCCTTCCATCATTTTCCCTGTCGTGGTATGAACGGCTTTCCGAGCCGTATTTTTCGTTAGCCATATCAATTCTCCTTATATTTAACAAATTGAATTTTTTCTAAAACCTTTAGGTTGAAACCTCAACTTTTAAAAAAGCGGTTTTAGAAAAACTGAAGGTTTTCCGCCTTGCGCCTTTAAAACGGCACATCGTCCGCGTAGTCGTCTGCTGGAGCGCGGGGCGGTTCGCTTCCAGGAGCGCCCCCCCGCGAACCGTAGCTTCCGCCCCCGCCGCCGCCGTAAGAATCGCCTGACGGGGCGCCGCCGCCGCTGTAACCGCCGCTTCCCTGGCCGCCGCCGGATAAAAGTTGTACGTTGCCGGCGGAAATCACAACTTTTGAGCGGTTTTGCCCGTCTTGCTGCCATCTATCCTGACGCAACTCCCCGTCCACAGCCACCTGTTTGCCTTTTGTAAGGTATCTATTAATAGCGTCGGCTTGCTTGCCCCACAAAACTATATCAAAATAACTCACTTCATCTTCCCAACCGTCGCCTGATTTTTTACGGCGGTTCACCGCTATAGAAAAATTGCAAACGGCCTGTCCGGAAGGCAAAAGCTTATAGTCGGCGTCCCGCGTAAGACGGCCTATTAAAACAACATGATTTATATCCAGCATTAAAACCTCCTATTCGTCTTTTTTTACAAAAAGATGACGGATAAGATTTGAATTTAGTTTGAAAGCCTTGTCCAGAACTTCAATTTTACCGCCGTCCGCTTTAATGGAGAATAAAACATATTTACCGCGGCGTATCTTTTTTATTTCGTAAGCAAGATCGCGGTCTCCCATTTCGTCTGTTTTTTCGATTTCCACCCCGGCGGCGGTTAAATCCGCAATCAGTTTGTCCCGCCCGGCTTTGTGCTGCTCTTCCTCTATGGGGAAAATCGCTATTAGTTCGTATTGACGCATGAATTCCTCCTTATGGTCAATTTGGTTCGCCGAAATCCTTTATTACGGCTAACAAGGAGAAGCCGGAAAAAAATCCGGCTGTCTTTTAGTAGAGTATGGCGGAAAAAATTTGAAAAAACAAGGCCGCGAATTGCGGAACGTGAACATCCGCGGCGTTTGCCGGTTTATTTCAATTAATTATAATAGAGTTGTTCAAAAGCCGGCGCTCTTGTCCGCCAAGCGGACGGGTTGTTGAAATAAGCCCGGTTAACTTTACATTTAGGCCGCCTTAGAAACAGGAGTTTTTAACAGCCGCAAACCGGCGGAAATTACGGCGCGTTGAACGGCGTTAAAAACGCCCGCGGTTAAGGTATGTGCAAAAGGCGGTTTTTATGTTAAATTAAAGCCCTGTTGGATTTGGAGTTTAAAGAGAGGCGTATGCTTGCAGGGCGCAGTTTAATAGAGCCGGAAGATTTTACAATAGAAGAATTTGAAGATTTATTTTCGCTTGCGGAAAATATAGAAAAATCAAAAACGTATTTACGGAATTCTTGCTCCGGCAAGATACTCGCAAGTCTTTTTTTTGAGCCTAGCACCCGCACCCGTTTAAGTTTTGAGGCGGCTATGCAGCGTCTCGGCGGCTCATGCATAGGTTTTGCGGAGCCTTCCTCAAGTTCGCTTTCAAAAGGCGAAAGTTTAGCGGACACGGTGAAGGTGGTTTCCTCGTACTCTGACGCGATTGTTATGCGCCATCCAAAAGAAGGCTCCGCGCTGCTCGCCTCCCGTTATTCCTCCGTTCCAATAATAAACGCCGGAGACGGCGGGCATCATCATCCGACGCAAACTTTAACCGATCTAACGACCATAAAACGTATTTTAGGCGGGTTTTCCGGGCTTACCATCGGGTTTTGCGGGGATTTAAAATTCGGCAGAACCGTTCATTCGCTAACCAAAGCCCTGGGCCGCTACCAAAACATACATTTTATTTTTATATCCCCAAAAGAATTAGCCGTCCCTGATTATATAAAAACAATACTTTCTCAAAAAAAAGCGCCGTATACGGAAACGGCTAAAATTGACGAAGTGATGGAAAAACTCGACGTTTTGTACATGACGCGGGTTCAAAGGGAACGTTTTCTTAATGAAGACGAATACGTGCGTTTAAAAGACAGCTACATTTTAACCGCCGAAAAATTAAAGCCGGCCAAAAAAAACATGATAGTTTTACACCCTCTGCCCAGAGTGAATGAAATAGATATTGAGGTTGACAACAATAAACACGCGGTCTACTTTAAGCAGGCCGAATACGGAATGTACATACGAATGGCGCTTCTTTCTTCAATCCTGGGAGTTTTATAGCCGTCTTTACCCGATACAACAACCGCTGCGCTAAACAAACCGCCCGCATTTTGCTTGGCGCGGCGGCGCGTTGCTAAAAAAGTTATGTTTTAGCCGCCTAGGGTTTTGTGTAAAAGTGATGATTACAGGCGCCTTAAAACGCTCTTTTTTAAATCTCTTAAATTTTTTCTAAAAGTTTCGGCGCAAGAAAACGCAGCGTACATCAACGGTTTAAACGGGCGGTCGAAGCTTGGGATTCTGCGGATTATTTCGCCGCCAAAGCCCGTTTTAAACCGGTAAAGCCCCGCCATAGGATGACCGGGGGCGTCTGAAGGCGGGATTCCAAAAAAATCGTACCGCTTCGCCCCGAATTCTTTCGCGTCCGTAACGGCGCGCCATTGCAGGGCGTAAGAGGCCATGGATTCCCTTCCGGTGGAAGAAGAAGCCCCGTACAGGTATACGGCTTCCTCGCCCCTAAAAAGCGTTATAACCGCCGCGACCGGCTTTTCTTCAAAATAAGCTATATAAAGTCTTACATCCGCATTTAAAGATAAACAATCCGTTTTAGAAGCTGAATTTTTTATTTTGAATAATGTTTTATAGTATTCAAAATTGTGTACGGCGATTCCGTCCCGCGCTGAGGTTTCTTTAAGCAAAGCGTAAAAAATTTCCAGCGCTTCCAAACTTTTTTTTGTTTTTTCTCCGCCGTCTTCGTTAAAATCTTCGTTTTTTAGCGCGAGAGTCACTTTGGTTTTTCGCTCGCCAAGCCTTATATTATATCTCCATTTGCTCTTCATCTTTTTTAATATATTTTCCAATGTTTCTTCCAGATTTATCACCACCGTGCAGGAAGGCTGGACTTCCGCTTTGGAAAGAATAAATTGTTTTTTCGCGTAAGACTCTCTTAAATTTTCATCCACCGCGTGAGGCAGGTCTACACGTAAAAAAACGACGTTTTTTGGAAGGAATTTTTTAATTGAAGAAATAGCGTCGAGTAAAAAAGACGGCGGCGGCAAAACCCGGCAGGCCGGCCCCCAGGGTATGTACGCGAAACAGGCTCCAAAAGCAATTTTTCGGACTATAACCAAAACCGGCGACGGCGGTTCGCAATCAGTTTCTAAAAGAAAAGCGTAAGGCCGCCAGCCGAAAGCGCTTTTAAAACGGGCCCAGAAACCGCTTTGCAAAAAATTGGGAGAGGCGTCGCATAAGTCCAGGCCGCACGGCGTTATTTGTTTTAACAGCATAAATCACCGGTGATTTAGGCTGTTTCAAAACCAACCGTGTTTTGAAACAGCCCGGTTAGAAAAAGAGGCTGAATTCCGCCTTTTCTTTTAAATCCTAAGGTTGTCGTCCCAACAACTAAAGTTTTGGAACGAGAACGATTATAAATCGAAATTCCAGTTTGTTTTAGAGGCTTTAAGGCGCCGGTTTGAAAACCCGTTGCTGCGCGTTCCATTAGTTTAAAATGAATAAGACGAAAACGCGCCGGTTAAAACAAAACCGCCGGTAAAAACCGGCTTTCGGCTTCGGCGGCTGCCGCACGGCTCAATTGAAAAACCTGGTGAAACCGTCTAGTATTAATTTTGATGAAAGATTTTTAGCGGAGTTGTTCAGAAACTTCAATTCCTGAACAACAGCCGCTAAAAACAGCAAAATGTTCCGCATTTTGCAAAACTTGTTTCAACAACCGGCAAGGTCGCCGAAACAAGTTCAATGAGAGACTAGCTCATTTGGATAGAGCGCGAGCCTCCGGAGCTCGAGGCGGCGGGTTCAAATCCCGCGTCTCTCAATCGTGAAGACGGCTCTTTTTGTTGTATTTTCTATACACAGCTTTTTAATAAGTTTTATTTTAGCCGCGGGAGCGTTTTTTTTACGGTTGTGGGTGGACTTTTCGATATCAGCGCCCGCGCGCTTGTCAATGGATGCGGCTGTTTTATTCCAGTCTTTCCACTGGGCGCTTCCTTTCGCGCTTTACGTAGGCGTGCTTTTAACCGTAAATTACGGTTTTAGAAGAAAAATCAACCTTTTCCTTATTTTTATAATTACCGTTTCGCTTTTTTCAGTTTTTGCTTTCCTATCTTCGGCGTTTAACAACAACCTAAATTCATACACAGCCTCTCCAATAGAGTTGAAAGGGGAAACTCTCGGAGAAAAAGGGCTTATACTGCGCGTTTCGGATGCGGCTATAGTTTTGCTGGACGAACCTGGAAACGAAACAGGAAGCCGCGCCGTCTATCTTCCGGATTCCGGGATAGTTTACCAGGCCGTTCCCAGGGGCGCGGACGGAGAATTTATATCGCTTCCTAAAATCCCGTTTTTCAGCCCAAAAAACTCAGTCTTTGATGAATTGCGTATAGATTTCGCTTTAAGCGCCAAACAAATTTTCAGCCGTTATCAGGAAGGTTTTAAACCTTTCGCCGCCTGGGTTTTTTCCCTAATCCTTTTGCAAACGTCTCTTTCTCTAATTTTTAATATAGGCGTATGGCCCCTGGCGAGTCTTTTTTTTGGCGCCGCTATTTTACGCTTGGTTCTGGCTTTGGAGGTTTTTTTAAATTCCGAAGAAATTCAGAGCGTTTTACTGAATTTTTTAGGCGGGATCATTCCGTCTTATTACATAAGCCCCGCCGTTTTCGCCGCCCTATCCGTTTTAATGCTTTTGTATGTGGTTTTGGCGGCTATGGCCCGCGGAGGCTCTAAAATTGGCTAAAATAAAATTTCATTTTAAACCGCGGAATAAATTTAATTTGTTTAACCAGCCGGTTCTTTGCTCGATTTATTTGTCGCTCGCGCTTATCGCCATAATCTTTTTTAGGGTTTTTAACGCCGGCGATTTTTTCGGCGCAAATGAAAAAGATTTTTTTTTACCGGTTTATAAAAAACGGTTGATTTTTATACAAGCTTTTTTAGATTGGATTTCTTTTTTCCCGGCCCTGGTTATGTCCGCCCTGGTTATGCCTTTCGGCCTAAATCCAGATTATGAGCCGTCTGGAAAGCGTTTTTCACCCAAATTTTTAATTCGTTTGCGTCCCTCGATAATGACCGTTATGGCGGCCGCCGGCTTGTTCGCCATTTTAACTTTTATGATTCAGCCGCTTTTGGAAAACCGTCTTTATAAAATGCAATCCGATTCCAAGACCTACCAATCCTCGTTAAAAAGGGCGGAAGCTTTCGCTCAAAACGGGGATTGGAACGCCGCGGCCGGTTATTTTAGCGTTTGCATGAACATTTGGCCGGAAAAAACTGAAAAAATAAAAGAACTGGAAAATTTTATACGCGCCGGAAGCGAGACGCTTTTGTACAGAAAGAGCGCGGGCGACTCGCCTGAGCGCGGCGTTATGGAGTTCGGAATACAAGGCGAAAAACAGCCGTTAAATCCTTCGCAAGCAGTCTTTGCCTCTGAAAAAGCCCTGGACGAAGGCCGGTTTTACGACGCCCACTGGCTTGCGAATTTGGCGTTGCGCCTTTCCAAAAGCGGATCGGCGGAAGCTTATTCCGCGTCCCGGATAGCGTCCGCGGCGTGGAATAAAATATCCGAAGTAGAAACAGACGGTATGGAAGATAAACTAAAACGGCTTTACACCCAAAAACGCTCAGGGTACGAGGCCGCCAGCGGCGGGGACTGGATAAGGGCTTATTATAATTTTAGCGAGCTGCTTTCCATAGCGCCGGACGATAAGGACGTTCAAAAATACTACGCTTTAAGCCTTGAGGGGATAAAACAAACGGCGTTTTTTATAGACGAAATAGAAGGGAAAGAAGACGGCGGGATAGAAAACGTAATCTTTTCCATACCGCGTCTTACGGAAGGCGGGCGTTTTGTGATTCACGCCGATTATTTTACTTCCTTCTCCGGCGCAAGTTACGCGGATCAAATTGAAATAGCCGCGTTTAACGGGCGAAATGAAAGCGCATTTAAAGTTTCATCAAGTTTTGCGAAGATTATTGGAGTCAACGTGAACGGGAAGAACCGTTGCGCTGTTTTATTGCGCGCTCTGGACAGAAAAAGCGATAAATTTGAATGGGCGCCGCTTTGGACGGACGGAGAGGAAACAGCCCCCGGCGGTTATCAAATTTTGTTGGATATAGATTACGAAGATTTTCTTCTAGCCTCGGAAGGGGCTTACGAAACAAAAGGATTTTTTTTATCTGATTTTTGGGAGGCTTCAAAAAGATTGAAACCCTACGGCTACGCGAGCGAAGTTTTCGAGGCCGAAATAATACGCTCCGTAAACCGGGCTTTAAGTTTTATGCCGCTTTCCATATTCGCCATTGTAATAGGCTGGCGTTTTCGCTCCAAAAAAAGACCGGTTTTTTCCGGCTTCCCAATGGCCTTTATTCTCCCCGTCATCTTTAACGCCCTTTTTAATTTGGTTCTCTCCAGCACGCAAAATCTGTGTATTATTATTATAATTTATATGGGGTTTTCGGCGGCTGTAACCGCCGCTTTGATTGTAACCGTCGCGCTTTTTGTAATAAGTTTTTTAGCTCTGGCCGCGCAGCGCGAGTAGATTTAGGCTTATTCCAAACCGCGCTTTTCAGCCGTCCTTTCAAAATCCGCGCCCGTTTCCGGTTAAAAACAGCGATTTCATTTTTCGCCGCATCTAGCGGACGGGGCCTCTATTTTGTACCATTTAAGAATGATTTATTCGGCTAAAGAAATAATGGAAACAATAGATATGTTCATGCGTTACAAGCTGGACGTGAGGGCGATTACTTTGGGAATTTCACTTTTAGACTGCGCTTCTTCTTCCAGGCCGGAAACTTGCCGCCGTATGCGCGAAAAACTTATGCGTTACGCGCCGCGGCTTGTCGTCGTCGGGTCTGAGATTGAAAAAGAATTCGGGACGCCTATAATCAACAAACGTATATCGGTTACGCCCATATCCTTAGTCGGCGCGTCCTGCGAAGACGCCGATTATGTTGAATTCGCAAAAACGCTGGACGGAGTGGCGAAGGAATCGGGCGTTGATTTTATAGGCGGGTTTTCCGCCCTTGTGCAAAAAGGTTTTACAAAAAGCGCTTCCAGTCTTATAAATTCGATTCCGGACGCGCTCTCGCAGACGGAAAGAGTGTGCTCTTCCGTCAACGTAGCTTCAACAAAAGCCGGGATAAACATGGACGCGGTTCGGCTTATGGGGCGTATAATTAAAGAGACCGCGGGAAAAACAAGCGAAAGAGACGGGATAGGCGCCGCCAAACTTGTGGTTTTTTGCAACGCGCCGGAAGACAACCCGTTTATGGCGGGCGCTTTTCACGGGGCCGGCGAAGGCGAAACCTGCCTTAACGTGGGCGTCTCCGGGCCCGGCGCCGTAAAGGCCGCTTTGGAAGGCTGCAGGGGGAAAAGTTTTGACGAAATGGCGGACGCGATTAAAAAAATCGCATTTAAAATAACGCGCATGGGAGGGCTTGTGGGTAAAGAGGCCGCGAAAAGGCTGGGCGTTCCGTTTGGAGTGTTGGATCTTTCACTGGCCCCCACCCCCGACGCCGGGGATTCTGTGGCGCGAATTCTGGAAGAAATGGGTCTTGAACGGGTGGGAACGCACGGGACTACAGCGGCGCTGGCCCTGCTTACGGACATGGTGAAAAAAGGCGGCGTTATGGCGTCGACGCACGCGGGCGGTTTTTCCGGCGCCTTTATACCGGTTTCCGAAGATGAAGGAATGATAGCAAGCGCAAAATCCGGCGGCCTTAGCCTGGATAAACTGGAAGCTATGACGTCGGTTTGTTCTGTGGGGCTGGACATGATAGCGGTGCCTGGCGGCACGAGCGCGGAAACATTGTCGGCTATTATAGCGGATGAAATGGCTATAGGCATGGTGAACGGCAAAACCACCGCCGTGCGTATAATACCCGCGCCAGGCAAAAAAGCCGGGGAAACGGCGGAATTCGGCGGCCTTTTGGGAAGCGCGCCCGTAATTCCGGTTAACGAAGCTTCCGCCGGCGATTTTATTATAAGGGAAGGCCGAATCCCGGCGCCAATTCACAGCTTTAGAAACTAACGGGCCGCAACTATAAACCTGCGGCTTTGCGGCGCACTAAGGCTTGGTCGCTAAGGGTTTTACGCCGTATAAAAATTATGGAATTAACATTAGAAACTCCCTGTAAAATTAATTTGCGTTTAGACGTAGGCGAAAAATTGCCGAACGGCTTTCATAAAATTGAAAGCGTTTTTTTAGCTTTAAATTTAACCGATTCGCTCACTTTTAAAACCTCCCCCAGAGGCGGTTCATCGCCTTTTTTATGCGGCGTACACATGACGGAGGAAGGTTTTTCCGGTTTTCTTAAAGAACAATTTAAAAGGGATTTACCGCCGCCTGAAAACAATTTAATACATCGCGCCGCTGTTTTATTCGCCAAAAACGCGGACGTCCCGTTTAACCTGGACGTCTTTGTAAAAAAACGCATACCTTCAGCCGCCGGTTTAGGCGGCGCCTCCTCCAATTGCGCGGCGGCTTTGTGCGCCGTTAACGAACTTTGCGGCAAACCGTTTAAAACCCAGGATTTGAGCGATTTGGCGGCGGAAATTGGAAGCGACGCGCCTTTTTTCGTCCACGCTTTATACGGCTGGGGCTGTGAATCCTGTTCTCCGCCGGACGGGACGGAAGACGCCGCGCCGTCAGGCGCCTGGGCTTACGCCGAGGGCCGCGGGGAGCTGTTGGCGCCCATTCCGCCTTTAATAAAGGAGCGGTTTTGGACTGTCTTGGCCCACCCGGGTTTCTCTTCCTCCACGGCCAAAGCGTACAAAATGCTGGATGATTTCCGGCTTAAAAGCGGCGGGGATTTAGCATTTAAAAGCTATCCGCCGTTTTTAAATGCCGGGGAAGAAGGCGGCGCGGTTAATTTTTTTAACAGCTTCCTCCCTGTGTTTTTATCCCAGGGCGAACAGGAGGAAAGGCGCGGCTATAAACGGATGCTTTTGAAGCTTAAAGAAAAAAATCCCGCTTTTTACGGCCTTTCAGGTTCCGGTTCCGTGTGTTTCGCGGTTTTTTTGAATGAAGCGGGCGCCGTAAACGCCCAAAAAGACTTGCTGGAAAGCGGTTTCTGGGCGAATATCGCGCTTCCCTGGGGCGGAAAGCCGTTTAACGTGCGGAAAGATTAAAACGGAATTGTTTATAACGGGCGTTCTTAGTCTATAATTAGGAAATCCGAAAAATATAAAGTTTCTATCTTTCCGAGTCTAAGAAATGAATTGTAGCGTTCCAGCAACTTTTTTTTAACCGCTTCTTCATCGCCAAGGATGGGGTCGTTAGCCTTTAACGAAGCGAAAAAAGAAACCGTCTCCGCTCTAAAACGGGAATTGTTAACCGCCAGTTCGTTAAAAAAAGCCGGGTCTTCTCTGTTGTAGGGAAAAGCCGCCTCTATTACAAGGATTGACGGCGTTTTACCGCTCTCTTCTTTTAGCGGGCAACGCAACCGCCCAAGCCCGGTCCAAAGCCGGTTTCGCCCGGCGGCGGAGAGGTATGAATCGTCCGGCGGATTTGTTTTTCGCGCCGCGCCGCCGGAAATAAAAACTATAGCTGTAATTACCGCTATAGCCAGCGCCAGCGCCGCTAAAACCGCAGTTAAAACGCTGTTTAACGAAAGTTTCATTTTAAAAGGGGTAAGCTTTTGTTTTCCGGGCGATACGAGTGAGTCCGGCTTAACGGAAACAAAGTCCCAGAAACCGCGTTTTTAGAACCGGCGTCCGGCGAAGAACTTTCGCCCAGCATTTTAAAAAAATCATTTACCGCGTCTTCCACAGATTCCAGCGAATGGCCGTAGATTTCCACGCGGGTTTCCGAAGCTCTCCAGGAATAGCTCAGCTTTTTGGAATTTAAATCAGCGTTTATAATGATAATGCAGTCAGACGGGGCTTCCGCTCCCGCGTCAATGACGTCAGGGAAAGCGCCTTCCGCCCCGCGCATATTACGCAACGTCAAAGCCGCGTTTTTGGCGATTTCTTCACACCCTTTTTCACTTACGACGACCCAGGGCTTCGCGGCGTCAAAATACATACACGCCTCCATTTGTTTTATGAATAAAGGGAGTCAAACCCTTCGTCTTCTTACCCCCAACTGTATTACGCCCGCGCAAGCGCACCGCTGTTTTGCTTGAGTTCATCAATAAAATTATATCAAGCTCCGTAAAAACGCAAGGAGTCTTTTAAAACCGTTTTTTACGGCTCCGCTTTCATGGAAAGAGGCTCTCGCCGCCCGCCCGGATGCGGGAAGTTTTTTCGCCAAAAATCCGCCATGACTTTCGTGCTATACGTTACGGCCCAGAGCGTGATATAGTTTTATTTAAGCGGGCCGCCGCTTAAATAAAACGTTTAGGAGAACATTATGAGCGCTAAAAACACCGGCGTCCACAATGTTATGGAAGGTTTCGTTTTTACAAGAATAGACGAAATCTATAATTCCATACAAAAAGAAAAAAAAAGCGGAAGTGAAAAATACAAAAATTTTTGTTGTTGCGCCCAATGCAGAATCGACGCGGCTTGTTATGTGCTAAACCGGACGAAGCCTCACTACATAGCTTCTGGAAGGGGCGTCATACGCACTTTCCATGATAGTTTTGAGCGGCAACAAATAATGACGGATATTTCAATTTCGGCTTACAAAGCTATAGAAATGATAAGCCGGAATAATAGAAGGCCCGAATGCAACCACGAATTGTGCGAGGGCGAAGCCGAAAACGCTAAAGAAGTCTTTTTTTACGACGTCCCGGCTGTAGTAGGCCGCGTGTTAAACGGATCTTCTTTTACGCCTATGTTTGATGTAAAAATTGAATTGCTTTCCGCCGGAAACCTTGTAAAAATGCGTAACGAAAACTGGCAAAATCCTTGCGACCTTGTAAAGGATATGGAAGGAACTTATACTTTTTGGCCGGAAGCGGAAGAAACGGAAAAACCGGGAGAGGAAAAAAACTTTAATTACACCATAAAAATTGAAGCGCCCGGTTATGAAACCGTAAATTATAATTTTTCAATAAGCTCAAAAAGCGTAACCAACTCGTACAGGGGTTTTTCCATTACGGAAGCCTATAAAATAAACGATATTTATCTTTTTCATGTGTAGAAGCAAAAAACGAGGGTGCGCATGAACGCCGGCGGAAAACTAAAAATCGGAATACTGTTTGGAGGAAAATCCGCCGAACATGAAGTTTCAATACAATCGGCTGTAAATATATATAACGCCGTAAAAAAAGGCCCTTACGAGCCGCATCTTATAGGCATAGATAAAACCGGAAAATGGTTTTATATCGAAGGCGGCCTGGAAGAATTTATAAAAAACCAAAACGATCCTTCAGAAATAAAAATAGAATATAACGGAAAACGTTCCGCGTTGCTTCCTGAATGCGGCGGCGTTTTAAACATAGAATGCGGCGGCGCGTTAAAGCTTGACGTCATATTCCCTATACTTCACGGCCCCATGGGAGAGGACGGGGTTATTCAAGGCGCGTTAAAAACAGCCGGGGTTCCTTTTGTGGGTTGCGGCGTCCTTGCTTCCGCCGCGAGCATGGACAAAGACGTTTGCAAACGCCTTTTGCGCGACTCAGGCGTTCCGGTGGCCCGCTGGGTCGCGGTTAAAAACTTAAAAGACCTTCCATTTTCCGCTGCGGCGAAAGAGCTCTCCCTTCCTCTTTTTATAAAACCCGCCAATATGGGTTCTTCCGTAGGCGTTAATAAAGCTTATAATCAAACGGAATACGAAAAGGCTTTGGCGGAAGCTTTTTTGTACGATTCAAAAATACTTGTGGAAGAAGCTATAGAAGGCCGCGAAATTGAATGCGCAGTTTTGGGAAACCAAAATCCTATCGCCTCCGCCGCCGGTGAAATTATCCCATCCTCCGGTTTTTATTCTTACAAAGCCAAATATTTGGATGAAAAAGGCGCGGTTTTAAAAATTCCGGCGGAAATAAGCGCCGAAAAACATGAAGAGATAAAATCTCTCGCCGTAAAAACTTTTAACGCCCTTTGTTGCGAGGGTTTAAGCCGCGTAGATATGTTTCTAAAAAAAGACGGAAGCCTTGTTGTAAACGAAATTAACACCATGCCGGGATTTACAAAAATCAGCATGTATCCAAAACTGTGGGAGGCCGGCGGCCTCTCTTACGAGGCTTTAATTGAAAAACTAATCAACTTAGCGATTGAACGTTTCAACAAGGAACAGAAATTGCGCACCAGCTTTTTTTAGCCGCCGGACGCCCGCGCATGGCTTTAACTGTAAACGATATTGTAATTGTATTATGCCGCCCTTCCGAGGCCGGAAACGCCGGCGCCGTATGCCGCGCCATGAAAAATTTGTCTTTTTCGCGCCTTAGACTGGTTTCACCGCCCGCTCTTGACGCGGAGCGCGTAAAACAACTCGCCGTCCATGCTTTCGACGTTTTTGAGGCGGCGGAAATTTACGGAACTCTTAAAGAGGCCGTCGCGGATTGCTCTTTTGTGGTTGGAACCACGCGCAGGAGAGGCGAAAAACGTAAACCCACGGCGTCTGTCCGCGAGATCGCTTTATTTTTAAAAAACAGGCCCGCGTTTCCCGAAGGCGGGAAAAGAGACGCGGCCGCTATAGTTTTCGGCAACGAGCGCACCGGCCTTACCAAAGAAGAACTAAACCTTTGTTCGGCGGCCTCCCACATACCGGCTTCTCCGGCCTTCCCGTCTTTAAACCTGTCTCACGCCGTTCAAATTTACTGCTACGAGCTGTTTTGCGCCCTGCAAGAAGGCGTTTACAACGAGCCGCAAGGCCAATGGAAGCCGCTTAACCAGGACGAAATAAATAAAATTTGCGGCGAAACTTATTCATTGTTAAAAAAATGCGGGTTTTACGCCAACAAAGACAATTTTGAACAGCTTGATTTTTTTAGAAGCATTCTATCCCGCGCCGCCGTTACACAAAAAGAAGCGGATTATCTTAAAACAATACTGTTAAAAGCCGGACGCCTAATTAGCGCCCGTCCATAATGCAACCGGTTTTTTTGTTGACGGACGCTAATTAATCGCGGCTAATACGGCTGCCAGCGCCGCGTAAAACGTGTTGACGTTTGAGCCGTCCGGTTGTACGCTAAAATTGTATGAAAAATGACGTCTTTGTTATAAAATACGGCGGAAGTTCAATGACGGACGACGGTTTAAAAAAATCAGTCGCGCGCGATGTAGCCGCCTTAAACAAAAAAGGAAAAAAAATCGCGCTTGTTCACGGCGGCGGCCCTGACATAGACGCCATGCTTAAAACAGCCGGAATAGAAAAACGTTTTGTAAACGGCCTGCGGTACACCGATTCGCAAACAATGCGCATTGTAAGCATGGTTTTGCGCGGGAAAATCAACGGCGAAATTTGCGCCCTAATAAATAAAAACGGCGCCCGCGCTATAGGGCTTTGCGGTTTTTCCGCGGGCCTTTTAAAAGGGCGCAGGATAAAAGGCTCCCTTGGAGAGGATCTGGGGCTTGTAGGTGAAGTTGAAGAGGTCGGCGTTCAATTTTTGCTTTCTTTGATAAATCTGCCTCCCCAGCCGTACGCTTTAATTCCGGTAATCGCTCCGGTGGCTTTTTGCGAAGCGGAAGAAGAACTCGCGCTTAATGTGAACGCCGATTACGCCGCGGCTAAAATAGCCGGCGCGCTTTCCTCGCCTTCGTTTATACTAATGACCAACGTTCCCGGAATTATGCTGGACGTCAAAAAACCGGAAACTCTTATTCGCGAAATTCATATTAAAGAACTAGATGAACTGCAAAAAAATAAAGTTATATCCGGCGGCATGATTCCGAAAATTGACTGTTGCCGGCTCGCGATTAAAGAAGGCGTTAAAAAAGTACAGATAATAAACGCTTGCGTTGAGGGGGCCTTGCGAAGGGTTGTTGAAGAAGACGAACCGCTTGGCACCATAGTTTTGCCATGAAGCGGCTCCGCTATAAAAGCCGCATATAATTAACCAAAAAGGCGCCGATCAGATTCGAACTGATGCATAAAGGCTTTGCAGGCCTCTCCCTTACCGCTTGGGTACGGCGCCAAATGTACAATGCGCCGCTTTCGTATAAAACGCACGCCGCACCTTGGTGTAGCATAAGTAAATCTTTTTAAAAGGTCAAGCCTTTCAATCGTAACAGCCGCCTGGCGGTTAAAAGCCGCGCCCGCCGCCCGGTTTGCGCCGGAATGCGCTCTAGCGCAAAAGACTTGACTATTTCCCGCCCCTTCCTTACACTGCCTTGCGTAACAAGTACACTGTATATAGTGCTATTCAATATTGTGTACTCTACGGAAAGCGCGAAAACCTGGGTTTGTTGAATAAACCTGCCGCCTGGCGGGCGGAATTTCGCGTTTTTTAAGCGGTTGCCGTCCGGGAATGCGAGTTCTTGAACACTCTTATTTAAAAAAAGAAGGTGAATGAGGGGAGTTTAAAATATGAAAATTGAAAGCTTTTTTACGGAAGGCGCGGCTTTTCCATACGAAGGCGTTGAGTTTGAAAAACGAAAGAGCGAAATAAAAAACGCTGAAGGAAAGCGGATTTTTTTTGAGGAGACGGTCGTAGTCCCTTCTTTTTGGAGCGGGAGCGCGTCGGATATATTGGCCCAAAAATATTTCCGTAAAACCGGAGTTCCTAAAAACCTTGTTTACGCATGGAGGGGCGGTTTTGACGGAAACGCCGGATTTCAGTTTGCCAAAACAGACCCCGGCTCTGAATTGCCGCCTGACGGGGCTGAACATGATTGCAGGCAGGTTTTTCACCGTTTAGCGTTCACCTGGACGGATTGGGGTTTTAAAAACGGTTATTTTAACGGGAAAGAAGACGCTGAAATTTTTTACAATGAAATATGCTTTATGCTATGCCGTCAAACGGCCGCTCCCAACAGCCCGCAGTGGTTTAACACTGGAATTTTCGCGGTTTACGGCATAGACGGCCCCGCGCAGGGGCATTATTTTTATAATCCGGAAACCCAAACGGTTGAGGCTTCAACGGGTTCTTATCAAAGGCCGCAAGTCCACGCCTGTTATATTTTGGGGGTGGAAGACGATCTTGTAAATTCCGGCGGCATCATGGACCTGGCTTTAAAAGAGGCGCGGCTTTTTAAATACGGCTCCGGCTCCGGCTCAAATTTTTCACGCATTAGAGGCGCCAACGAAAAATTATCGTCAGGCGGGGCGTCTTCCGGGCTGCTTTCATTTTTAAAAGTGGGCGACCGTTCCGCAAGCGCCATAAAAAGCGGCGGAACCACGCGGCGGGCGGCGAAAATGGCGACCCTGGACGTGGATCACCCGGACGTGGAAGAGTACATAAACTGGAAAGTGAACGAGGAGTACAAAGCGGCTTCAATTAGCGCGGGTTCTTTCAATTTAAGCCGTTGTATAAATGAGATAAAACAGGCGGTTTGGGAATTTAAAGGCGGGCGGCGCGATTGCGTAAAAGACGGCGCTTTCGATGTTAAAGAAAACGCTCAATTAAAAAAGGCTTTGGAAGACTCTTTGCAAAAAGGCGTTCCAGGTTCGTATATTTACCAGATTTTGCGTCTTTTGGAGGAAGGAAAAGACGTCGAAAGCCCGTTTTTTAGCTCGGACTGGGATGGAGAGGCCTATAACATAGTTTCCGGGCAATCTTCCAACAACAGCCTTCGGGTTACGGACGATTTTATGAGGGCGGTTTTAGACGGCGAGGAATGGAATCTAAGGTTTAGGGTGGGAGGCGAAATATCAAAAACTCTTCCGGCGAAAGAACTTTGGGACGAAATTGTAAGCGCCGCCTGGCGTTGCGCCGACCCGGCCCTTCAATACCACACCACGATAAATGACTGGCACACCTGCCCAGCCGCGGGCGAAATACGCGCCTCCAATCCTTGCTCCGAATATATGTTTATAGACGACACGGCCTGCAACCTGGCTTCCATCAACTTAACCTCTTTCTACGACGTAAAAAAACGCGCTTTCAATGTTGAAGGCTATCTACAGGCTATACGTCTTTGGACGGTGGTTTTGGAAATCTCTGTAACTATGGCGCAATTCCCGTCGCGGGAAATCGCCGGGCTTTCTTACAAATACAGGACGCTTGGCTTGGGATTTTCAAATTTGGGCGCCCTTCTTATGCGCATGGGCCTGCCTTACGATTCTGAGGAAGGAAGGTCTGTCGCGGCGGCGCTTTCAGCGATTCTGACAGGCGAGGCGTATGCGCGCTCCGCTCTTATGGCCTCGGAGAAAGGGCCTTTCGACGGCTTTGCGCAAAACGCGGACGCTATGTTGCGCGTAATACGCAACCACAGGCGGGCGGCGTTAAACGCAAGCGCAAATGAATATGAGGGGCTAAACAAAATCCCCCGCGGCGTTGACGTTGAAATATGCCCTCCCAATCTGCTTAAAGCGGCCCGCGAAGCCTGGGAGCGCGCTTTAAAAGCCGGCGAAAAACACGGTTTTCGCAACGCCCAGGTGAGCGCGGTTGCGCCGACCGGCACCATAGGCCTTTTGATGGATTGCGATTCCACAGGCATAGAGCCGGATTTCGCTCTTGTAAAATTCAAGAAATTAAGCGGCGGCGGCGTGTTTAAGATAATCAACAAATCCGTCCCGCAAGCCCTTGAATCTTTGGGCTACGGGCGGGAAAAAGCGGAAAAAATAGTTTCTTACGCGCTGGGGGCGCTTTCTTTAAAAGACGCTCCAATCATAAATCACAAGGCGTTGGCGGAAAAAGGTTTAAGCTCCCAAGAAATAGAGGCTTTAGAGAGAGAGCTTTTTTCAGACGAAAACCTTCAAAAGGCGTTGAAAACGGCGTTTAAAGGGCGGAAATGCGATTTTACGGATGAAGAAATAGAAAAAGCCGAACTTTATTTTTTTGGGGCTTATTCGCTGGAAGGCGCGCCTTATCTAAAAAAAGAACATTACGCTGTTTTTGACACGGCGGCCCCCTGCGGGCGGTTTGGAACCCGTTCTATAAGCGTAAGCGCGCACATAAGCATGATGGCCGCGGTTCAGCCTTTTATAAGCGGGGCGATTTCCAAAACCATCAATATGCCGAAAACCGCCTCTTGCGCGGACGTCTCCGCGGCTTATATCGAAGCCTGGGAAAGCGGCCTTAAATCCGTGGCCCTGTACAGAGACGGCTCCAAACTTTCGCAGCCGCTTTCGGCTTTCGCCTCGCAAGACGACAAAATAGCGTCCGCCATACTTTCCGTAAACGCCGCGACCAAAACTCAGGAGGCGGCGCCCGGCGCAAGCAAGGCTAAACCTTTTACGGCGCCCGGCGCGGCTTTGCGGGGCGAAAGGGAGGGCTTGCCCGGCAGAAGGAACGGTTACACGCAAAAGGTGAAAATCGGCGGCCACTCAATTTTCCTGCGCACCGGCGAGTACAAAGACGGTTCTTTGGGAGAGATTTTTTTAGACATGCACAAAGAGGGGGCGGCGTTTCGCGGGCTTTTGAACAGTTTCGCTATATCCGTTTCTTTGGGGCTTCAGTACGGGGTTCCTCTGGAAGAATATGTGGAAGCGTTTACTTTTTCTAAATTTGAGCCTTCGGGGTCTGTAAAAGGCCACGATTACATTAAAATGGCCACAAGCGTAATAGACTATATTTTTCGGGATCTGGCTGTAAGCTACTTAAAACGCGATGATTTAGCCCATGTTAAGCCGCAAGACTTGCACCCAACCGGAGTGTCGGAGCCTTTGGTTGAAAGCCGCGCTAAAAAAAAGGAAAAAGACGCGGCTGAAAACGAAAAACAGCAGTCAGGCGGCGAAGACGCCCTGGCGCAAAAAATTAAAAAAGCGCGTTTTAGGGGCTACGAAGGCGACCCCTGCCCGTCCTGCGGTTTTTTTACGCTTGTGCGAAACGGTTCTTGCGCGAAATGCGAAACCTGCGGAATAACCACAGGATGCAGTTGATTTAAACTCCGTTTAACGCTTTCGCCGTTCCAGCCGGGCGGCGGAGGCGCGGCGAGAACCGTTAAAAATAACGCTCAGGGCCGGACGTAACAACGCTCAAGGCCCGTCGCGGCGCTGTCCGCATACGGGGAAGAAATCCATATTTGATGCGGAGCCTTGTATATACCGCCCGCTTATTGACGCCGGGACGCCAATAAGCCTTGTTGTATTGAAAATTAAAACCGTTAAAAACGGCGGCGGGCGGCCCGCCCAGTAGCTACAGCATCTTAAAAAAAACTTTGCAGGTTGGTAAAACCCAGTCTTTACAGCCGTTTAATGTGAATTCGGCGCAAATTATGGCGGCGGCTTCTTTTTGAAAAAAGATTCCACTCCCTGTTTTTATAAGCGTCTATTATAACCCTTGCGGCTTCCCCATAAATCTTCTATCCCGTAAAGTTCTGTATTATCGCTTGTATAAGAGCCGTAAATCGCCCTATTCGCCCCCGCGTTTTTTTGGACGCTTTTAGCCGCCGCAACTTCCCGCAAAGCCGTCATGTAATCGCCTGAAACGTTTCGCATATCCGAAACAATCGCGCCGGCGTCTTCACCTAAAGTTTCGTACCGGGCTTCCATAACGGCCTGGAATTGGCGCCGGCTGGAGTTTCCGGCGTGTAAACCGTCCGCCCCTGCCGCCCATCGTCTTCTTCCGCCGGTATTCCGCCAAACAGGACGTTTCTATCGCGTTTACATAAGAGCGTTGTCATCGCGGCTTAACAGAAAAAAATAAAAAGAAGGTGAAAATTAAATAAAAAGCCCTTCAACCAGGAAAAACTGATTGAAGGGCTAGTATGAGGTAGTTACTATGCCTAATAGTATTCCACGATAATATACAACAAAGGACGAAAAGTCAAGCAACTTACAAAGCATATTTCAAGATGCAATTTGGAAGGAGGCCATTTGAGTTTTTTAAAAACTCAAATGGTTGTTTTAAGAATCAAGCAAAAGCAACGTTTTTGGGTCAAGTTTAACGGGACGCCCGGCGTTTTCAGTTTCTTTGCGGCTTTTAACTACAGAAAGCTCCAGATGGCCGGCTTTTGAGTCTATGTCGACTATGCAGTCAAAAATTTCTTCCAGGTCTTTTATATAAGGATGTATGGTTTTTTCTCCGGGGCGGGCTGTTTCGGTGACGGCGCAACTGTACCAGGCCGAAATCCCTCTTTCTTGTATAAAATCTTTAAAACTTTTAATGCGTTCGTAACTGGGAGTGGAAAAATCAAAGCCGTCTATTATGATTGTTTCGGCTTTATAACCGCCTTCCACTATCATGGAATGAAGGCTTTTGCGGATTACGTCCGAATCAACCCCTGTTTGGCTAAAGTTCATAAGGATGCGGTTCGCGGCGAGCTGTTCTTTAAGAGCGCCCGCGTTTTCCACGTTTTTTTTATTTATAAGTTCATTGAACACAATGGAATACCAATCCAAAACAAAATCGGCGTTTGGCGTAAACGATATGTGTATAACTTTTTTGTCTTGAAATAATTTATCGAGCGCTATTTGAACCAAAACCGAAGTTTTGCCCAGCCCGGACGGCCCGGCTACAACTCCCATTTCACCCGGTTTTAAGCTTCCATGCATAGCTTTTTCCAAAATCCTTACCGGACTGCGTTGAATCAGCTCGTTTTTTACCATAATTTTAGGCTCCTAAATAGAGTCGCCCGCAAAACCGGACGCTTTGCGAACATACTTTGAATGAAAGCAAATATAGCGCCGTCCGCCTTCAATTTCAAGCTACCGCGGCCCCTCCAAAAAACGGCGTTTTAAAACAGCGAAAAACAGGAATTCGCGCCCAACAGACCCCGCCGCTTCCCGCATGGTTTTCGGCTTTAAATGCGGCTCTTGCGGAAAGCGGCTCGTTTTACGGCGAAAAGTCTTAAGGCCGCGCGGCGCCGGTTTTAACAAAAAAAAGCGCGTTCACGGATAAAAAGAGAATCTATCTTGATGATATAGTTTTTTTAGATTAGTCTAAAATTCTGATATATGGAAAAATCAACATGGGTATAGAAAACGGCGTGTTTACAATACAGGGCGCGAGTCAGGAAGAATGCCTTTTGCGCGCCAGGGAACTATACGGTAAAAATATAAAAGTAGTTCGTACGCTGGATAAAAAAACCAACGGTTTTTTGGGTTTTTTTAAAAAAGATTATGTTGAATTAACCTGTTATTTAATGCCTGATCCTGATTTATCAAAATACGCTTTTGGGATATATAATAAAAATCCGGCGCAAAAACCCCCTGAAGAAGACTTGTTTTTAGGCGAAAAAGAAAAAATACTCGCTAAGTCGCAGCAAATAACGGGCGCCGACCCAAAAATCACTCAAATTTTGGCGGAAGTAAAGGGTTTGCGCGAAAAGTTGGACGAAATGCCGCAGAACGCGCCGGAAAAGCCCGAAAACGAAAATATAAAGCGCATAGAAGCCTTGCTGGAACAAAATGATTTTTTACCTTCATTTCGTAAAAAAATGCTTGATAAACTAAAAAAAGAGACGCCTTACGACACGCTTAACGACTACGATGAACTTGAACAGCTGGTTTTGGAACGCGCTGGCGATGAAATTCGTATTTATAGTGAAGAAAAGCATTACAAATTCCCGCGCATTATCGTAATTGTCGGGCCTACCGGCGTCGGCAAGACGACCACGGTCGCGAAGCTTGCGGCGCGTTTTGTTTTTGGCGCGGATTACGGCCTGGGCCGGAATTTTAACACGGCCCTTATAACTATAGACCAGTTTAGGCTGGGGGCTATTGAGCAGCTTCAGAAATTCGCGGATACAATAAGAATTCCATGCGAACTGGCCCGGGACGACGCGGATCTTAAAAGAACAATCGCCCTTATGGGTGAAAGCGCGGAAGTTATAATCGTCGACACCGTGGGAAGAAGCCCGCGGGACGGCGCGGAGCTAGCTTACATGAAAAAGATGCTGGACGCCTGCGGAAGCAAGGCGGAGTATTTTTTAGCCATGTCCGCCGCGACCAAGGCGCCTGATATGGTTTCAATATTAAAACAGTTCGAAATTTTCGCTTACAGTTCCGTAATTATAACCAAATTGGATGAAACCATGCGCGCCGGAAACGTGATAAGCGCGCTTTCTGAACTTGGAAAATCAATAGCGTATATAGCGGACGGTCAAGGAGTTCCCCGTTATTTACAAAAAGCGAATCCCATCCGGTTATTGATTAATCTGGACGGTTTTGAAGCGAATAGAGACCGTTTGGAAAAACGTTTTGGAGTTAAGTGATGGAAGATCAAGCCGAAGAATTACGCGAAATGATGAAAAAAAAAGGCGGCTCCACGTCCGCGCCGCAGGGGGGCTCTCTCCAAAGAGAAATCAAAAAGACGCGGATTATCACTGTAGCCAGCGGAAAAGGCGGCGTCGGTAAAACGAACATATCCGTAAATATGGCTATTTCGTACGCGCGCATGGGCAAAAAAGTAGTGGTTATGGACGTCGACCTAGGTCTTTCCAACGTAAATATTATGCTTAACGCAATTCCAAAATATAATCTGCTTCATGTTATACGCAAACAAAAAAAGATGAAGGAAATTTTGGTGGAAACTCCTTACGGCATTTCTTTTATAGGCGGAGCTTCCGGTTTTTCCGAAATAGCGAATATGATGGCGGAAGAACGCCAGGGCTTTATAGAAGAGATGCAGACGCTGGCCAGTTTCGACATCATCATCTTGGATACGGGGGCCGGAGTTTCGGATAATGTTATAGATTTTACAGTTCCCGCCGATGATGTGGTGATCGTAACGAACAAGGAGCCTACGGCTATAACGGACGCTTACGGCATCATTAAAATAATAGCCACCAAAATAGACAACGCGGAAATGGGAATAAATTTGATTGTAAACCGCGTCGCCAACGCCGGCGAGGCGAACAAGGTGGCGGACAAACTAATTAAAGTGGTTCAACAATTTTTAAATGTAAAACTTGAATATTTAGGTTTTGTGTACGAAGATGAATCAGTTGTGCAGGCCGTTTTGCGTCAAAAGCCCTTTTCCGTGGAAACCCCCAGATGCAAAGCGTCGCAGTGCATACAACACATTGTAGGCCGGCTGGAAAAAACGGAAATCCGGGGGGCCGGATTCGGCGGGATGTTAAAGCGTATATTCTCCGGGGATTAGAAAACGGGATAAACTAAAGCGTAAAATAATTTTATGATACTTCATGAATTTAACTTAGGGTCAACCGCGAAAATTACGGTGAAATTTTATTGCGCAACCTGCGGCGAAATGGTGGAAAAATCCATAGTGGTTCCAGTTGCGCGGGAAGCGGGTGAAAATAAAATAGAAAGCGGAAAAATAATTTGCTCAGTCTGTGAAACGGTGCGCGACTATTCAATAGCTTCATGCGGTTATTTGGAGATAGGCTCTTTGCCGGAAGACCGCGATATTGATTTTGAGGATTACACGGTGGAAGATTTAGAAAACTTGGCGGAATCCAAAAAGAAAAGCGCCAGTTCAACCGTCGGAATAGGCAAGTGGGGTGATTTTTCACCGCTTCCCAAAGAAAAAGATTTCTTCGCCTTTTTAAAAAAGGCGAAGCGTCAAAATGGCGAATCGGAAAGCGACTGGGAAAAAAGGCGCCGAAAAGAAATTAAGGCGGAATTTCAACAGATTATGATAAACGCCGTTTTTAACGTTAAAGAAAAATTAGGCGGCGGCGGTAAATGCAGGACGTATAAAGTAACGTCCGCAGACGGCCAAGTGAAAAATTTTTACATCATACGCCAGGAAGACCAGGCGGAATTTGAAAAAGACATAAAAGCGGCCCTTCCATTTTTACAAAGACGCTACCATGAAAAAAGACCGCTTGTTCTTACAAAAACAGGGTTGTATACGCCGGATGAGCTTTAGCCCCCCCCCCCCCTGCTTGGGTTTGAGCCGTTCGTAGGCGGCGGCTACGCAACCTGCGCCGGAAACCGTGGTTGCGTAGCCGCGCCGTAAGTTTTTCAACCGGCGCCGCAATCCCGGCGGCTTCCGGCGCCTAATTTCAGCTGTATAAAAAACTATATTCACCTTTGCGCATAAAACACGCCGCCTTGGACGCCTGCGATTTTATGTAGTTTATATCTTGCGTGGAAATATCTTTCGCTAAATTTTCGTTTGGATCAGCGGGGTCTATCATCAACAACCCGTTTTGGCCGTAACTGCAATCTATATCCGCGCCGTCTAAATATTCATCCCAATACACGGGTTCTACCGGACCGCCGGAGGCGAAAGACTGCATGGTTCTAAAGCACATTTCAAGAAAAAACGAAAAATCCTCGCCTTCTCTTGTGCGGCTCACGGCTTCTGCGGCTATTAATTCCAGCATACAGGCATTAAGCGGGATTGAGCGGGAATCTTTCCACAGCTTAAGCAAAAGAACCAAATCAGAAAAACGCGGGTAGATTCTAGTCATATTGTTAAAATATTTTTTATTGAATAAAGCTGTTGAACCGTAATAAGCGTCGTGATTTCTAACTTCCATCATCTGCAACGGGCTGTTAACTTCATACGCCGCCAGAACGTCGACGTTGACGCGGCCGATTTTTCTTTCCAATTCAATTGATATTGAATGCGTGTTTTTTTTAAATCGCGTTCCAGCGGGAAGATTCCATTTTAAAATGTTCTCTATTTCCATTAGCATACCATACAAAGGCAATCCGTAACCGCGTTCCAAAATATAAACGCAATCAACTTCCAAATGGTTTTTAAGGAGCGTATTTTTATACACCGAGCCCGCGTGCGCGGTTTTTTTCACCCTTACCAAATAATTGCTGTTGTTTTTAACAATATTTCCGATAGATTGGGCGACGTTCCGTAAAAAATCAACCTGATTTTTATCAGCGCGAAATTCATTTACAATAGCGTTTAATTCCATGTCAACTCCATTAAAATAATTAATAGTTTTAAATAAAACTGCTCATTATACACGATAGTTAAAATTCGCCGCTACCCCCATAGCCCAAAACACCCGCCGCAACCGGCGTACATTGCGCGCGCGGCGGGTAACCGTTAAAATCACCTCGTGAACCGGCGTTTTTTTCTTTTATTTTTTTTCTTAATTCCTTTTTTTGCTTATTCGCAAATTATAAGCGTAAGCGGCGGCGTGGATCATTCTTTTTTCGACAAGTCCGCTTCAGACGCGAGCCCAGCGGTTGAAGACTTAATTTTCACGAAAGCGGCGTTTAAGGGTTTTTTTGGCAGGGTGTTTGATTACAGTATTTCCTACGAAATAGACCCTCTTATGGATTACATGATTAACTTAGGCTTGGGCTTCACTTTCAGGGCGTTTAACATAGACGTGGGATTTTTTTTTGAAAGCCCCGCCCCAGAGTTCAGCCGTATGGACAGAGGCCTGGTGATAGGCTTTGGATTCACCGCCCCCGATGTGGCTTTCGCTTCTTTAAAGTATTCGTCAAGCATCGGCGCCTTCACCGAGATAGCCGGCAACCGCACCATCGCAATGATGGACGTGGAAGCCGGATTTTGGCTTTATAACATAATAGCGAGCGCAAGGGCTGAATTTAGGACTATTTCAATAATTGAAACAAACACCATGTTCAAAGATTTTACGCGCAATAAAATATTCGGGCGTTTGGATATATACGGAAAAAACGCCCCGTTTACCATACGCATTGATTCAGGCGTTATTACGGGGCGGGCTATATATGAAAATATTATTCTTTCCACTACAAAAAGCGACTTTTCCGCTGTTTTTGGAGGGATGCGGCTTGGTTTTAATTTTGGCCGCAATCTATACTGGTACGTGGAAGGCGAAACGATGGTTCTTTTAAATGATGAAACCCCTCTTCCGCTGGAAGGTTTTCTTTTTCGCGCGGCAACGGGCTTTGTAATTACAATAAGCTCCTAGCTTGGAGCAGACCGTAAGCGAATGGTTTAACGCCGTTTTTTTGGCAGGGCGCATTTTTGCTGCGCAAAAACCGCGCTTTCCGCTCAAATTACACATAAATCCGCCAAGCGGATTTATGTGTAATTCCCGCTCCTATCACTTGCGCATCAAAGCGAAAAAAGCTCCATGTTTTCCATGCCGTAAGCCGTGTGATTCGGCTTCCGGCAAACCTTGCAAAAGTCATATT